>JAPLNF010000132.1 GCA_026692965.1 Planctomycetota bacterium
ACAAATCTCTGGCTAAAAACCAGCAACTTCTTTCAATAATTGTTTATTGGCCCCTGATTGGTTCCTGAATAGGAACCAATATTTTGCGGATTATTGCTTTAGATGCTGGCAAATAAGGCTTTTGTTCTTTATTATAACTTCAAGTATTAACCTCTTTTAGAAAGTCGGACTAAACATGCGTAAGAAATTTGTTGCAGGCAACTGGAAAATGTTCACCGACCACGCCACCGCAAAAAAGCTTGCCCAAGAAGTGGTTGAACTCATGGCAGGCAACCATCAAGTTAATGTCGCTCTCTGCCCTCCTTTCACCTACCTTCAAACCGTAGGGGAAGTTCTTAAAGGAACCCATATCGCACTGGGCGCCCAAAATTGTTACCACGAAAAAGAAGGTGCTTTCACAGGCGAAATCAGCCCAGCTATGCTCATCGACATTGGCTGTAAGTATGTAATCCTTGGCCATAGCGAACGCAGACACAAAATGGGCGAATGCGATATCGCAGTTAATAAAAAGGTTCATGCCGCTTTAAACGCAGGCCTGCATGTTATTCTTTGCATTGGCGAATCACTCGATGAACGCCAAGCTAACAAAACCAATGAAATCCTCAAGAATCAACTCGATGGCAGCCTCGCTGGTGTTAATGCCACCTGTTTCAAATCATTGGTTTTGGCTTATGAACCCGTTTGGGCCATCGGTACAGGCCATAACGCCACGCCTCAGCAAGCACAAGATGCCCATGCGTTTATTCGCAGTTGGATTGCGAAGCATCATGGCGCTGAAGTTGCAGCACAAATGGTCATTCAATATGGTGGTAGCGTAAAACCTGATAACGCAGCAAGCCTTCTGACCCAACCCGATGTGGATGGCGGTTTGATAGGCGGCGCCAGCCTCAAAGCTGATCAGTTTTTAGGCATCATTCGCGCAGGCATGTAAAACTATTTTGATATTGTCTTGATCGCAAGCCTGGCAGCATCAACAACCTCGCCTCGTTTATCGTTTTGTGCCTTCTTCAATGCATCCAATGCTGCTTTTGCATCGGGTCCAATTTCCCCCAGTGCCTCTGCAGCCATCAGCCTAACCTGATACGCAGGATCTTCCAAGGCATCGATCAGATTTTCGACCGCGGGCTTCGCAAGGCTTTTCATCTTACCCAACGCCAAAGCAGCTTCCCATCGGATGGAAATGTCTGAGTCATTAAGCGCATTAATAAGAGCCGGTATTGCTTTTTCTGCTTTTGGCCCCATCTGGGACAGTGCGGTTACCGAACGAAACCTAACCTGCACATTTAAATCCGTAAGCCCCTTCATCAAAGAAGGCACCGCAGGATCGCCTGCATGAAACAAAGCACTCGCTGCAATCTGCCCGACATTTGAATCTTTATCCCGCGAAGCAATCTGCAGTAATTCCACTGCTTTTGCATCGTGAATACCAAGCTGGCCAATCAATGCGACAACCTCTGCGCGAATTCCCGCATCTTCATTACCCGCAAGCTTTTCTAAAACAGGAATAAGCAACGGCGCCAATCCCTTCGGGTCTTTGGTAATTTCCAACAACGCCTCAGCAGCCTTGATTTGAATCAATGGAACGGTATCTGTCAGTCTGGCTTTCAACTCGGGCTCTGCAGGCTTTGCATCCGCCCCCATCATTGCAAGAGCATTGATTACCCCCACTCGAACATGCTCATCTTCATCCTGCATGCATTTCAACAACACAGGGAGTGCGGTTTTCGCATCTTTTGAAATTCTGTAAATGGCTTGGGCAGCATGCCCCCGCACCTTTACATCTGTATCAATCAGGCTTCCTTTAAGCGCAGTAATTGCGGTTTTTGCAGGCTCGCCTATCATTCCCAATGTCATTGCAGAACCCATGCGAGTCATGCGATCTTCCGCATACAACCCCAGCGTTACTTCCCCCACAACATCTTTGCCCAAATGTGCCAAAGCCGCTGCCGCACTTGTTCGCACCACAGGGTCTGGGTCTCGCAGCATAGACATCAATGGCTTTACCGCAGCTTTAGCTTTGCGCTTTGCAAGCTCTGCAGCAGCTTGAACCCGCAATTTATTATTCTCATCCGCCAGTTGCTTGGTAAGCCTTGCTACTTCAACCGGATCAGGTTCAGGAGGCGGTGGCGGCTGCGCAGTTGCCATCTTGTTCATCAATTCGCCAAAGGGGAAAAGAAACTTGGCATTACTGCCCGCAGCAGCAGCAGCAGCAAACATAGGAGTGAAAGGCGTAGCTGTTTCCTGAGTTGGAACATAGACGTCATTATTTGAACTTAAGGGCGTGTTGCAATAACCCAAGCAACCCCAGTATTGATTATTGGTAGATCGCAAGGGGCCATTGCAATAACCCAGACAACCCCAGTATTGGTTCGAGCTAATCGGAGCCTTGGTCACGCCCCCAACCGCTGGAACAACGGTATCACGCTGCCCATTTACATTCTGCTGCGCGAAAATTAAAGCCACACCTGCAGCACCTACAACACCCAACTTCATAAATTTCGTGAACATGAAAAGCACCGTTTCATCAGGGACTAAAATTACCATTAAAGCAAATTCATTGTATCAGAACAGAAAGGAACTGCATCCGATTTCAACCAATTGAATCATTAGCTTTGCGGTATGTCAAAGGAAGAATCAAACCCATCAACACCATGAGCAAGGTAACCGTAAGCACCAGCAATATTCCAAAAAACAACTCTGTCTCGCTTAATGGCAACCTAGTGAGCTTATACATCCCCATTCCAAGTACAGCAACTGCTGCAATCCAGCTACCAATCTGCCCAAACTTGACATCAAAAGATTGGGAAGTGATCGATTTAAAAAATTGCGACATGGAAATACCTCCTGCATGGGAAAGGGTTCATCTGATTTAATATTACCCATGCACATAACTTGACGCAAAAACATACCAATAAAATCAAAAATAGTCGCACAATGAACAACCCCTTAGCATCAAGGGAAGTATAATGAACCAAGCAGATGTGCAAATAGATTTTTCTTAAAGAACCTTGCGAACACCGATGCAGGCAATTATGTCTAGGAAAAATCACTTGAGCGAAGTGTTTGCCCTCGATCTCAGATCGCTAGGCCTGTTCCGCATTGGTATCTCCCTAATTCTCCTTTACGACCTTTTACTTCGCAGTTTCGAGCTTTCGTTTTTCTATACCGACCAAGGGGCGACACCCCGTGAAGTGCTCTGGCATTTCCCGTTTCCCATGGGAGTCGTGTGGTGGATCAGCCCACACATGCTTTCAGGATCATTTGCTTGGCAGGCATTCTTGTTTGTTTTATCTGGCCTAGCTGGTGTTGCCCTACTTTTGGGATATAAGACCCGCTGGGCCATTGCCATTTCCTGGTTTCTACTCATGGGATCACACGCACGCCAACCCATGATACTTCAAGGCAACGATGTGTTGTTGCGATGCGCACTTTTCTGGTCGTTTTTTATACCTCTGGGTGCCCGGTTCAGCCTCGACTCCCTTTCGAAAACTGCAACCACTTATCATTCCAACCGCGTTCTTTCCTGGGGTACCGCTGCAATCATTCTGCAACTCTGCATCCTTTACTTCAACGCAGCAATACCCAAGATAAGCTACGAATGGCGTGGAGATTTCAACGCATTATATTATGTCCTCAACATAGATTATTTCACCAAGCCTTTTGGTTACTGGCTTTTGCAATACCCAGTCATTCTGGTGCTTATGACCAAAGCCACCATTCTCTTTGAAATATCCATACCATTTATCCTTTTAATGCCCCTTGGTAATACCTACTTACGATTGATCTCATTTGCAATCATGGTTGGTTTTCATCTAGGAATCTACATGTGCATGGATGTGGGCCTTTTTTCCTTGATGTGCATAGCCTACTGGCTCGTATTTCTACCCGGTTTATTTTGGGATAAAGTCGCCACGTTTATTCCATGGAAATTCCTTGGCTCTGTTACAGAAGTTAGTGGCACAGAAGAAAATAGCCCTGAGGTTCTTTCAACACCGGGCCCTCGCTGGCTAATACCCTGCCTGTTAATATTTGTGATAGCGATGAATAACCAGAGGTATTTGAACCCGCCGATGGTTTCGGATGAAGCTACGGTAATGGACACCTTTGGCAGGATAACCGGCTTAGACCAATATTGGGCGATGTTTTCACCAGGAGTTTTGAAAGATGGCTTGAAAATCTGGGCGGAAGGCACCAAAGCAGATGGGACCAAAGTTAATCTATTTAATCCCAACCTAGATAATCGATCAAGCGACAGACGAATGGTTTGGGTTAAGGAAGATTCTTACGCCCGCAAAAGGTTTCTGATCTGGGGACTTTATGAATTCCCACGCGATCCCTTCTCAAGAGCCTTCTTAAAAATGATGTTAGAAGAATGGAACCTAACCCACAAAGCAGAAGAACAAATCGTTTCTGCGCAAATTGTATCCCTTAAAACACAAACTGCACCACCTTATGAAACTCTCGAATCACCAACCATCAGCGAAAAAATCCTGATGCAATATATTCCTCTACCTTAAGATTAAGCTGCGATTCGAAGCACAGTGGCTTGGGTAGTTTTAACATTGTTAGTTTCTTCAATAAGAACCGCATGTAGGTTTTCGACCTGTGCTTTTAAGTCTGTAATTTGAGCTTCCAATAGTTTATTCCTGCCTTCAAGAATTTTAATCGCTTCAAGATTTAGCATTTTATCTTGCTCGAACTGTTGGCGTGTTTCATCAAAATTGGTTTGAGCAACAGCAAAGTCACCTGAGCGAATTGCTAATTCATTTTCTCTTTGGGCCAGTTCGCGGATCTGCCTTTCAAATACGATGGCTCCCGCTTGAAGGTGATTTTTTCCCTCTTGAATCATGGTGCGTTCTTCCTCGAACCGTAGAGCAATACCCTTACGGATTTTTTCGAGTCTACGATCTGCGCCAACGCCATCCTTGCTACCCGCAAGTACCTCTAGAGTCATCCTACCGACCGCAAGTTCAGCAATGGCAAGGGATTGTTTTTGAAATTCGAGTTCATGCAATCGGTTCTGATAATCTTTCCAGATGTTGTTTGCAGATAAACGGATTTCATCGAGACGAATCTTTTCTTTTTGCAATTCATCGCGTTCTTTCAAACCTTTTTGACAAAGCTCCTTACGGGTTTCATGCGTCAACTGCCCAAGTTTTTCCATTGTTTCAGAACGCACTTCAAGTTCATGAATAAGAACATTGCGATCGGTCTCGTATGATTTCAATTGAAGACTAAGAGAAGCTTGATCTGCCTCAATTTGTTTTCGCTGTAAGGAAAGTTGCTGTTCTTTACAGAATAAATTCTCTTCTTTTTGAACCAGTGAAAGTTCCCATTGCTCGATCTGTTTTTGCTTGCGACCAAGTTCATTTCCTGAGACATCAAGCTCTGCGAGAAGGCCGTTTTGTTCTTTTTCCCAAGATATTTTGCGCTGTTCCAGATTATGCCATGCTTCCAACAATACCAACCGTTGATCATCCAGATGGCTCGCCATCCCTTCAAGCTGCACCATTAAAGCGGCTGCATCTGCAGGTATGTTTAAAATTGGCTCCTGGTTTGTAACCAAATCCGAATTAGGCAAAGGCCAAGAACAATCAGGAAGTTTCTCACGCAGGTTAAGAATGCGTTTTTCTAAACCTTCTTCCTCGAGTTTGAGCCTGGTCAGATAAGTATTCCAGTGCTTTTCATTTTGCTCGAGAATCAATTGGTTTTGATCTAGTAAAGAAAACTTAGCTGAAAGTTCTTTCTCGCGGTGCGACAAATCAATTTCGCGCGTTGTAGCCTTGAGGGCACGGTGTTGTTGTTCGCTGTCGAGCTGATCATAAGCTTCTTTAAGTTTTCGATTTTCGGTTTCACAAGTTGATTGAAACAACTCTTGGGCAGAGGCCAGCGATTTCCGCTCCTTGACAATATGCTCATATTCTTTGGAAAGCTTTGCCATGGATTCATCGATAGCGGTGTTTCTGGTGGCAAGTATTGCAAGCTGCCTACGGGCGATGGTTTTCCAGCGGGATTTAAGTTTGTTTCGAAGTTTTTCGTAGCGCTTTTGTGCAAAGCGGGCAGCTTCAGTTTGAGAAAGAAGATTTTCCTGCTGCTGTTTCATGGTGCCTATAAGGGCGGTTTCTTGTTGCTTTAATTTACTGAAACGCGATTTCAAATTCCGTTGAATCTGCACCTGTCTTAAATGTTTTTCCTGGAAATGCAATCCGAGTTGCTTTTCCTTTTCTTGAATTGCTTTTTCTAATTGCAACAAACGAAGTTCTTCTTGAAGAAGTGCAGATTGCTGCGCTGCTACTCCTGCGGCCTGCGCCCTTAATGCCTGTCTTTCTTCTTCGAGATGATCTTCGGGGGCTAATTTTTGCTGGGCCGACATCCCCGCTTCTGCGTACTCAACATAAAAAGAAAACGGGCCCACCGATAGCTCATCACCGGTATGTAAAACCGCTTGCTCCATTGCTTCGCCATTTACTTTGACCTTATCGCAATCGTAAAGGTTGCGAACCATGAAGCCGTGTGGTGTTTCAACAATTACACATTGAAGCTGCTCGACTTGGGGAGAATTCAAACGGATATCGCAGCCTTTTTCCTCGCCCAAAAGGGTGACCGGACTCGTCAGGGTTTTTATCGTTCCCGGATTTTTACCATTAATCACTTTGAGAATGCACTGACCAGGCCTGCCATAATCTGCCTTACCAGCCATCGATTTAGGACTAGAAACT
>JAPLNF010000133.1 GCA_026692965.1 Planctomycetota bacterium
ACTTCGATCTGTGGTTCGCCACGGGCTGCAGGAGCAATGCCCTCGAGGTTGAATTCACCAAGCATGCGATTGCCTACGCTCTTGGCAATTTCACTTTCACCTTGATAAACAGAGATAGTAACCGCAGTCTGGCCATCTGCAGCGGTCGAGAATACCTGTTTCTTTTCGGAAGGTATGGAAGTGTTGCGCTCGATCAAGCGAGTCAACCTGCCCCCCAAAGTTTCAATACCCAGCGAAAGAGGGGTCACATCCACAAGCAACAATTCTGATTTGCTGCCTAGAAGAAGTTGCGCGCCTTGAATAGCGGCACCGATAGCAACCACTTCATCTGGGTTTACACCACGATGGCCTTCTTTGCCGAAGATATCCTTGACCAACCACTGAATCTTGGGCATGCGTGTCATCCCGCCTACCATGACAACTTCATCAATATCAGATGGTTTCATCTTGGCATCAGCAAGGGCACGAAGAACAGGGCCACGACATTTTTCGATCAATGGATCAACCAATTGCTCAAACTTAGCCCGTGTCATAGCCATCTGTAAATGCTTAGGCCCAGTGGCATCCGCAGTAATAAATGGCAAGTTGATATCGGTCGTAGTCTGCTGGGAAAGATCTTTCTTAGCGCGCTCTGCAGCTTCTTTGAGGCGTTGCAATGCCATCTGATCCTTACGCAGATCGATGCCATTCTCTTTCTTGAATTCTTCTGCAATGTGATCGATAACTACTTGATCGAAATCGTCACCGCCAAGGTGGGTATCACCATTGGTTGATTCAACTTTGAAAATACCATCGCCTACATCAAGGATGGAAATATCAAAGGTACCACCCCCAAGATCGAATACCGCAATCTTTTCATTGGCCTTCCTGTCCATGCCATAAGCAAGGGAAGCAGCGGTAGGCTCATTGATAATGCGCATACGCTGGCGGGATTTATTACCGGTTACGGGATCTTCGATTTCCCATTCGGTATCGAACCCGGCAATCTGAGCCGCTTCGATAGTGGATTGCCTTTGAGCATCATTAAAATAAGCAGGGACAGTGATAACAGCCTTACGAACCGTGTGGCCAAGATAGTTTTCTGCAGATTCTTTAAGCTTGCGCAGAATCATCGCAGAAATTTCTGGGGGGGTGTAAGACTTGCCATCGATATCTACTTTTGCAGTTTCTTCGGGGCCGCCTAAAACCTTGTAGGGGACCAACTTTTCTTCGCCCTTAACTTCACTTACCCTACGACCCATAAAGCGCTTGATGGAATAAACCGTCCTGCGGGGATTAGTAACCGCCTGACGCTTGGCAGGATCGCCAACTAATCGATCGCCCTTATCCGTGAATGCAACCACGCTGGGTGTAATGCGATTGCCTTCCTGATTGGCAATGACTTTTACTTCGCCACCTTCCATAACCGCTACCACGGAATTGGTGGTTCCAAGATCAATACCGATGATTTTTTCTTCAGCCATCTCAGTTCTCCAAGAAAAGATTCGAGCAAAATTGCTCGAAAATGTAAGATAGTCAGTAAATTATTCGCTCAAGCCAAACAGTTATTTGCAAATATCGCCACTTTTAACAAAATAATGGCACCAAAATTCACCTACACTTAAAAAACAGGACAATCGAATCTTAATTAGTATAGGCAGAATTTTAATAAAGATAATTGAGCAACTGCCATGCCAGAATCGTAGAAACATCCCGAATCAACCGTAAGTCTAATATTAGAATAGAGATATAACGATTTCTAAAAATATTTTAGAGCGTAAGAGTAAGCCAAAAAAAGGCCGAACTTTCACCCCGACCGCCAATTTGGCAGCATGATCTGCCTCTGTTCTTTTGAACACCAACAAAATCTCTTTGTTTTGTTAATTTAAGGGCTTTAAAAAATATGGGTAATATGATAAACTGACTTAAAGACCCTTTTGTTGAGGGTTCTGAGATTACTTCATTGACACTGAGCGATGGCACCCATACATTAACCAAACTTTTCGCAAAAAAGTATTCCCAAACGAGACTTATCATGGCGCGAAAAATCGAAGCGGTCACTCCTCCCAACCCTGCCAAAGCGCAAGCACTTGTCAAAAGTGTTCGCAATCAAATTGATAAACTCGATTTGCAAATCTTAAAACTAATAAACGACCGAGCCTCCGCAGCAGGCGAAGTTGGGAAAATTAAAATGGAGAATGGGGAGGATATCTTCTCTCCTGCCCGCGAAGAAGAAGTTCTCGCCAATGTTTTAGAAGCCCATGCGAAATACCCGAACGCCCTTGATGTTAGCACCGTTCGTGCAGTTTTCCGCGAAATCATGAGCGGTTCCAGAGCTTTACAAAAACTCCTCAAAGTAACCTACCTCGGGCCAGAATACAGTTACAGTCATCTTGCTGCCATCGAACGCTTTGGCCAGGCTGTCGAATTCGTTCCCGTTGGTAGCATCACCGCTGTATTCGAAGAAGTAAACCGCGGGCACGCCGATTTTGGCGTTGTTCCTGTTGAAAACTCCACCGATGGGCGCATTGCTGACACCCTTGATATGTTCATGCGCATGCCCCAAATGATTATTTGCTCTGAAATCAGATTGCAAATCCATCACAACCTGATGGCAAAATGCGAAGCAAAAGATATCCGCAGGGTTTACAGTAAGCCCCAAGCCATCTCGCAATGCCGAAACTGGCTTGGTAAAAACACCCCGCACGCTTTGCTTACCGAAGTTTCAAGCACTACCACTGCTGCAGAATTAGCCCAACGCGAACCAGGTGCCGCCGCTGTTGCTAGCAGGCAGGCTGCTGTTCGCTATGGCTTACGCATTTTGTTTGAAGATATTCAAGATTCAGCAGACAATGAAACCCGGTTTGCAGTCATTGGGCATCAGAAAACAGCCAAGACTGGCAACGATAAAACCACTCTTATGTTCCGCATTCCACACAGCCCAGGCTCGCTTGCAGATGCCATTGCTGTATTCAAGTCCAACAAAGTTAACTTGGCTTGGATCGAATCTTTCCCTTCACGAATTGCAAAAAACGAATACATCTTCTTTGCAGATTTCGAAGGCCA
>JAPLNF010000134.1:0-16547 GCA_026692965.1 Planctomycetota bacterium
GCATCATCAAGGAAAGCAAAAAAGTTCTCTTCAATGGCGATGGTTATTCCGAAGAATGGCACAAAGAAGCAGAAAAGCGGGGATTGCCAAATCTTCGCACTACCATCGATGCGCTTCCCGTCATCATCCGTAAAGACAGCATCGACCTTTTCACCAAGTATAAGGTTTATACCGAAAAGGAATTGCAGAGCCGCTATGTCATTCTTTGCGAAAGCTATGTAAAAACCATCAAAATCGAAGGCAGAACCGCCTTGCTTATGGCAAAGGGTATGATTTTACCAGCAGCTATTCGCTACCAAGGCGAAATAGCAACTTCGGTAAATGCCACCAAAGCTGCAGGGGTTGATAACAGTGCCCAACTTGAGTTTCTCAAAACTCTTACCGCCACCATCACCGATTTCCAGAAAGCAATTGCTCATCTGGAAAAGGCAGTTGGCGATCATCCAGAAGGTGATGATCTTGCTCATGCAACTCATGCGCGTGATCATGTTCTTGCAAACATCGTTAAGCTTCGAATCGTATCCGATAAGCTTGAAACCATGGTTGCAGATGATCACTGGCCATTGCCAACCTATCGCGAAATGCTCTTCATCAAGTAAGAGTTAAAAGCAAAAAAAGAACCCCGATGGATATCATCAAGTAAGAGTTAAAAGCAAAAAAAGAACCCCGATGGATAATCTCCACCGGGGTTCTTTTATTTAACAGCCCTTTTATTTCTTTGGCTCTTGCGACTGGTTCAATTCTTTAAGCTTGTTGGCTACACTGGCCTTTTCTGGGGGCAGTAGTTCCTTAAATTCCCTAACCCAGATAACGAGATAAAAATCTCCTGTTTGATCCTCATATAAAAGACAAAGAAATCACAACCAGAAAGTGATTCAAAGTGCATGGAGTGAAAGATACAAAAGTTTTCTAGCAAATGGCAAATCTACTTCCGGGCAGCCTTTTAATGATGCGCTTCATTTCCATTCCCAACAACTTTCCTGCAACAACCCCTGCGTTTTGCCCGCTTGTGCGAATGAGTTCGTCCATATTGCATTCACTATTTGCCAGAGCCTGCCAAATCTTCGTTTCTGCTTCATCGAGATTTTCAGGTAGCAACGGGGGAGTAACCTCAGGCGAGATACCAGGCAGTAGCTTCTGGGTAAATGATGGAGCCCAATCTTTTAACTCTTGCAAAACATCATCAACATCCCGAATTAAAATCGCACCTTTTCTTATTAAGGAATTAGTGCCACCACTTGCTGACGATTCAACACTTCCAGGCACGGCGAGCACAGGCCTGCCTTGTTCAGAAGCATGAACTGCCGTCACCAAGGCTCCACTTTTTTCTGCAGCTTCCACTAAAATAATTGCTTTACTCAGCCCGCTAATTATCCGATTGCGAGCTGGAAACATCCCGGGAAGTGGGGCTTGCAAAACCGTTGCCTCGGAAACAATGGCACCAGATTTAACGATTTCCAATGCAAGGCCAGCATGCTCCGGTGGGTAGATCTTCGATAGCCCACCTGCCAACACTGCTATTGTTCTACCCCCTGCTTCCAAAGCCCCGCGATGCGCTTCACCATCAATTCCCCGCGCCAATCCACTCACAATGGTATACCCCGCCATTGCCAACCCTTTGGCCAATCTCCTTGCCATCTTTTTTCCATACTCGGTGCACGATCTTGAGCCTACAATCGCAACGGCTTTTCCATCCCCGGGCAAGATTTCGCCTTTCAAATAAAGTACCGAGGGTGGATCCCAAATGGTTTTCAGAGACTCTGGATAATCAGGTTTGTTCAGCAACAAAGCCTTGATCCCATGAGTACGCATGGAAGAAAGTTCTTGATCGGGATTATACTTTTTGAATGAATCGTAAAGCTTGGTTGCTGTAGTAAAACCAAGATGAGGAATCGCTGATAGTGCTTGCACACTTGCACAAAGTACTGCTTCGGGCGTAATAAACTTTTCTATTAAGGCTTTAGTAAGTCTGGGCCCGAGGCCGGGCACCAAGTTTAATAATAACCAAGGTTTTAATTCTTCGTCAGAGGGTTCATACATGGGCGTTGCGAACCTTTCAGATTAGTGGTGACAAAACTCCTTTAACATTCTCTTCGGTAACATCATCAAACAAAGCAACTGCACCAAGCTTAGTTGCGAGAATGAATCGTAGACTGCCTCGGACCGATTTTTTATCGTTCCTCATCACCTCTAAAAGTGCGGCAGATGACAACTCTGGGGGCTCAGTAGGCAATTTAAACGCTTTCAGCAAAGCCACCATCCTGTTTGCAGTATCTGCATCGATCAAGCCACGCTTAAGCGAAACTTTATTAGCACACACCATCCCGGCAGCAACCGCTTCACCATGCAACCATGAACCATACCCGCCGATGGTTTCGAAAGCATGTGCAAAGGTATGGCCGAAGTTAAGTATTGCACGCAGGCCAGTTTCTTCACGTTCATCCTGCGAAACAACTTCTGCCTTGCATTCGCATGACCGCCTGATGATATGCATCAGCAAATCGGGTTTTCGTGCAAGAATGCCTTCAGCGTTTGCTTCGAGAAAGGCAAACAATTCCGCATCCATTATCATCCCGTACTTCACTATTTCTGCAAGTCCGCTACGATATTCGCGATCGGGTAGCAATCTTAAAACATCAATATCGATAGCTACACCAGCAGGTTGATGAAATGCACCGATAAGGTTTTTCCCTTTGGGGTGATTTATCCCGACCTTCCCCCCTACGGAGCTATCCACCATTGAAAGCAGCGTTGTGGGTACCATGAAAAGATTAAGGCCTCGGTTAAAAGTAGCAGCCACAAAACCGGCCAAATCGCCTACTACTCCACCCCCCAAAGCAAGCACCATCGTCTTTCGATCAGCATGGATATTCACAAGTTGATCAAAAAGTTTTGAGGCACTTTCTAGGCACTTTTGGTTTTCCCCAGAAGGAAGAACTGCAATAGTCACATTTATGTTTTGGTTCTGAAAACCCTTCGCAATAAGGGCGGCATCCGCTTGCACATGTTCATCGCAAACAACAAAAAGGGAAGTCGCCTGAGCAACATTCGGGAATATCGAAGGCAAATTGGCAAGCAAACCCTGCCCGATCAGAATATCATAACTTCTGACTCCGAGGTTGACCCGAACTTTGTCAATTGCGTGATTAGGATTTTGTGTCAATGTTCTTCTCGCCTAGGGAATAGCAATTCAACATGCTTCTAATTTACTAAGCTTCCGGGACACAGCAACTTATTTACACCCCAGAACCAGATTTCAGGCTAGAATAAGTCCTGATTAAAATCCCTTAGGTGCCCACTGATGTTACGAGAAGAACAGCTTGATTTAAGGCGGCAACGGGCTGCACAGTCGCTTTTTCGCATTGAGAACCTTGGTAGAAACAAGGTTTTCAGTGATTATCGTGTAATCAATAATCCCAAAAATACAGCTTACAGAGTCAGCATTCGGGGGTTTAACACCGGAGAGAACTTCTGCGAATGCCCAGACTTTAAAACCAATACCCTTGGATCCTGCAAGCACATTGAAGCAGTTCTTGATGTTCTGCAAAAAAATGCACAAGGTTTACCCAAGCGAAAACACGCCCAAGTTACCCGGCCTGAAATCATCGTCCGGTACGATACAAAACTTCGTCTCGCAATTCTCCTTCCTCACCGCCCTTCGCCTGCGTTGCTTGCTCTTGGTCAAACCTATTTCGATTCGAATGGCGATATTAAGCCAAATGCAGATCTTGCAGAACTAATGAGGCAGGTTGAAAAAAATCCTGAAGAAATCACCGTTTATTCATCAACGATGAGCTTGAATCTCACAAAATGGCCCAGAGGGAAAATGAACTTCGCACTCTTTATGCAAACGACCAATGGCACCCCAAGCTGCTGCAAACCGAGCTTCTGCCTTATCAGGTCGAAGGAGCATTATTTCTTGCGCATCGATCTAGATGTATTCTGGCAGACGACATGGGGTTGGGAAAAACGATTCAAGCGATGGCAGCAGTTGAATTAATGGCACGGGAGCGCAATTTAGAACGCGTTTTGGTAGTAACCCCAGCTTCACTTAAATTCCAATGGGTCGAGGAAATCAGAAAATTCACCTCTAGGCAGGTACAGGTAATTGATGGTTCTGAAAAGGAAAGAGAAAACGCTTACAGCACGCCCACTTTTTACCGCATCGTAAACTACGACATTGTGAAAAATGACCTTCTTAAACTTAATGCCTGGGAACCCGACCTCGTAATTTTGGATGAGGCACAAAGAATTAAAAACTGGGAGGCTGAAACCACCCGGGAAGTAAAAAAACTAAAAAGCAAATTTGCCTTTGTGCTTACTGGAACTCCCCTCGAAAACCGCCTTGAAGAACTTTACAGCATTGTTGAATTTGTGGACGCCCGCAGACTTGGCCCCGCGTTTCAATTTCTTGAGGATCATCGCATAATTGATCCTGCAGGTAAAACAATTGGATACCGCAATTTGGATCAGGTTCGGGAAAAGCTCAAACCTATTTTGCTGCGAAGATCGCGTGACAAAATACTTCAGGATCTGCCTGAAAAAGTTGATACCCCCATCCACCTCGAATTATCAATAACCCAACAAAAATTACATGCCGAAGCTATGGAGCAATTAGCAAAACTAGTTGCAAGAAAAAACCTTACCCAAATAGACCGCACACGCTTGTTGAAAATTCTGGCCCGATTGAGGTTGATTTGCAACTGCGCATCCTTGGCAGATGATAAAACCAGCCCAATGGACTCGCCTAAAATAACTGAACTTTTAATCCGCTTAAAAGACCTGATTTTATCTGGCACAAAAAAGATTGTGGTTTTTTGTGAATCAAAAGAATTTCTCATTTCTATCGAAAGCATGCTCAAGAAGAACTCACTAGGCTATGTTTTTTTACACGGGCAACTGCCTGGGGTTTCCAGGGCGAATATTGTCAAACAATTCAGAGACGACCCAGATACTATAATTTTCCTGAGCACCGATGCAGGTAGCACAGGATTAAACCTACAATTTGCAGACACCCTTTTTAATTTAGACATCCCTTGGAACCCTGCTGTTTTAAAACAACGCATGGCTCGAATCCACCGCATGGGGCAAAAAAAACCCGTGCAATCCTTCCAGTTTATTATGCAAGCAAGTATCGAAGAGAAAGTTCTGGTATCTCTTCAAAAGAAAAACCAATTATTCGAAAATCTATTTGGTAAAACTGAGGACGAAATCGAATTGAGTTCCAGCCTAGGGCAAGAATTCCTAGATCAGGCCAAAATCTGGACTCAACCTCAAGAACCAAATGCCAACCCCCACCCGCTTAACTCTGCAGACCTTATTGCAACTGCCATCCCATTTTTTGAAGCACTTATTAACTGTTTAAAAACCCCCGAAGGTAACCAAGCACTAGATTCGGTTTCCGAACCCTTAAAAACTCATTTCTTCTCCCTCTGCAAACAAATATCCGACCAAAACATAAGACACAAGTAGTTACTGAATATAGACTTAAAAAAACACCACGCCTTTCAAAAAATATCTTAAAAAAACGAATACTTTTGCGAAACATAGCACTAAAAACAGGGTTTAATAGATAGCTTGCCGTAAGTCCTGCCATGTATTTTGTAATAGGATTCATTATGTTAGATCGAAAAACAATAGCCTCAAAATTATTAGTGATAGCCTTGGTCTTCGCAATTATTGAAATTGCAGATGCAGCTACTCCAGAAGAAAAAGATACCAAACCGCAAAGCAAGCAAGAGAAGAGGCAGGAAAAGAAGCTTATCAAGACTTCTGCTAAGCCCATTGCCGCAAAGCCCTTGATTGAAAGCAAGGTTTTATCAGCCTTAATCGATGCCGAAATAAGCAAAAAAATCAAAGAAGAAAAAGTTACCCCTTCCGCAAAAAGTACCGATGCTGAATTTCAAAGGCGTGCTTACCTAGACATCATTGGCAGAATTCCCACCTCATCTGAAACCAAATCATTCCTTGAAAACACCACACCTGACAAAAGAGTAAAATTGGTTGACGATCTGCTTGCTGATGATGAGTTTGGCAAACATATGGCAGACATTTGGCAATCCCTTCTACTGCCCAGAATTTCCGATAACCGCAGGGTTCAAACCGAACCCCTGACTCTTTGGCTGGAAAAACATTTCAATGTGAACACCGGGTGGGATCAAATAACCAAGGAATTGTTAACCTCTACCGGGCCCCAAGATGAAAATGGATCCATTACTTATTTCATCTCCAATGCCTCTGTCGACAAAATGACCGACTCTGTTAGCAAACTGTTTCTCGGTGTACAACTCCAATGCGCTCAATGCCACGACCATCCTTTCGTTGATTGGAAGCAAAACGATTATTGGGGTTTGGCAGCTTTTTTCATGAAAGTTCAAGCCAAGCCACCTTTGTTCCTGCAAGGTTTTTGGCATCTGGCGAAGCAACCCTAAACACTGCTGAACCTTACAGACCGGTCCTTGCAAATTGGCTGACTTCTAAAACCAACCCATTCTTCAGTAAAGCAATGGTAAATCGAGTATGGGCTCAGTATTTCGGCAAAGGCCTTGTAGACCCTATCGACGATATGCATGATGGAAATCCTGCAACACACCCCGAACTTTTAGAAGCCTTGGCTACCCAGTTTTCTGCCTCAAACTTCGATCTTAAATTTTTAATCCGTTCCATCTGCAATAGCGAAACATACCAAAGAAGCAGCAAGCCCAATGCTTCAAACAAAGAAACAGATATTGCTCTGTTGGCACGCATGCCGATTAAAAACATGACGCCTGAACAATTGTTTGACAGCTTGACAACCGTACTCGGCGCAGCAAGCAAGGCAGATCGAGGTAAGAATCTTCCAAAGGGGGCAAGAGCGCAATTTGTAACCTTTTTTCAACCCGAAGAAGGAACCTCTGCCCTTAGTTATGAAACGGGTATTCCCCAGATTCTCCGCCTCATGAATTCACCACAAATGAACTCCGCAGTCATCATTCAAAGGCTAGTTGATAAAAATGCAGATACAAAAACTGCAATCGAAAAGATTTACCTTTCGGTTCTCAACCGCATGCCTACCGATGAAGAATCATCGCGAATGACCAACTTCCTTTCCCAAGCAACGGACAAAAACAAAGGGCTGGCAGATATGCTTTGGGTTTTACTAAATACGAGTGAATTCACTCTTAACCACTAAAAGTTACTCTTAACAGTTACTCTGTTACTTTAAGTTACTCTTAACAGTTACTCTGTTACTTTTCCAAGGATGCTAATATGAATAATGAAATGATGGGCGGTTTATATCGTAGAGACTTCATGAAGTTAGGTGCCATGGGCGTTGGTGGCATCTCTGCTTCTGGCTGGATGAATGTTCTTGCAGGGCATGCTGCTGAAACTCAAGCAAAGCACAAGTCTTGCATTCTCTTGTATATGAGCGGTGGCCCAAGCCATAAAGATACCTTCGATCTTAAGCCCGATTCAGATGGCGCAGGCGAATTCAAACCCATTGCAACCAATGTAAGTGGCATTCAAATCAGCGAGCACTTCCCCAAATTTGCCAAATGGATGCACAAATCTGCACTCCTCCGCGGGATGAGCACTGGTGAAGGCGCCCATAATAGAGCCGCTTATTTCCTTCATACAGGCTACAAAGAAGGTCAAGGCGGCTTGACCTACCCTAGCCTTGGCGCAATCGCTTCCATGGAAACAGGCAACCCTGATTTGCCTATTCCAAACTTTGTTACCATTAACGGTGGCAGGTCTTATGGTTCCGGTTACCTTGGATCCAAACACCAACCACTATCTATCACTGATGCTAGCAAGGGCGTTTCCAACCTCAATGCTTTAGTCGGGGATAACCAGTTTAATTCCAGAGTATCCCTTTTGAATGAAATGGAAAAAGCATTCCTTAAAGATTATTCATCCGAAGCAGGGGTCGCTCATCAGACCACCTATCAACGGGCTGTAACAATGATGAAGTCTGCCCAAGCCAAGGCTTTCGACATCAGTGGCGAACCCGCAAACCTTCGTTCCGAATACGGTTCAGGCAAGTTTGGCGAAGGTTGCATTCTTGCTCGAAGACTTATTGAAACCGGTGTTCGTTTCGTTGAGGTCAACCTTGGCGGCTGGGATACCCACCAAGATAATTTCGACAAGGTTAAAAGCCTGTCTGCACAAGTAGATGCGGGTATGTCTACCTTAATCAGCGATCTTAACCAGCGTGGGCTGCTTGATAGCACCCTTATCGTTTGGATGGGTGATTTTGGTAGAACCCCTAAAATCAACCAACGCGGTACAAAACCAGGCCGTGATCATTATCCAAAAGCTTGGACTAGCGTCATGGTGGGCGGTGGTATTAAAGGTGGCCAAGTCATTGGCAAGACCGACAAACAAGGCGCAACTGTCGAAGAACGGCCTATCAGCACGATTGATTTTATGTCCACCGCTTGCAGTGTTCTTGGAATCGATTACACGAAGCAAGTTCAAACACCAATCGGAAGACCTATCCGCATTGTTGAAAAGGGCGCAAACCCAATTAAGGAATTGCTGGCTTAAGACTTCCTATCTCAACCTTAAAGGGAGGGCTCGAATGCCTTCCCTTTTTTATTTAACTTCGACCATAGACTTCTTGCCAAACACTGGCCGAAAACAACAATAAAAGATCAAACAAAGAATCCCGTTAATCACTGCTGCAACTTGAAACGCCAGCACTAATTCCTCGCGCATGTTCGTGGCATTCTGACTGCTCGAACGCAACAACCCGACCATTATGTGCCCCAAAACCAAACCTATCCCTTGCACAAAGGTAAGAAGCGATTGAACACTGGCTTTAAGATCCCCCTTCGCCTGCATATTTACATAAACCTGACCCGTTATCAGAAAACAAGTAACACTCAATCCATTCAATGCAAGGGAGGGAACCACTAATCCCAAAGGTTGACCAACTGAAAGAACATATAGAGCAATAGTCCAGCAGATTAATCCAAATAGCATGCTGCCTCTAAGCCCCAATCTAAGAAGAAACATAGGCAGTAAAAAAAGAGATATGACTTCTGAAACCTGCGATATGGTTAGCGTTGGGCTAAGCCAAGGCTGGACAATTCCCAAATATTCCAATAGCAATGGAGTGGCTTGGGTGGTGAAGGGCATGGTGATACAAACACCTAGAGTACAAAGGCAATAAGTTGCAAAGGGCCAACCTCGGAGCAACTTTAAGGCGGCCAACGGAGCAAATTTATCAACCTTACTGGGGCTTGGGGGAGTAGTAGGCAAGGTCAACGCATAAACAGATACAACAAAGCCAAAAATACTTCCAATGATAAATTGCTCACTAGCCTGCCCTTCTAAATTATTGTTGGGAAAGATACTAATGAGCGCTAATAAAATCCAACCAGGCAACATCCAGCCTAGGGTGCCCGATAAACGAACTATCCCAAACTCTCTTTCAGGATCTTTCAAATGAATAAAACAAATAGTACTGCAAAGCACCATCATTGGAACGGTAAGCAACCAGAAAAAAAGGGTTAGTAAACAAACCAGATACAAGCTTTCAGCGTATGCCAAACCAATTAAAAACAAACTGCTAAGCAGGCTGAAGACCGCAACGCATTTCTCTGCTGCAAAGTATCGGTCTGCAAGTTGTGCGCCCAAAGGTGCAAGCAAAGCTCCAACGCCATGCGTCGCACAGCATATTGCCAACTCCATCGGAGTAAAACCTAATTCTTTAAGGCGCATACTGTAGAGAGGTAACATGGCCCCTGGCAAAGCAAATTGCAAAAACATCAGAATTGAAAGTCTAAATTGCACAAGCACCCTTTCCTAGGGATGAACTTCAAGCCATCCATGCAAGAAGTCGGATTAACCGTTTAAAACAAATCCAGCAGGTTCTGGCGCACCTTGGGGAACTTCATTCAACCGTTTGGATTCCCAACGTTGATTAAATACCAACTCGGTGATTCCTACATTAGGAATTACACCAAATTTATCCCAATCAGCGATACACCACTCCTGCAAAATGGTTAATAAAAGCACTTTAAGCACTGCGCCATGAGCGACTATCAAAACCGTTTCACCCTGATATTTATTCGTAATTTCGTTCCAAATAGGAATAATTCTAGCAATCATTTGGTCCAAGGATTCAGCGCCCTCGGGAGCAAAACCTGTTTCGCCATTCAGCCAGCGGGATAAAGTCTGCCTCCATGGGCCATCAGGCAAATTATTTACCGTGCCCGAAAGTGTGCCTACTTTTCTTTCATATAAATTTTTGAAAACTTCAATTTCAAGATTGCAGGCGGAAGCAATTTCGGCGGCTGCAGTCAAAGCCCGAACCATTCCTGAAGAAATCAGCTTGGTTGGTTTGTGGTTTTGAAAAAAACGAGCAGCAGCTTTGGCTTGCTCAACTCCACGAGCACTTAACCCAATATCGGATTCAGCGCCATGAAAAACACCAGGGACACTGGTTTCAGCATGGCGCATCAAGAAAACCCGAGTTGGATTAGTCTTCATTAAAAAAGCCCCTTACAAACCTTTAAGTACCGCTTCCTGAACTCTTTTCATGAAGCTTCCAAGATCTTGCACTTTAGAGCCTTCGGCAAGTAATGCAAGGTCGTACAAGGTTTCAATACCAGCCTGCAATTTGGGCGAATCAGCTTTTTCTTCATGCAAATCGCGAAGCTTTAGCACCAGCGAATGCTCAGGATTAATCTCAAGAACCCTCTTCGATTCCATCCCTTCCTGCGCCTTCCCAATCTTCTTCAAAAACCTTTCCTGACTTGCGGAAAACCCGCCCGACTCTGAAACCAGTACCACAGGGCTTTCCTTCAACCTCGATGTTAATTTAACATCTGAAACAACACCAAGTTTGGCTTTTAGGTGTTCAACAAAACCCGCAAAACGGCTTTTGGTAGCTTCCAGTATTTCAGGATCGGAATCCGATTTACTGCTATCAATTCGATCGATCCCCTTGAGTTTTTTACCCTTGTAATCTTGCAAGTAGGGCAGAGAAAACTCATCGATGGGATCTAAAAGCAATAGCACATCCTGTTGCTTGGATTTATACGATTCGAGCAGGGGCGAGAATTCTACTTGGGCGCGACTTTCGCCTGCAAGATAGTAGATTTCCGTCTGCCCTTCTGGCATTGCAGAAACATACTCTTCCAAAGTGATAGTTTTATCTGCGCTTGTTTTACAAGAGTTAAAAAGTAATAGGTCTGCAACTTTCTCACGATTTTCGAAATCGACTCGCAACCCTTCTTTTAATATGGAACCCATCTCTGCAAAAAACTTAAGGTATTTCTCTGGCTCTGATTTCTTCATGTCTTTCAAAGCTTTTAGAATACTTCCTACTACATCCTTGCGAATTCTTTCCAACACGGGGTTTTGCTGCAATATTTCACGCGATATATTCAATGGTAGATCAGCACAATCCACCACACCTTTAACAAATCTTAAATACGAGGGCAAAAGTTGCTCGCAATTATCCATGATCAAAACGCGTTGCACATACAATCGGGGGCCGATCTTCACATCCCCAAATTGGAATTCCATAGGCAGGCTTGGTGGAATGAATAACAGCACCCGAAATTCGTTCATACCTTCTGCAGTGTAATGAATTACTTTCGCAGGTTCCTGGAAATCATTGCTGATTTGTTTGTAGAAAGTGTCGTATTCTTCCTGAGTAACTTCGGATTTACTGCGAAGCCATAAGGCTTTTTGCGAGTTTAGGACTTCGTCTTTTTCTTCAGGATCTTTTGTTTCGCCTACAACTTCCAAAACGATAGGGTGCTCGATAAAGTCAGAAAACTTCCTGATGATGGAGCGGATTTTAAAACTCTCCAGGAAATCCTTATCCGCCTCCTTCAAATAAAGAATAACATCTGTCCCGCGTTCAGCTTTCGGTTTAGATTCAATGGTAAATTCGCCCTGGCCATCAGAAATCCAACAAATGCCGTCCTCTGCTTTCCCTGCCATGCGAGATAAAACTTCAACTTTATCCGCAACCATGAAAGCGGAATAAAACCCAACGCCAAATTGCCCGATGAGTTCGGGTTTCGTTTTCCCTTCCTGACCTTTGATCCGATCAAGAAAGTTTTTAGTACCGGAGCGGGCAATGGTTCCCAAATTTTCAATCACCGCTTCCCGCGACATACCAATCCCATTGTCTGAAAGCGTCAGAGTTCCCAATTCCTTGTTGATTATTATTTTTATCTTCCAATCTTTATTCCCTTCAAGATCATCTTGCTGATCTAAGGAATCAAACCGCATCTTATTGATGGCATCGCCTGCGTTACTAATTAATTCTCGAAGAAAAATTTCTTTGTTCGAGTAAAGCGAATGCGTGATCAAGTAAAGGAGCTGCTTTAATTCCGTTTTGAATTCCATTTTTTTTGTAGATTCGGTCATTGGCTTACCCCTTGTCTGAATAATATTTAATGGCAGATATTTACAATCAAACAACTGCCTGCATAGATTAATATGAAACAATTATAACATTTGAAAAGGGGTGATTTATCCCCGGGGTACACGATGTGTGGCAGATTTGCATTATATGCTGACAAAACCATGCTGGAATTGTTTCTTGGAATAAGCTTATTCCCGGCATTTTCAGCCCGCTACAACCTTGCGCCCAGCCAATCATGCCTGTTTATCAAGGGAGGATCGGGCGAACATTTAAGCCCTTCTTATCTTTCCTGGGGGTTGATTCCCGCCTGGGCTAAGGATAAAAGCATGGCTGGAAAAATGATGAATGCCCGCGCTGAAACGATCACAGAAAAACCTTCTTTCAAATCTGCCTTTAATAAAAGGCGCGGGATCATCCCCGCAAACGGGTTTTACGAATGGAAGACTACCGGAAAAAGTAAAAAGCCTTTTTTCATCAGCCCCAAAGATCAAAGCCTTCTGGGTTTTGGCGGTATTTGGGAATCCAACACCCATCTTGGCGAAGAAACCATCGAGACCTTTTCAATCATCACAACTGCTGCAAATCAAGACATGAACGAACTTCACGAACGTATGCCTTTGATACTTCCACGTGGAAGTTGGAAAACTTGGCTCAATCACGAAGAGGGGCACTCAGCAGATATTGCCGCACTGCTTCAACCTGCGCCTTCAGGGTTTCTACAATTAAAAGAAGTTGGAACTTTGGTTAACAAAGTAGGCAACGATTCCCCCGAGTGCCTTTTACCACCTGCAAGAGATTTATTTTCCGACTTGGATTGACACTTATTTTTTAGGCAAAAGTTTTCCTGTTTGATCAATTGCCCCGACTGCAAGCAGAAGTAACTTATCTGTTTGTATGTGCTTGAATGCCACCGCTTTGATATCGTCTCCCGTTACTGCACTAACTTCCTTGCGAAATTTGTCTAGGTAATCCAAACCAACCCCAAGCCTTTCGGTCATCAACAACTGGCTAGCAATTGCAGCATTGGTGGTAAAACGGAAAGCCAGGCTGCCGAGCAGATAATTCTTGGCATCAGCAAGTTCAGCATCTTCGGGGTTTGTGGTTCGAATGCGTTCAAGTTCTTCGAGAAACTCCTTTTTTACCCGGTCAAAATTAACAGCATCGGTACCAATGTAACAAGTAAAAACGCCTGGCTCGATATCTGCAGTACTGGTGATATTTGCATTCACGGTATAGGCAAGCCCTTCTCGATCACGCAACCTTGCAGAAAGCCTATCGGTAAACCCAGGTCCGGTTCCCAGAATATAATCCATCACCAAAAGCTTGAAGTAATCTGGATCGTTTCTACGTATACCAACGTGCCCCATGTAAAACTGCATCTGAACAGCTTCTGGGTTCGAGATTATTTTTTGGGTAAACTTTTCAGGCATTGTGACTTTGGGAAAATTAATTTTCGCAGCTTCAGATACAGGCCAACCCTTTAAAGCTTCACGAATCTGCGCTTCAACTTCAGCAGCGTCAAAATCCCCAACCACCGAAATAATCAAATTTGCTGGATGATAGCAAAGTTTGTGAAATGCAATGCAATCCTCATTCGTAAGCGCTTTAACACTTTTAATAGTCCCGATGGCTGATCGTCCACGAGGGTGATCCCCATAAACTTCTTTGAGAAACTCCCGCTTGGCAAGAAAATTGGCCTGCGATTCCAGATCTTGTAGCGAAGATAAAGTTTGCTCTTTATTGCGTTCAAAAGCCTCTTTGGGAAAGGTCGGGGATCTCATGCAATTTAAAAGAAGATCTATGCCCATTTTCCCATGATGGGAAAGAACTTTAAGTGCGCCACCAGATTCATCGAATTCCAGTTCGCCACCGACTCCTTCAATTTTCAAGGCAAGTTGCGGGCCATCAAGGCCCGGGATACCTTCATCAAGCAAGGAACCCGTCATGCTAGCAACTCCTTGTTTTTCAAGGGTTTCGTACCCTTTACTTTCCCGAATGGCAATGTTGGCAACCAAAACAGGAACCTTGGAATCGGGCATCAAAAGAAGAACCGTGCCGCCTGGAATCTCGATCCTTTTTGCTTTGGTAAGCGAAAACGGAGTTACCGCTGCCTGCTCTTTCTGCCTGAAGAGCCTTCTATTTTTTTCTGGTTTATGGGTGGAAGAAGTCTTTGCGCCCTTTTCAGGAATCGACCAAAGCACAACTGACTTATCCTTTACCAGATATTTCTTGGCCACCCTTTGTAAATCTGCAGGCGATACCACCAACAGTTTTGATAAGTAGGATTTCAAATACTCAAGGTCTGCAACTACAACCGTTCGTGAAATTACATCTGCCAACCCGTGAACACTTTCACGCGAAAAAACTGCACCTGCCAAAATCTTCTGTCTAATTCTTTCAAGCTCTTCCTCAGAAACAAGTTCAGTTGCAAGTTTATCGAGTTCGTCAAAAATCATTTTTTCAAGTTTGGCTCCATCTTTCCCCTGCATAAGTTCCATCTGAATCCCAAACCAACCGGGATAGCGCCCTGTGGAGCTTTCGGCTGCAGCCACCGAGGCTAATTCTTCACCTTCAATAAATTTGCGATAAAACCTGCTGATTTTCCCATCAGAAAGAACTGCTTCAAGAACGCTAAGTGCGGGCGCATCTTCATCCACCATTTCCACGGTATTAAAACCAATTAAAAGCCTAGCTACTTCAAACTTAGATTTCATTTCAATGCGAGTCTGCCCATCTCTTTTTAATGGAACATTAACTTTTCTTGCAGGCAATTCACCCGCAGGGATGTTTCCAAACAATTCCTTAACCTTAGCCATGGCTTGTGCTGGATCGAACCCGCCACATATCACCAAGGATGCATTGGAAGGGTGGTACCAAAGGTTGTAATGCGCCTTGATTGTCAAAGCTGTGGAGGCTTTAACATGTTCAGCCTGTCCGATCACAGGATGGCCATATGGAGCGTTTGCGCCAAAAATCTTTGGCATAATTGCCTTATATTCCAGATCCCATGGGCCATCTTCATTACGCTTCAACTCTTCTATTACTGCACCTTTTTCCTGCTGAAATTCGTGCTTATCATCAATCTGTAGATTCCGCATCCTATCCGCTTCGATTGCAAGAGCTTGCTCCCAACGATCTGCAGAAAAATCAAAATGGTATACCGTACAATCTTCAGAAGTGTACGCGTTATTTGCGCCACCATTACGAAGCGTAAAGCGATCGATATCACCGGGCAGCAGTTTTTCAGTCCCTTTAAACATTAAATGTTCGAGGTAATGAGAAAGGCCCGTTTGATCCAGGTTTTCATCTGATGAGCCAACTTTATATGCAACCATGGTGGTTACAGTTGGCGCACCTGGGATAGGTTTTAAATATACATTCAAACCATTGGGAAGTTTTTCGTGCTTTACATTATCAAATATGGCATTTGCAGCTTTTAATGTTTCTGCATCTTTGCCTGTTTTCGCAGGGGCCTGGGCCAGCGAAAATTGCCCACCCATCAACAAGGCTAAAACAATGCCCATAAGTTTTAGAACATAGCGGTTGATTGAACTAATCATGGGAATCATTCCATTGAACAATTAGAAAAGATATTTTGGCCTAAGCGCAAATATCCGAAAATTGATATGAATCATCAAGGCTGAAGTTGCAAATTATTTTGCAGGTTGTTGAATTTGATATTCGATTGATTTACGAAGCGATTCGACTTGGTTATCCATTTGGCTCTTTTTAAGGAAACCATCTTTTATCG
Source organism: Planctomycetota bacterium (assembly GCA_026692965.1). Classification (GTDB taxonomy): domain Bacteria; phylum Planctomycetota; class Planctomycetia; order Gemmatales; family Gemmataceae; genus UBA969. The sequence continues at coordinate 16,125 of JAPLNF010000134.1, forward strand.
TGGTAAAATAAAAGACAAAAGCCATCACTACAATAAAAACCGTTTCTAATCCAAAATACCAATATACCACATCGACATGAGAGGCTTTATCATCAACTTTTTTATAGTAACGAGGAATCCAGCGCCAATGTATTATATTTTTATCCATTGCTGCACCGATGCCAAAAGAAAACTACCCGGCTAGGACTCGAACCTAGACAAAGAAAACCAAAATTTCTTGTGCTACCATTACACTACCGGGTAGTGGTGGGTTTAATCACCCTTTGGTAGAATAGCGTTTGAAGGCTAAACTACCAAGAGGTTATTTTAACTTTCATACATGAAAATTAATAGACGGAAAAAAGAGGCGTAGCAAATCATGAAACAGCTAACCGTAGTCGTGCGGCCTTTTTGTGCAGAAACCGTGCTGGAAAAAAATCAAAA
>JAPLNF010000134.1:16586-25803 GCA_026692965.1 Planctomycetota bacterium
AGCTAACCGTAGTCGTGCGGCCTTTTTGTGCAGAAACCGTGCTGGAAGCAATTCAAAATCTTGGTTTAAATTCAGTAATCGTGCGAGAAGCGAAGGGTTTTAGCAGGCAAAAAGGCTATTTAGACCGCTATCAAGGCAGCGAATATAATATGGCTTTTATTCCCAAGGTGGAAATTACGGTAACGGTGGAAGATGAAAGGGTTAATGAAGTTGCAGAAAAAATTTCTAAAGCTGCACGCACCGGAAGGATCGGGGATGGAAAAATATTTCAATTAAATTTGGCCCAAGATGAGCTTTTAGAGTTCTAATTCCCGGGTTTTCACCCTATTTTTAAGCCACTTCCAAACAACTTTTGCAAGTTTTCTTTCCCTAAAACCTCGCTGGGGGCTCCAATCCCTGCAATTACGCCTTTATGCAAGCACCAAACTTGGTCAGCATAATCCTGAACCAGCCCCAAATCATGAGAAACCAGCAATATGGTGACACCTGTTTTTTTGTTCAACTCTTTTAACAGGGCATAAAACTTGTCCTGATCTTGGAAGTCGATGCCTGCAGCTGGCTCATCCAATAATAGCAACTCAGGATTAGGCTCCATGGCTAAGGCTAAAAGAAGGCGCTGCAATTCCCCACCAGAAAGTTTGTCTACGGGTTTATCCAACATATTTGGCGAAGACCCAACTTTTGCAAGCATCGCAAGCATTTTGCTTTCTAACGATTTTTTTATCCCCATAAAAATAGGGGCATCCTGCATGGGAAGAGCCAAAAAATCCCGCACAGTAAGGGGTAAGCCCGCCTCTAAACGCAATTTTTGAGGCACATAACCAACATGCCGGGGATCCGGGGTTTTGTGGGCATGTCCACAATAAAAATGCAATTCTCCCGCAAACGATATCTCCCTGACAATTGCTCGCAGCAAGGTGCTTTTCCCAGAACCATTAAGCCCGATTAGGGAAGTTATTTTCCCTTTAAGCAGTGAAGCATTAACATCTTTTAAAACTTCAAGATGGCCTAACTTTACAGCAACATTTTTTAAAGTTAAAAGGTTGTTGATCATTGCAAATTCTTTGCGAGTGCTTCAAGGTTTTGTTTATATTTTATCTCGTACCACTTAGGCGCAAGATCTGCTTGAGTACAAGTTTCCAGCGGATCTATTTCAACCAAAGGTATTTCAATCCCTTTTTTCTTAAGCTCTTCCTGCAACAATTTGGCAGAAGTAGTTCTTGGATATTGGGGTTCTACTGCGATTAAAGATGGTTTCTTTTCAACACACATCTGCACGATCTTCGCCAACTCTAGGGCATTAGGAGAATCACCGGGGGCCTTTTGAATCACTCCTGCAATTTCAATTCCAAAAGAAGACGCAAAATACCCAAGCGACTCGTGGAAAGTAACTATCACCTTGTTTTTCTTACCCTCCAACAAAGTAATCCCTTCTTTTTGGATTTCTTCAAGACTTGCAGCAAGGCTCGCTGCTCGATTTTTGTATTCCTCTGCAGCCTCTGGGTCCAGCAAGCTTAATTCATCCCGAATCGCGTTGATCATAAGAAGACTTTGGCGAATACCGAGCCAGATATGCGGATCGAAGCTGCCATGGTTGTGGCCTTCATGGCCTGGCTTTGCTTCTTTGGATTCGATGCGTAGATTCTTAGGAACCTTTTTACCCAAGCTTGAAAACTTGAGGTTGGGATTCGAAGCATCCTTAGCGAGCCGCCCCACGAAAAGGTCGTCGAGATCTAATCCATTATAAAAAAACAGATCTGCCTTACGTAAAAGTATGGTGTCTTTGGCATTAAAAGCGTAATCGTGGGGCCCGGTTGTGGTGCAAAGAGAGATAACAGCAGCGCGATCGCCTGCGATAGATTTCACCATGCTATAAAGTGGTGGAAAGCTGACTAGGACCTTGAATTTGCCTGGCACTTCAACCCAAGGATCCGGCATTTTGGCACACCCTAGGGCAAGCGACAAAAGAAGTGGGAACAAGTAAAATAAACGGTGTTTTTGATGACAAAACATGCTCAAACCCTGTCAGGATTACAATGTAATACCGCTATGTTACATCTAAACTCGTGCCATTTCAATCATTCGCTGAAAAATCCGAAAACTTAGAGGGAAACTTGGCTTTTCTCAGGGGTTTTTAGGTTTCCCATCAATCATAAGCATGCTTTTAATTTTTTCCTCGGCTTCTTTAAGAGGAATGGCTTTAACCTCGCCATCTGCGCAGGCAAAAACAATTGCATTCGTAAAGCCTTTTAAAAGATCCTTGGCAGGCAGGCTGATATCGATTTCCCAATCTTCGGGTTTGGTCCAAATCGCTGTTTTATCTTCGGGGACTTTAACAAGCATGATCGTGTTCGAAAGTTCATTGATAATTTGAATTGAATTAGTCCCTGTACCTCCCGGAGTAAAAAGTGTTGCAGTGCCAACAGGGGCTTGAAAGGGCGTTGTGCCTTTATCCAAGTTTTCTTGCGACTCTCTAAAACTTGGGGGAATTCTGCGAATGAATTTCTTATTATACTCGCTATCCCAGGGTTCGTTTTGCCTGAACTGTTTGTACAGAAAATTATGCCCAAGGTAGGGAAGGATTTGTACGCGCCAGCTTAGTAATGGTTTTCCTTCTTTTGAAAGTGTTGCTGCGGGAGGGAATTTTCCGTTATCTTTGTGATACGCCAATAAAGCGGTTGCAATATTTTTCACCTTATTCATGGATGAAGCTGCAGCGGCCTTGGCTTGGTTTTGCTCATTAATTCTTGCTGCAATTTCAAAATAAGGATCAAAGTCTGTAATAACAATCGTCACTTTATCATCCATAATTGAAACGGATTTAACCATGGCAGCCAAAGCTTTAAACACCGGGTCTTTACCCACTTCTTCCACCTGTGCCTGCACCAAATCAGGAATACCCTGAATTGATTTTAAAATCGATTTATGCACATCGTTGGCAAGTTCCTTATCTTCGGTTTGAATCACCATTTGGATTCGCCATGGGTCAAGATATATTCCTAGCGTTACAAGTTTCAGCCCATTTAAGATTCCGGGAGCTTCAACGTCTTTTCCATTAGCATTCTTTAGCGAGGGAAAGATTTTACTTAGATCCAAAGGGTTATCTTTCGAGGGGAAAAGCATCGCACCAAAAGGCAGGCTGCCCATGGCATCAAAACCTTGGACAATATCAGTGCGCTTGGTTTTTTTCGTGTCCTTGGCTGCGCCCACTTGCTCTAAAAGATAAAAACCTTTTTCTTCTCGAATCACATAGGAAAGAGGCAGAATAGAGTTTTGCCCTTTTCTGATCACCTGCCCGCTTGCAGTTTGAATATTAATGGGCAATGGCATGTTCTTTAGCAGGTTTAGCAGATCTTCTGTTTTCGCGGCGGGCTTTGTTTTTATGATCATGGAAGGAAGAAAATAGGTTCCTGCATCCTTCGCACTCGCAGAAAACCATATCTCATCAATCACCTTCTCAATGCTACTTTTTTGCAAGTTCAAGAAAAAACCAAGAGCGGCAGCCTCCGCAGGTGGGATCGTCTTTTTTTGAACCAACGGAATCATGATCCTGGCTATATCAATCTTCCCTGGCTGAATCCTGCCCAGGAAAAAACTCTGTTCATCTAACAAAGGCAATAATTTCTCAGACGAGGTTTGAGCATAAAGCGAAAGCATAGGTAACAGCAGCACCAAACCAGCAATCCATCTTTTCATATTCAGCCTTTTCAAATTCAGTTAGAGACAGAGTCAGGTAGCGACACTTTATACTTCTGCGCCAGTTCTTTTAATTGCGACCAAGTCCCCTCATCAAGGATCAGCCCTGATTTCATTCGCTTGCTTTTTTCTGTAACTTCCAATTGGCCTGGCAGAATAATATCACCGGTTGCGCCATCTGCTTTTGGGCAGGTAAGCACATTGGCAGCAAGGTTTGTGGTTTCATTTAAAAAGTGATCCACCCCAGCAAACTTTGCAGGATCGATCACCAAAAAGAATACAGCATTTGCAGATTTGCTTTCGACCCCAGGTGTACTGCACTGGGCGCCTGAAAGTCCGCCTGCAAACATATCCATAAGCAATCCTAGCCCAAAGCCCTTGTATGATTGCTGTCCGCCCAATGGAAGAATCGTGCCCTTGGGATCGTTGTACAAAACACCAGGATCCGTTGTGGGCCTTCCTTCGGAATCAAGGAGCCAACCTTCGGGGGTGGGTATTTTCTTGTTGTAATTAACGCGGACTTTCCCTTCCGCACAAACACTGGTACCTATGTCTAAAATAACAGGGTTGTCTTTGGTGGGCGCGCCTACGCAAATCGGGTTGGTAGATATCCTGCCAACTTTACCCCCCGGTGGAGCAACAGCACGGCCAAAGCCATGATTATTTACGGTTGCAAGGAACGCCATTTTGTGTCGCGCTGCCTCTTCCGCATATTCACCCAATCTTCCGATATGCCCGCATTGTTTCAATGAACCCGCAGCCACCCCGGTTACCGAAGCTTTGGCAATCAGCTTTTCCAATAAGCGATAGGCTTGAACTTGGCCCAGATTCCAGCCCCCGTCGGCTGCTACTGCTGATGGGGTTTCAGAAAGCAGTACAAATGGCGCACCCGGTTTCAAAATCCCGGCTTCAATCGCCTTGATATATTGCACCACTCGGATAATGCCGTGGGAATCGTGACCACACAAATTCGCATCAACAAGGCTGGTTGCGACCCTTTGGGCCTCGGTAGGCGGCACCCCCGCTGCAATAAACATCACCCTTGCAAAATCAAGCGCATTCTCACAATCTAACCTTGGCATGATGATTTTTCCTTGATTCTTATCGATTTCTGATGGAATCCTATAGCAAGGTTCTAACATAATTTCATCTACTTTAATCAGGATTCTAACATGACCTTTAAAATTACCTCGGCAATCAGACAAGATGTTATCAGCCATGATGGTACGCAAATCACTTTGCACAGCCCCAAAGGCGCTAGCGCAACCATTTATCCTGCACTTGGATTTAACTGTTATTCATGGATTGTACCGACTTCCGAAGGAAACTTAGACATCCTTTATCAAGACCCCGAACTATTCCCCGACGGCAGACCCACCCGGAGTGGCATTCCCGTTCTTTTCCCCTACCCCAACCGTGTTAGAGATGCGCATTTCAATTGGGATGGTAAATCCTATTCCCTGCCCCGAAATGATAATATTCAAAAACACAACATCCATGGCTTTGCAGTGCGCAACCCCTGGAGAGTTATTAATCAAGGTGCGGATCTCAATTCAGCTTGGGTTACAGGGGAATTCCAAATTTCAAAAGATGACCCAGCATCAGTTGCTTGCTGGCCTGCCGATGCCATCTTGCAATTAACTTACAGGCTTAAAGAAAACTCCCTTGGGATCGAAGCTCTTGTAATCAATCCCGATTCTGAGCCCCTACCTTTTGGTTTGGGATATCATCCTTATTTCAATTTGCCTTTTACGCCGGGCTTGGCTTCCGATGATTGCTCCCTGCAATGTGGTGCAAAATCATTCTGGCATTTGGATGAATGCCTTCCAGATGGAAGAAAGATTCCCGTTGATGCGGCACGCGATCTCAACAAGCTTCGCAAAATGAAAGGCTTTCATGCAGATGATGTTTTAACCGATCTGCCAGTGTTTAAAGCCAACGCATTTGGGATGATGGAAAGAGGCCGTGTGCAGGGTGCAAAACAACATGCCATGGTGATATATTGCGATAACTCATGGCGCGACATGGTTGTATTTACGCCGGGTTCCAGAACCAGTGTTTGTATCGAACCTTATACTTGCGTTACCGATGCGATTAATTTGCAGCAAAAAGGTGTCGATTCAGGTCTTCTAATACTTCCCCCTTCAGGTAAGCATCAATCCCTTGTAGAATTACGAATTGAACCGTGCGGTTCTTGATAAAAGAGAAACAAAATGGCAAAGCCGAAACTCGTATCGTTAAGTAAAATCTATCCTCCTAAAACCTTGCTCGAAAGGATAAGACCCCCTTTCGCAGTGATTATGGGTTCCCCCTCGGATGTAGTGAACCTGCTTCATTCAAGCCCATATAAAGAAGCAGTCTGCTACCAGATGGATTTGTTTCAAGCCGAGCGATTGGAACAAATGCTAAAGGATGCCAACATTCCTGCACAGGTTCGAGTAGAGGCTGATTTATGGGATCTTGGACCAAACTTTGCCACTGCAGTTTATCTGCCCGCAAGATCGGGCGAGCGCGAGCTTAAAACCGATCTCCTCGAGCAGGGTTTTCATATTCTCAATGCCTCAGGTCAGTTTCTGGTTTGGTCTGCGCAAGCCAATGACTCACTATTTCCAGAAGCAATGAAAAAAATCTACAAGAAGGTGCATATCCATCAGGAGCAAGGAACCACATTCCTTTGGTCCCAGAAAATGGGAGAGCGGCCACGCAGAAGGCATGAAGTCACTTTCCAATGCAATATCAATCAGCGTGAATCCTTCCGTTTTCTTTCCCGCCCAGGAACTTTCTCCTATGGCCAGTTTGATGCGGGTTCACGCGCTCTTTGCGAAGTCATGAGCCTGCGCCCCGGTCAGAATGTGGTAGACCTTGGCTGCGGTTGTGGGACCAATGGAATTTACGCTTCCAAGATAACTGGCCCAGAAGGCAAAATCACTTTTGTTGACAGTAACCTTCGCGCATTAGAGTTAACAAAACTAAACGCTATTTCTAATGGCTTGACTAATTTTGAAACGGTTGCAACATCTTCTGTTTCAGGCCCCGATCTGATTCCGCAATCATTCGATATTGCCCTTGCCAACCCGCCCTATTTTGCAAACCACTCCATTGCGCTTCTTTTCATCCAACGTTCCTTCGAATTGCTGAAACGATCCGGAAGCTTTTTCATGGTGACCAAACAGCCAAACGAAATGGTCGACCTGATGACCCAGGCTGGATATGTGGTGGAAGGTGCAGAAACTAGGGGCTACACCGTTCTAATGCATCGTGGACCTGCAGCACGCGAAGATATGGGCGCGACAGCAGATCCAGAAGAAGATCAATAAAACTCGTACCCGATCTGAAAAGCTATCCTACCATCGGGAAGCCTTTGAATATTCGTGATATGCAAGGGCCATCCACCTTGTTTCACTGGGGTACTAGTTGGCGTGGTCATGGGGGTAAAATCCCGGTTGGATTTACTGGGATACGGAACAGATTCTGGAAACCTACTTGGGCCAGCAGGGCCCGCGATGCCATGCGACTCTTCAAGGTTTGGTTTCCCATCCACCACACGCCATATCAATAATCCTTCACCTAGAAGGTTTTGATCAAACCCTTTTTTAATACGATTTTCGAGAAGAAAGTATTCAGTTCCATCTGGTCGTACAGGAATTTTAATACACTCGGAGTTCTTTCCTTCTATGGGCGACAGAATCAACTTTTGTTGCACCCTTGGATCGATCATGGTTGGAACAGTCCATCCCATTTGTTCTTTGCACCATGCACTAAAATGCACGGGCCTCCCGTCTAGCCCCTCGCCATTTGACATGCTGCACCACCGACCCAAGCCTTCCATATCAGGAACTTCAGGGCGGGCATAAAGATCGGGTAAGCCCAGCATATGACCGAATTCATGGGCGATCACACTAATGGAAAACATTTTTTCACCACCCTCGGGGCAGATGAAATAAGTGATTCTTTTTCCCTTATATGTATAGAAACCTTTATGAGGCCAGAGAATATTCCCTCTGGTGATGGGGGCCCTTGAACCCGCATACAAAAAGAACACGCCATCAAATCCATCCAAGGCTTTTTCACCATCTCGGGCGATAACCAAAGTTAATGCTTGATCAAGTATTGCTGTCCGAGGAGAGCCAGCAGCATATTCCATCCTCTTTTTCTCTACCGCCACCACTGCAAAAATCTTCCCCTCAACTTTACAATTACCATCCGATTGCTCAGTATAAAAATCATTCATACTGCCATACACTTTTTGCCCAGTCGCATTCTTATCGTTAAATTTCTTGGTACTGAAGAGAGCATCCTCCCAATCGGAAGGTTTGATTTTCTCATTAAGTTTTTGATCGGGAAACTCTACCGGAATCACTGCCAGCTTATACACAGGCTTTTTAAATAACTTGCGATCAAGATCATTCCAGCTTTTCCCCACTTCATCTGCTGCATCCAATTCCAACCTAGCATCAAGATTCAAAACTTTTCCATTCCTTGAAACAACAACACGAACTACCTCATCAGGCTTTTTACCTTCAAGAATTGGGCTAATGCCAGTAACTGGGGTTACTTTTTTGCCATCAATTGTGATCAATGTATCACCGACTTTCACGCCTGCCTTTTCTGCAGACCCGTTTGGAGTAACACCTTTGATCTCGACCTTGGTTTGATTTTTATTGGGTACAAAAAAGACTCCCAGCTTGACCTTGCTCTGATTGACCAAAGGGTTGCTCCAGGAGGTTGCATGCAATTCAAATTCCTTGAAGTCGCTTTCTCTCTTTACAAGAATTTTTACTTTGTCACCCTCGCGAATCCTAATCAGGTATAGCCGCAAGGTTTCAAGGTCAGCAATTTTGTTACCCGCCAGTTTTTCCAGAACATCACCTTTGATCAGCCCAGCCTTGTCTGCAGGCGAATCCTTCTCAATCTCCAAAATCGTGGCACCCGATTCTTTATTCCAATCAAATCGAAAGCCGAACTTCCCTGAATTCTTTTTCTGCCCATCTACACTGTATTTTTCCAGCTTGAACTTTTGTGCCTCTGCAACGGTTTTGTAGCCCTTCAGACTTATTTCTTCCGCAACGACAAGGCCTCCACCAACGATCAAAATCAACCCGATAACTGTTTTTATGCATATGCATGGATTAAACATCAGCTCTCCAAGCTAAAAAAGTAGATTTATTCATGATTAATCGTTCATTTTCTCATAAAATTGTTATTGCAGGCAAGCACCAAGCACCCTGTTTTCTCATTATTTCAATTTTCTGAAAGTGCGACTCTAGTGAATAAATGGGCTTTCGACATTCTTCTGGAAGACAACCATCTTCTCGTTCTTTCAAAGCCCACTGGGTTGCCTACCGCCCATGGCGAAATTAAAGGCGACTCGCTTTTCGATTATGCCAAGGAGTACATCAAGAAGCGTTATGCCAAGCCTGGTAATGTTTTTCTGGGCGTGGTTCATCGACTTGATCAACCGGTTTCAGGAATTGTGATTTTTGCAAAAACAAGCAAAGCAGCTTCCAGGCTTTCAGAGCAA
>JAPLNF010000135.1 GCA_026692965.1 Planctomycetota bacterium
AGTTTGCACTTGATCTCTTTGTCCCTCTTTGGTGGTCGAGCGGTTCTCCTTTGGATTTGCGGTGTTCAGTTTGGATGAGAGTCTCCTGGCAAAATTTTTGCTTTTCGAAGATGTCCAAACGCTGCCTCCAATGTTGCAATTGAAGCTGCACTTTCAGGCCACTTGTTATTTAGCACGTTGCATGCTGGTTCGTCATGCGGAGTTATTTCAAGATTGTTGGAAATGGGGATTGAGCCTTACTTGTTGACCAGTTCGCTTCGGTTGATTTTAAACCAAAGATTGTTGCGAAAGAATTGCCCTAAATGTAAAGGTATTGGTTGTGCAGGTTGTAATAATACTGGCTACCAAGGAAGGCTTTTGCTGTTGGAAGCGATGGTGTTAAACGAAGAAATGCGCAGAGCGATTTTAAACCGAGCCGATCGTACAACGCTGGAAGAGATTTTTATAAACAATGGCGGAATAACCCTTGTATGCCATGCGATAGCAGCAGTAAAAGCAGGCCAGACCACCAGAGAAGAAGTGCTTCGAGTTTTAGGCTCTGCTGATTGCGCTACGGTTCTTTACAATAATCAAGGTGATTGATAAGTATGGAAAATACAGAAAAGAAATTTGGTGCACTGACCCCAGATCAGTTGATATACCTGAACGAGGAAATTGCAGGTATGGCTCGTGCTGGTTTGCCGTTAGAGGAAGGCCTTGCTTCTATAGCCCGGGAAATGTCGCGTGGGAATTTAAAAGAAGCCACTCAGCTTTTGGCGCAAGATCTAAAACAGGGTAAATCACTTCCCGAAGCGATCGCATCACAACAGGGCCGAGTGCCGAAATTTTACTCCAGCCTCATGAATGCTGGAATTCGCGGGGGCAACCTTCCCGAGGTGCTTGCCTTGCTGACCACCTATGCACGAAGCCTTTCTGATCTTTCTTCGGTGGTTTATACTGCGTTGCTATATCCAATGATGGTTATCTTGATTGCAATATTATTGACCATTATCATCATGATATTTGTCATGCCGCAGTTCATTTCAATTTTCAGTGATTTTGGCATGCGCCTACCTTTTTTTACCCAATTGATTGTTGATGTTTGCCGAAACCCGATACCAACATTGGTAATTCCTTTGGGGGTGATTGGGATATCAGCCATCGGTTTGCGACAAGTGTTCAATGCAACCGAGGCAGGGCGTTGTAATTGGGCCAGACTGATTTATTCGCTTCCAGTATTTGGAGTTTTAATTCGCTCTGCAAGGTTGGCGGCGTTTACAGATTTACTTGCAATCTTGGTTGAAAATCAAATGCCACTGCCCGAAGCTTTTGAACTTGCCGCCCAAGCCGGTTCCGATCCGATTTTGAAATCAGGTGGGATTCAAATTGCAGAAAAATTGCGTCAGGGCTCTTCCCTTGCCCAGGCGCTTAAAGAATTTAAAATCCTCCCGGAAGTTGTTTCATGGATGGCAGGTATGGGGGAATTAAACGGGAATCTATCTCAAACATTGAAGCAAGCTGCGCAAATGTATTCTAGGCAGGTTGCGGTACGCTCACAAATGGTTCAAAGTATTTTTCCACCTTTGCTGGTTGTATTGTGTGCGGGATTCATTACCTCAATTTTTGTGTTTGCGGTTTTTCTTCCCCTGATAAATTTGCTTCAAGGATTGAGTAATTGAGTTTTTAAAACCCTACTTCAACATTTAAATGAACAAAAAAAATAAAAGCATCCGATTACTTATCACCATGATCCTCGTAGGGTTGTTGTTTCCTGTTTTAGTTTTTATCATGTTGTGCGTAATGAGGCTTCAAGTCTTCGCATTGTATTACGCAATGATGTACTTTGCTTTTTCTACTTGGGCCATGGTTTCCTTCTTCTATTACAGGCATGTCAGGCAGGAAGAGTTTCGCAACCTTTTAATGTCTACTTTTGAAGCCGATAAACCCATTGTCCCCATGTTGAACGCTTACCTTGCTGACAGGCCCAAAGGATACTTTCGCGAATTTATAATTATTTGCTTTCTTTCATTTATGAACCCAGCTTATTACCTGATTTATTACAAGTTTTGGCGCTTTGATAAACGAGTGACGGGATTGATCGAACTATTGCAGCAGGGGTTTTCTTTGACCAAGGCATTAAGGGTGTACCCCGATTTGGTTTCGCAGGAAGTATTTCTTGCGCTTTCCCTAGGCGATGTCACGGGGAATTTTTCTTCTTGTCTTTCGATTATCGGGCGCTGGCAGAAGGATCTTTTCTGGCTCACTGTTTTACCTCGCATGGCTTACTTGTTCTTTATGGTAATTTCAACATTGAATGTTGCAGTTTTTTTTATGGTTTTTATTGCTCCTAAATTTGAGCGAATTTTTAAAGATTTTGATTGTTCCCTTCCTTGGGTTACTACTTTGCTTTTGAAGGTTTTCAAATGGTTGCCTACCTTTGGCCATCGAGGCGATATCATTGCTGAGCTTTCTCCATTATTCTGGATTTTTTTTGTGGTCATTGTTCCTTTTATTGCAGTACTGCCTTTTTGGAATATGACCGCTAGATGGTATTTTCCTGTTGTTGGTTCGATTTATCGAATCCACTTGCAGGGGAATTTTTTGAAAATGCTGGGGATCACCTTGCAGGGGCAAGTGGTGGTTTCGAAGGCGCTCACTTTTCTGGAAGAGTCGAACTGTTTTTCCGGGCCTTCCCAAAAACAGTTGGTAAAGCTTAATTCATCTATCAAATTGGGCCACTCGCTTGAAGATAGTCTCGATGCTTCCGGTTGGTTGCCTACATCCATGAAACCCTTAGTTCAATCTGCCCAAAAAGTGAACAATCTTCCCTGGGCATTGGAAGAAATCGGAAATCAAAGGCTGCGCCTAGCTTCATTGTTTGCCCAGCGCTTCTCTTTGGTTGTCTTTCCTTTATTAATGTTACTTTTAGGTGTTATGGTTGGCTTTATTGCAATTGCCATGTTCATGCCACTGATAAAAATGATGGTGGAGTTATCGTGAACACAAAACCAAACAGAACTAAATTAAGGCGAAGCGGTTTTACTCTAGTGGAAATCATAGCTTCGTTTTCTATTCTAGCCATCGTTATGGTGGTGATAGCGCAAACAACCACTTGGTGTTTTCACGAAAGGCACCGTAACAGCAATGTATTTCTTGGGAATCAGGCGGGCATAAATATACTCGAGGAGGCTCGCAGCACGCCCTGGGAAAAGCTGGATGAAAAGTGGGCGGAAATGGTGCAGGACACCCGTCGGTATAAATCGTTGCCACCTGGTTCGGTAATAACGGTAAAGGTTATGCCATCAAAAGAATTCAAGTTGATCAAGGATGTTGAAGTGGTAGTGCGTTGGGATTTTGGGCGGAGTTTTGACCCTAAAGAATGTACGCTCACTTCTTCGATTGCGCCAAGATCAATTGCGTTGCAGGGTGAAAAATGATGTTAGATAAATCAAGAGTTCGAAATGCATTCACCCTAATCGAAATGGTTGTTGTGATGGCATTGCTTGGCGTTGTGATGTTGATCGCGACTACGATGATTATGGGCCTGATGTATTTTTCTTCCTCGGAAATAAAATTGGCAAATAGGAACATGGAGGTTGCAGCCTTAGCCAACCTTTTTCGAAGCGATGTTCGGGTTGCTTCATCTGCAGTAATAACAACCAACGCGAATAAAACAACGGGGTTAAAATTGGCGCTTCTATCCGGGGGCCAAATAACCTATGAGGTTGAAAATGGTGCGTTCATGCGTACAAGCCTTCAAGGAAAACAGCGCTTGATGGGGGTGGAGGATGTTTCATTTCAATTGTTGAATGATGGTTTAATGGTGGAACTTAATTGTCTTGATAAAGCTGATTTCATTAGAAACAGGGAACGGGTATTAAGTTTCCGTGCAAGTCTGAATGGAGCCCGAAAATGATCATCATAAAGGCTTCAAGTAATCAACGAAAAGGTGTTGCGCTTATAACTTGCCTGGTGTTGATGGCGTTGAGTTCCGCTTTGTTGGTGTCGGTTGTTGTGCAGGAACTTTCTACCCGTAAGAAGTTTGAGCAAATCAATCTTGAAACTAAGGTGCAAAATCTTGCGATGTCTGCTCAGGAAATAGCGTTAGGTTTTCTTCTGGAAGATGCGGTGGCAAAAATCCCCAATACGATGACCCCCATTCCTGGCTCTAAGGTTAGCCTTAAAGTGCAGGAAACAAGCAAGAGTTCCTATACGATTGAAATTGATGCAGAATATACTCCGCAAGATAAAAAGCCAGTCAGGTTAAGTCTGTCAGGGGCCTTTTTAATTAAAACGCTAGATGGGAAAAGATTCGCCCAATCTGTTGGTAAATAAAAGCAAGTATCTATCAAATTTATAATTCCCCATTACTTGGGCTTATCTTTGCTTTCAGGTCCCTCAACCGTAACCGCCATTACGATTGGTGAAGTCCCATCTGGCCCTTTTACAAATTCAATATCCTTGATGATTTCAGTAGGCCTTTTGGGGCGAACTGCAAGGTATCGAATCTGCTGGCCACGCAATGAAAATGCAAAGGTAGAATCGGGGACATCAATTTTACGAATGTAGTCTGCAAAGACTTCGCCATTCTTCAACAAGTGATCTTCGGTTTTTCCATCAGCATAATGAAGCCTGACGATCATGGAGACTGAACCCTTTGGGGTTGCTGGGAATCCCCATCCGCTAATCCCACTTAATAAATGGATAGCGTTGGCGGGGCCATTACATGCAAGTTTAACCTGCTTAGGCATCTTTGGTGGAATGGTGCCGTTGGTTCCATGCAGCATGATTACATTGGGGTATTTATCACCCTGTGGATCGACAAGATTAAAAGGAATACCTTGAAATACCTTGGGTTTCCAATCGGGGAATATCAGTCTTTCAACCGTAGCTTCTTCACTGTGAAACATACCTTTGGTACTAACGATGGTTGCAATTTTATCAAGTGGTAATGGAAGGAACTTGCCTCGTTGAGTAAGGAATTCGAGAAGGTTGACGAGATCAGGTTTTGAAAGTTGTTTTTCAAAGCCTTCAGGCATGAGCGAACGATCCGAAGCTTTGATTTCATCGATATCATCTCGCAGAACAGTCTGCTTTTTTGCTTCAGTATCAATAAGCTCGATGGAAGATTTTGTTTCTGATGCAAGCATGCCTGTAAGTATTTTTCCGCCTTTGGTGGAAACAACATATTGTCGGAAGTTGCCTTCAACATCTCTGTTCGGATCCATGATGTGGATGAGTAATTCTTTTTTGGGGTGTGCAGCCATGCCTGTCATGTCAGGGCCGATTTTTACGCCTTCTCCCTGATGCTGATGGCATTTGGAGCACTGGTTTTTGTAAACGATTTTGCCAAGATTTGCATCCCCGGATTGAGTGGTTGCAAACATGGAGTCATCGATGACCTTTTGCCTGTCAGCGTTGGGCAAGCCACCCCCACGGGCAAGTATAACCTTTGCTTTGTCGGTGATTTTCTTGTTACCTGTTTGCAAAAGAGCTTGCTTTTGATCGAGGCTTAATTCGGAAATTCTTAGTTTGTTGTTTTCCAGCGATGCGATCAATGCTTCAGTCCAGATGGCTCTGGAAAGAAGGATACGAATCGCAGTCTGTCTGAGATTAGGTGTCCAATCGGGGAAGCGTTCTACCATTGCATTGCCTGTTTCTGCTTGATCAGAAAGTGATACCGCGTCGAGCATTCCTAGCCCAACTTCGGGGGAAAGTTGTGCCGTGATCAATTCTAGAATTGCTTTTGCAACAGCAGGATCTGAAGCGCCAAATTCGCATGCTTGTTTTGCGGAAGAGATACGCTCGATATCGGTTTGCTTGGTGTCGGATGCGTCTTTTAAGAATCCTTGTACGATCACCTTCGATTGTTCTGCGAGGGATTTACTGCCCCATTTCTTGCCTAGTTGAGCGAGTTGCCCCCTAGCTGCAATGGGTAGAACAACGAAGAGATCCTTAAGGGCTTTTTCAGTTCGGTCATCCAATTTAGGAGGTTGGTTTGCGGGCCAGCCTCGTGCTAGGCCTTTGAGTGTGGCTGTTTGAATTAGCGGTTCTGATTGCAATAACTTTTCAAGCAGATTGGCAATGCCTTCGTCAGGCTTGCCTCGGGCGTGATGCTCTGCAATTCGTTCAACAATGGTTAATAATTCGGTGGATGGCGAAGTGGTTTTCTCCGTTACGGAGTTTAGGAACAGCGCATCATTGTTTGCTGCTGCAGTGGTGACGCCATCAAGCAGCCATTTATCCAAAGGGCGTTTAGGCGACTTTAGCAGTTGGGCAATTGCCTTGCTTGATTGTTCCGAAGGTGGCAAATCCGATAACGCCAAAAGGGTTGCAAGCTGAACCTGCGCATTGGCATCACTCAAAAGATTTGCCTTGAGAATTGCATCGGTGGAACTTGATTTTAAAGGTAGAACTTTCAAGGCGTTTAACCGTACGCCTGCAGATGCGTGTGTAAGAGCATCCATCGCAACTTTCGTTGCAGGTGAGGTTTCTTCTTCGAGGGCGCCTAGGCCTTTCAAAGTCCAAAGCGCATGAATAACGCAAGGGGTTAAGCCTGCGCCATCGATTTTTGTTTCTTTGGCAAGTTCGATAAGAGCAGGGATGGCGTCTTTACTTTGCTTTTCAACTAGAAGCCTTTGGGCATGCCTGCGCCAGAAGAAGTTGTCGTTTCGAAGAGTCTCAACCAGTTTGCTAGAGTCTGCGGCTGCTAGATTTAAAGAGGGATTATTTTTACCGTCTTTATGAACAAGCCTATAGATACGGCCATGCTTTTTGTCGCGCAGATTAGTTTCGTAAGCATTACCTTTTCCCGTTTTGAATCCAGCGGGAGTGGGATTATGTTGCACGATATAATTGTACCAATCGATGACCCATACATTTGCATCCGGGCCAACTTCTGCAACAATGGGTGAACTCCATTCGTCATCACTTGCAACCAAGTTGAATGCATTGCGGGAAGTGAAGCTTGCGCCCTCAGGGGTAATGGGAAAAGTTGCAACTAAATGCCCTGTAGGTTCGGTTACAAATGCCGTTTTGTTCCAATAATCGGAAGGATAGTTTCGGGCGGTATAAAGTGCATGGCCTGCAGCAGCAGTAAACTTATCGTGATGATCCACCTGCCTGATTTGTTTGGTGATGGGGTGGATTGGGGCGCTACCTGCGATGCCTTCGAGAACGCTGCTAGACCAGCCACGAACTTTTTCATAATAACGGTTGGGAATGGGTAGGTGCACACTCGGGTTACCATTTGCGGTGGAACCAAAAAGAATCCCTTCTTCGCTGAGGCCAACTCCCCAGGAATTATTGTTGGTGTTGCGAAGGAATTCGATTTTAGAACCATCGGGCTTCATGCGGTAAAACCCAGTTCGGAAAGATTGCTTCTCATCGCCTACGGTTCCTGCAAAGCCAGCATACCCAACCATGCCATAGATCCAATTATCCAGCCCGTAGTTCAGATTACTTGGCCCGGCGTGTGTGTCGCCTGTGCTCCAGCCTGTGAAAAGAACTTTGCGTTCATCGGCTATATCATCACCATTGGTATCTTTAAGAAAAAGAGTATCTGGGGCCTGATGCACAATGACGCCGCCGTTTGCGAAAATCAAACTTGTGGGAATACTAAGCTTGTCTGCAAAGGTTGTGAACTTATCTGCAACATTATCGCCGTTGGTGTCTTCGCAGATAACTATTTTATCTCTGCCTTGGCCTGAAGGTTGTAGCTCGTTGGGGTAATCAATGGTGAGTGCGACCCATAACCGGCCCCGCTCATCCCAATTCATCGCGATGGGCTTGCCTTCTAGATCAGGTTCGGATGCAAAGAGTTTTAGTTCGAATCCTTCGGGAACTATATAGTGTTTTTGCGCCTCTTTGGGCTCAAGGGGTTTTTGCATTTTGCGGATGTTTTCTCCCATTTTTCCCCATTGTTTATTTGCAGGGTAAAAAGGCACATCAGCTTCAACATAATCAAAAGGCTTAAGGTTTTTAGGAAGTTCAGTCATTAAAGTTTGATCAGAAAAAGCTGGAACTTTAGAGATGTCGCCATTGGTTGCCCATCGAATGCCGCGTTCGAGAAGATTTTGAAATCCCGGGTTGGACCAAGTTCGAGCATCATGGCCCCAGGCAGTATAGAAAACTTTCCCCTTACCTTGGGTTCGCACCCAAGTCCAAGGCTCTGATCCTGAATCATCTTTTCTTTCTTCAAGCACAATACGATCCTTGGGATTATGTTTGGTGTGAACATAAGTTTCATCCCAACTTTCAAAACTTTTGTAACCCTTCATGATTGGGTGAGTGGGAAGAATGTTCTCAACGCGGAAAGTGCCCGTGCCATGTTTGGAAAATTGAGCGCCAACCAGATCGATGTATTTAGGCGAATTTAAAAAACAGTAACTAGCGCAATGTAATGGGATCAGTGCATTACCCTGTTCAACATAATCGAGCATTGCTTTTTCTTGTTCAGGCGAAAGCGTTGTCAAATTGGCAAAGATAACCAACCCTTGATAAGAGTTGAGAATCTTGGGGGTCAGGCTTTCCACTTTGTCTGTGTAGACAAGGTCAATTCCCTTGGCTGCAAGAACAGGCTGAATTTGCCGAAAGCGATCGTTGGGTTTATGGTGCCCATTGTCGCCTAAGAATAACAGTTTGATTTTGTAATCCTGCGCCCGGATCCCGGTTTTTATCCCAAGGCCAAACACTACCGCAACAAGAATTGAAACGCTGAAAATAAACTTCTTCATATTTAAGGCCTTTAATTTGAAAGCTACTGATTCAATATTATTTATAGTGTGAAATCAGGGAGGTTTAACACTTTGCCACCTTGTAATGCGGATTCATGGGCAAGAATACCAACGCAGGTCCAGTTTGCGCTTTGAGTGG
>JAPLNF010000136.1 GCA_026692965.1 Planctomycetota bacterium
AATCTTGCCCAGGTCAATTATGCAGTCAATAACGATGGCGATTATTACCCCAGATTAGACTCTTCTTTTATGAATCCCAAAACCCCTATTTCAAAACTTATCGATGGAAATTACTGGTACCATATTTCCCCACCCAACCGCTGGACCTGCGAAGGCTCCCCCAACCCAACCGACTGGGTCTCCATCGACCTGGGCAGCAAACGCAAAGTTCACTCCGTTAAACTTTATCTTCTCGATGATGGCAAAAATATTGCACCACCTTCTCAACTCACCCTCGAATATTGGGCCAATAACTCTTGGCTACCCATCCCAAACCAAACTCTTTCCACAGGTAAGCCCATGGGAAGGATGGCCAATACTATTACGTTCCCCGAGATGGAACTGACTAAAATTCGAATCACGCTTCATCACCCTGAAAACGCCAAGGCAGGGCTTTCCGAAATTGAAATCTGGGGCGATGCCCTTCTGCCCATTCCGCAACCAATCAACCCGCCAAGTAATATTGCTTTTAACCCAGGCAACCTGCCTTTTCCTAAAGCTTCAGCATCTTATGCCGACCGCTTTGGCGGCAAACCCGCTTCTGCAATCGATGGCAAAACCAACTTCCTCCCATCCCCCACCAACCGCTGGACCAGTTACGAATCCCCAAACTCTTCCGACTGGCTTGAGGTCGATTTTGGCGCCGATAAGTCTTTCAATAAAATCGAACTTGCGATCTATGATGACCGCGGAGGAGTCCAACCTCCTACCAATTATGATGTTCAATTCTGGAACGGAACGGAATGGAAAGAAGTGCTGTCTCCCAAAAAACTTCCCGAAAAACCAATCGGCGGGCAGTTCAACCAAATTACTTTCAACACTGTCAAAGCTAGCAAGGTAAGGGTTATTTTCACTCACGCGGGAAAAGCCCGCAGCGGCGTTTCCGAAATTCTCATCTGGAATGATTAAACCCTTAAAACAAATGATTTAAATCTTCTTATATTAAGGTAAGAAATAATCACAAGCCTAGTATCCAACCTTCAACACTAGCTTGCTTTATTTCTGATGCGCTTAATTCAGGTTGAAAAAAGGCTGATAGATTATCTTCCAAATCATTCTGCCTCATCCACCTTGCTACACAATAAGCATCATGCTGATGTGAAGTAACACCTTGGTTGGTATAATTCTGATTGCATAAGGAAGGATAAACTTCTGCAATCACCGACTTCCCTAACGGCGGTTCCCAACCATCAAAAGGCCAGAAGTGTAATCGTGTTACCAACTGCTGGCGTAAGAATCGCAACCAGGGCAACCCTGTGTGGGTGGACTTTGCAACCGAACCCTGCACATCAAAATGAAAAACCGATTTTGCACCACAGCGCTGCTCTGCCAATCTGCGCCAACGGGAATTCCCCATGCGCACATAACCATTTCCCTCGATGCCATTACGAATCAAATCAACTTTCATATGATCCAAATCGGTAGGCCAATGTTGTTGAAAATCATCTAAGAATTTATGCCAATCATGGGCGAGAGAATGTGTTTCAAAATAAGAAAGGGGAAATGAAAACCCATGATCAATTCCAACAAGTGTGCAAGGCCCCTCTTGAAGTTCATGGGCGAGAAATTCTGCGATGCCCTTGCGTGACCAATACTTTTTCTTTGGCTGCCCAAATATGCCTTGCGTGACTTTTATTTCGCAGGGAAGTCGATTAGGAGTTGCTTCATAAACTTGCAAGCCAGGCAGACTATTCACTGGCGTTTGGGCCCCGGAATAATCAATGCCTAGGTAGCGTTCAAATTGAGGCATAACAGATATAACCCGCTAAATATTTCTAAGATCAGCATGGCCTAAGCTATCATTCATACTCATCCATTACATGACTGAAAAAGTGAGTTGCAATCTTTTTCTAAAACGCCACCAATCAGTTCACAATGCCAATGAGGGCTGCGATGAATAACTTCCTGTGCAAGAATATCAATCTGATGCCAACCATTGTTTTGCAAAAATCTTATCGAAGTGCCAAACACCACCATGCCTATACCTGCCCAAAGAATTGCAGCCTGACACATGGGGCAAGGCTCAGCCGTTGTGTACAAAACAAGTTTTGAATAATCAGCAGATTTGTGATGCAATGCAAGTTGGTTGATTGCATCAATTTCGCCATGCCATGTTGGATTAATACTGGTTTTGTTCCAACCTTCAGCGACGATCGCTCTGGTATTACGATTTACAATCAATGCCCCAAAAGGCACCTGTGGAACATTCATAGCAAGTTCGATGGCACGCCTCATAAAGAATTCATGATCAAGATTATTCATGAAGCCTTCTGATTAATGAGCACCCTGCAGGCAGGGCATGTATGAAAACGAGTACCAGTGCAACAAACGATATGTTCAAAGCACATTTTCATTTCGCCACATTCCCAGCACTTGGCAAGAACTTTTTCAGGTTGTTCATGAGGCGGCGAGGCATTTTCAAAAGTATCTATGGAAATCTCTCCTCTAAACAATGCATTTGGCACAAGCGATAAAACGAGCGGGGCGCTACAAAATACATAATTATTATAGGTGGCAAAATGCCCATGCTAGCAACCCAAATTGAAAGGCTATGCAATTCGAAGATAAATAAAAAAATCATCCCTTTCTCACTTGCTTTTAATAATTTTTAAATTTAATCTTAAATAATGTGATTAGCAATTATCTCCTAAATACGAGTCACCCCAATGAACTCTCCCCGGTTCTTTTCCTTTAAATTTTCTCATATTCTACCGATATTTACGGTTTTCACACTCATTTTTGCAGGTTGCAGCACCCCAATTCTGCCCCCCGTCTCCGGGCAACTGCTTCTCGACGATAAACCTATCACTACCGACAAAACCAAAACAGCTATCATCAATTTTCACCCAGACTCTTCCAAGGGCAATACGGCCACGTCGATTGCAGTAGCCACGGTATCCGAGGCTGGGCAGTACACCCTTAATTTCAGTGGCAAATCCGGTATTCCTGAAGGTTGGTACAAAGTTACAGTTAACTACTCCGAACCTACAAACCCAAAAGACCCTTACTCAACACCCAAACAACTAATTAGCGGGAAGTATAGCTCCAAAGATACAACGCCGCTTTCTGTGGAAGTGAAGGCTAATGCGCCGCCAAGCAATTACGAACTCAAAGTTACAAAATAAATTGGAATTCTTTCAATCTTCTTTTTTTTCCTTTCTCCTTTCGTGAGGTGCTTTCATGTTCAAGTCAAGTCAAAGAATCAAGGGGTTTACCCTTATCGAATTACTGGTAGTAATTGCTATCATTGCCATTTTGATAGGCCTTCTATTACCCGCTGTTCAAAAAGTCCGCGAGTCTTCTGCTCGCCTGACCTGCTCGAACAACCTCAAGCAAATTGCCCTTGCAGTTCATGGCTTTCAAGATTCACAAAATCAAGTCCCCTACAATTTAAGCCCTAATACCTATGGTTATGATGATAATGGTAAGTCTTGGAGCTGGCTTGTGCGAATCCTTCCTTTCATTGAGCAGGCTGGCCTTTTCAGCAAGCTTGGCCAAGATAGCTTTGGGCCAACCCCCGCTGCCGCAGATGTGCCAACCTTTAATAGCTTGGCAGCTATCCAAGCCGTCGTTATTAAATCCTATGTATGCCCTAGCGACCCAGGCAGCGGCAAGATAAGTACCAACAGGGCCAACGGCAGTACTGGTTCTGGGACAGGGCCAACCAACTACAAGGGCGTTGCAGGCAATAACTGGGCCTGGGGAAGTTTCCAAAATACAGGGCCTACAGGAAACAACAACGGCCTTGATGTCGGCAACGGTATTTTCTACCGCTCAGACAATACCCGAGCACTTCATCTAAGCAGAGTCACAGATGGAACTAGCAACACTCTAATGATTGGCGAAGATTTAATGGATATCAATGTTCACTGCGGATGGGTTCGTGCTAACTATGCCACAGGGACTTGCTCAATTCCTCTTAATAATGGGCTAGTAACTGGGCAACCAGGATTCAACAACGCTGGCGATTGGCCCAATCTTTATTCATTCCGAAGTAAGCATACCGCGGGCGGGAACTTTGCTTTTGCAGATGGAAGTGTTAAGTTTATAGTCGAAGCAATCGATTTAACCTTATACCGAAACCTTGCCACCGTTTCAGGCGGCGAAGCTATCGGCCTCCTGCCCTAATCCGTTACGTTTAACAACTTGCGAATATATCAAGGAACCGGAGAAAATCTGGTTCCTTGATATAAATTCAACATCTCAAATAATCATTCACTTTTAGCAAAAAAATTGTCTCTTCGAACCAGACGACATGAGGCTTAATTGGATTTTGCTAGGCGGAAGCCAATCACAACATTATGAAAATCAGGCGCGACATAATCACGGGTTGAACTACGAAGTAAAAGGCCATCAACAAAAAACGACCCGCCCCTCAACACATGATCCCGGCCATTCTTAACCCCAATCGGATCTATAGATTTGCCACCTGAATATGGCCCATACCAATCAGAACAAAACTCCCAGACATTGCCATGCATATCGTACAAACCAAAGGCATTGGGTTTGTAACTACCGACTGGTTTTGCACCGCCCTTAACATTTTCGTAATTAGCATCATTCTTCGTGATTTTATCCCCTACGCTATATGCAGATTTCGCACCAGATCGACACGCATATTCCCACTCTGCTTCTGTAGGCAGCCGATAATTACTTTCAGTCTTTGCATTTAACTTGCTGATAAAGTTCTGACAATCATTCCAAGAGATATTCGTAACGGGCAACTTAGCGCCCTTTGTTTGACTAGGGTTATCACCCATTATAGCTTCCCATTGCTCTTGGGTAACCTCATACTTCCCAATGAAATAGGGCCTAGAGAAAACAACCTGGTGCTGAAGTTCATCACCCTTATGGCCCGACTCTGAAAGAGGAGAACCCATCATAAATTTCCCCTGCGGAATTAATATCATCGCAAGGTTGACACCCTTACCGAGATCTACCGTAGTTTCAACCGCCAAGCCTAAAGTTTTGGCTAAGCCTTGTTGCGCTTCCTGCGCTTGATTGGTATCAAAAGGTGGCTCAAGAAAAGCTTCTTGGGAATCGTTGGTGTTGTTGAGATCATTTTTTACCCAAGTATTCTTCGTGATAAAAAACATGGCAAAAAGCAATCCAACCACAACGAGCAATCCAGCACAAACCAAGGCAATCTTCTTATTCGCAAATATCCCTTCGCTCTTTTTTGGCTTTATAGAAATATCATCAAGGTCAAGAAAATTAACACCATTAACTTGGAATGGATTTAATCCTGCGTCTTGTTTCAAACGATTCTGGGTTCCAGATTCTTTTTCCAATGCTTCCAACTCTAAAATCAATTCCGTCATGCTTTGGTATCGATCTTCCACCCTCTTCGCAACCATCTTTGTATAAACATCATCAAGCTTTTTCGGAACATCAGGGCGCATGATTTTTAATGACGAAATCGGAGCCTGCCTATGAGCAATCAACTTCGAAAAAACAGTTTTCTGCGGATACATCACCTTACCAGTCAGGAGAAAATAAAAACTTGCGCCCAAACTATAAATATCAGTCCGGGCATCGACATTTTTTGTTGAAACTGTTTGTTCAGGCGACATGAAATCGGCAGACCCCATGATCGCTGTATTAGTGGTCAGCATAGACACTATATCTTCATTTTCCCCTGCGTGAATCTTTGCCAAACCCATGTCGACTAGTTTCAATAACCCTTGCGCATTTACAATGAGGTTCGCAGGTTTGACATCCCTATGAATCACACCATTTGCATGGGCAAACCCTAAAGCCCTTGCAGCCTGAATGATGTACGCAACGGCTTCATTAACCGGCAAATTACCCTTATCATTGATTTGTTCAAAAAGATCTTTCCCTTCAATTAGTTCCATAACCATGAATAAGCCACCCTTAAAAATCCCGGAATCCAGCACAGTGATGATATTAGGATGAACCAACTTTTCTGAAGCCTTTACCTCCCTTTCAAACCTCTTAATAGAATCCGCATCTAGATTCCCTTGAGGGAGAATAACTTTGATTGCGACTAACTTCGCATCCTCTGGATGGTATGCTTTATAAACCTGCCCCATACCACCTGCGCCAAGTTTTTCTTGAATGATGTATTTGGCAAAAACTAGACTTTCGCCTTTGCCTGCGATTATTTGTTCTGCCTGAAATTTGGTCAGCAGTTTGGATTCGATCAAATCTTGGATAAAAGATTCAACATTTTGATGGCGAATTTTTGCTTCTTTGACAACACTTGAATTTTGTTCTGTTAATATTCCAGAATCAAACAATCGTTGCAGGAATGTTTCGAAGTCAACCGCCATTGTTTTTCATCTTCTAAAAGAATTTAAAATTATCGAACTACATCAAAAGATGATAACAGAAATTAATTTGTATTTGCCAATCGAAAACCAATAGCAATTGTCCGACTAGAGGGCAAGACAAAATTCCCCCGATGAGAAGACCTTATATTCGAAAACTGAAAATAATTGAATGCACCCCTTTACAATACGGCGAACGCCCTAATTTGGTCCTACTGGATCTACTAATGAGCCTTCAAGGTAAGTTGCATACCAATCACTGCACCATTCCCAAACATTATCATGCATATCGTACAAGCCAAAAGCATTGGCTTTATACCTGCCAACTGGAACAGGTTTATCTATTTTTGACTCATCGTAATTAGCATCTTTGCTTGTAATGGTTTCACCAAAAGCAGTTGATGTATTTGTACCCGCCCTGCATGCGTATTCCCACTCAGATTCAGTAGGTAAAAGGTATCTCCCTTTAGTTTTTAAATTCAACACCGCAATAAATGCTTGGCATTCAGTCCAGGAGACATTCGTGACGGGCAATTTTGGCCCAACATTAATACTTGGATTTTTACCCATCAACGCTTCCCACTGCTCCTGCGTAACTTCGTATTTTCCAATCAAAAAACTTTTTGTAATAACAACATCATGCTGAAATTCATTTTTCTGTCGCACTTTTTCAGTTTCAGGCGAACCCATCTTAAACTTGCCGGCAGGAATAAAAACCATCTCTAGATTAATTCCCTTGCCAAGATCTATAGCTTCAACTCAAGCTTCACTTCTTGGGCCATTACAAAAATAAAAGTAATAAGGCTGACCATGAAAGTTGTTAAAAGCAAAAACGTATTCAATTAAAATTAAAACAAATTACATGCATTGTCCATCAGCAAAACACCCCTGCGATTGACTACCTGCATCTGTTTATAAAATTATCGATAGGCCTGCCGTGCCTTATGATTGCTCTCGCCTGAAATCATGGAATAAGATGCGGGGAAGATTATCGCTAATCGGGAGTTTATTGAATAGGCTCAGTTCCGGAGCAAATCAGCTTGATAAAGAAAGATGAAACAAGAATGTATTGATTAAAGAAAGCACGCTTATTTCATTTGTTCAGGATTGACATTGCGGAGCCAAACCTCCCAAACGCCTGGAAGAGCGGGAGATTTTAAAAAAGCTGCGATCTTTTTTGCCCATCATTAGGATTACGCTTTCAACATAGATTCAAGGCTTTGCCCCGGGCTGATTAAATAAATCTTTCAAGGCCGATGACGGTAACAAGATGCTTCATCTTTTCCTCGAAAGGATTCATGGCTTGGCCATTTCGCTACCATCATCCGGCAGTGCATCTCCTGCCAATTCCGCTTCGATTTCTTCGATCGTGGGCATGCTGGTATCCAGCGGTTCAGGCAGTGAGCGTACGAGTTGGTATTCCGCCACGCCAATCGGTTTATTGATGCCGGAAAGGGCGTATTCTGCGACCATTCGGTTTTGCTTTTTGCACAGCAGCAGGCCGATGGTGGGTTTATCGTCGGAGGCCTTGATCTGGGCATCAACGGCTGAAAGATAAAAGTTTAACTGGCCTGCATGCTCGGGCTTGAAATCTACGCCTTTAAGTTCAACTACTACATAGCATTTGATGCGAGTATGGTAAAAAAGGAGGTCGATAAAGAATTCATCACCCCCCACCTCAAGTCGGAACTGACGGCCCACAAAAGCAAAGCCTGCGCCAAGTTCCAAAAGAAATCGGGTGATATGGCGAATGAGAGCACTTTCAATATCTCGCTCGTGGGCATCATCTCCTAATCCTAAAAAATCGAAGAGGTAAGGATCTTTCGGTGCCTCAACTGCAAGCTGCGCATGGGGATTAGGCAAACGGCTTTCGAAGTTGGTCACTGCAGCGGCCTGCCGCAAGTGGAGGCTGTTCTTGATGTGCATATCGAGCGTATTTCGTGACCAGCCGTGGGAAATGGTCTTTACTGCATACCATTCACGCTGAGTTCCCTCTGAAACTTTAGTTAACAGCGTAACAAGGTGGAACCAAGGCAATTGGTCAGCAGGCTGCTGACCAATTAAGCCACTCGGGCACTGCTGGGCAAAAAATCTCATGTATTTAAGGTTGGAACTAGAGAAGCCTTTCATCTTTGGAAAAGCTTCACGCAGATCGCTGGCCAGACGATCGATGACTTTGGCCCCCCAACCCTGACGAGATTGCCGTTCAAGTATTTCACTGCCAAGGTAGTGATAAAGTTGCACCAGTTCTTGATTGACAGCAAGGGTGGCACGCTGTTGGGCACTAACAATGCGAGATTTGAGGCTGACCAGCCAAGGTGTATAATCTGCCGGGAGAATAGATTTGCTAGAGGCCATAACCCTACCCTTTCAAATTAGCTTTGATGGCCTGATCCAGTTTCGCAGACTCTGCGTGTTGAGCCCCAGCCCCAACGAGGCGGTCTCCAATAGCCCAAGGAAACGCCTTGGGCCTAATGTTCAAAAACTTAAGTGCGGGATAAGTACTTCCAAAATGGTGTGAAAGTCTTCGGATGAATTTAGCACAACTCCTGCTTTAGTGAACACGCCCGAAGGTGTGTAAAAAGAATGTTACCAAATTTAATAGTTTTAGGATACTTAATTTTTTATAAAACACCATCTTTGGTCAAATCAAGCCGAGGTAAGCAAGGATCCGCAATAAAAGATCCTAGAAAAATAAAAAAATTCTCACTATGAAGACGCAAACGGCGCAAAGAAAGAAAAGAAATCCAGCACTTTGTTGGTTTTTCAGGGACGAGAACCTAGTGAAATGAACTATCGAATTGTTAAATGAAGTTGAAAGCAAAAAATCAAAACGCATGATGGGGCGATTGGGCGTTTAAGGAGGCATGGGGTTTTGCTGGTTTCCTGAACAATTGAGTTCGATTTCAAATTTTAGCGGTCGGAAAATGTTTCTTTGGCTTAAATATTAGGGTTGGTTACTAGAAGTCGTTTGTTTTTATGCATAAAGAGGGGGTAATTCTTGACGGTTTTTTTCTTTTTTTGATCATTTTTTGTCAATTCTCAAAAATACACCTGATTCTAATAAAACTTTTGATTCTTAATCTTATTTTGCGTGATCTTTTTCATGATTCCATGCGTAGCAGTCTGGGTAAGTATTTTAGATTTTTTAGATGGCTTGATAAAAAAAATAGCGAATAGATTATTTTAAAGTGATTTTAGGTTTTTAATTCGCATTTTTGACGATAAATAGATAGATTTTAGCGTTCGAGTTTTCTTATTTTCGGTTTGGAAAAGTATTTCTTTCTCTCTGGTCGTGATTTTCTAAAAAGTAGGTTTAAGTGCATAAATACAAATTGAAGCAATGGTTCAAATCTCTCTTCGATTTTGAATCATTATCTAATTCAAAACATCCTAGGGCGAAGCAACTTTCGGTTGAACTTTTGGAAATCAGACTCACCCCTGATGCTAATGCCATCCCCGCCCTCCACGATTTGGGCAATGCTGTTTTAGATAACAACTTTGCTGCAAACTCAGTCACGATTGTTGATGACATTCGCCTTCTGCAAAACGCAACCGATTATCGTGCTAATCAAGTGTATTTTTGCTCCAATAATTCTTCGAACTTTCCTGCTTCAACTTTTCAATCGGTAAACAAACTTGATGCTGTTGCTTTGCAGGCCGCTGCTACCAAAGGCGTGGTCCTAATTGATTCCTCCCTTGTCGCCAGCATTCCCGCGGACGAATTAAAAGGATCATTGGTTGTTTTGATCGATGGCAACCGCGATGTGGTCAGCCAAATTACCACTGCGCTTGAAGGCCTTGCCAATGTGCCCGTGCTTAGGATTATCAGCCATGGTAACGATGGCGTATTGTATTTCGGAAATCAGGCGTTCGATTCCACAGATTTAACTTCCAGTGCGATGCAGGTCGCATCATGGGGCAAATCGCTAACCCCAGATGCAGACATTCTTCTTTATGGCTGTTCGATTGCAAACACCGATGCAGGTAAAGCGTTTGTACAGCAATTCGCAATCATTACCCAAGCCGATATCGGGGCTAGTAGCAATTTAACCGGCAAAGGCGGCGACGAAGTTCTTGAGTTTCAAGTCGGGCAAGTTTCAAATTCGCTTATTGCTAGGCCAATGGATTACGATAGTGCTAATTTTACGCTTGCTCAAATCACGGTTACCACCACAGCAGATTCAGGCGCGGGTTCATTAAGGCAAGCGATTGAAGCTGCCAATGCAACCTCAGCCAACGATGCGATTGTTTTCGCTTCCTCGCTGTTTACGAATGGCACCAGCACGATTACTCTTGGGTGCTGCGCTTCCAACTATCGCAGCAACTTCAACCGCAGGTTCGCTTACCATTACGGGCCCTGGGGCTTCTGCGCTGATTATTAGCGGTAATAATGGTAACATCGGCCGTAATTTTAACATTTTCAATATCGCTTCGGGTGGCAATCTTGCGATTTCTGGCGTTACTGTTTCCGGAGCAATTACTACTACTGGCAGAGGCGGCGCCTTTAATAACTCTGGCTCCCTCTCCATTTCCAATTCAATTATCACCGGGAATACTGCACTACTCGCCGGCGGCATTGTCAACTACAGTAACCTCACCATCACCAATTCTACCATCTCTAACAATTCCGCAACACTTAATGGTGGTAACCAAGGCGGCGGGGGCATCGAAAATGTCTTCGCCATCGCCACCATCTCTAATTCCACCATCTCGGGCAATACCGCTGTATTTAGCGGCGGCGGTATTTACAATGGCAGCAGCACCTTAACCCTCGCTAATTGCACCATCTCTAACAATACCGCAGGTCAACAAGGTGGCGGCCTTTTTAACAACGGAACTCTTACCATCACCAACGCTACTGTCTCGGGCAATACTTCCGCCTCTGGGGCTGGTGGGCTCCACAATGATAATGGCACAATAAACATTGCCAACACCATCATCGCCAATAGTACCAATGGTGTTGATTACTATGGCTCTGCTAATCTGATTTCCCCAGCCACTGCATCTAGCAACCTCGTTACTCAGTCTGGGCTTGCCTGGGCTACCACCGTTACCAGTGCACAGTGCACAACTCAACCTTGGCCCCCTGCAAAACAACAACGGTCCTACCTTAACCATGGCTTTGGGTGGTGACAGTGTTGCCATCGCGGCAGGCAATTCAACCATAAGTAATGCCTCGCCCATAAGCGGCTTGGATCAGCGCGGCGTTAAACGTTCTACCACTGCGCCCAGTATCGGCGCCTTCGAATATATTCTACCTTTGCACTTTTTGCCGCAAACCACAATTCCTACTTGGAACAAAGGCGGCAAGGTGATCACCGTTGATGTAAATAACGATGGTAAGCAGGATATGGTTGTTCAAAATATCGGGTATGCGGATCCATATGCCGGCCCTAGGAACGATCGTGTTTCTGTATTCCTTGGCAATGGTAATGGCACCTTTAGATCCAGAACAGATACCGCCACCGGTTCCTACTCCAACTGGCTTGGTTCAGGCGATTTTAATGGTGATGGCAGGGTTGATTTTGTCACCCCCAATTACTGTGGTGAATCCATAACAATCCTTCTTGGTAGGGGTGATGGCACATTTAATCGTCAAGATCAGGCCAATTCTCCTGGAACCACATCACCTGCCTTTGTCATCACAGGCGATGTGAATGGTGATGGTAGAATCGATATTCTGACCACCAATCTAAACAGTAGTAATGTGAGCATCTTCATTGGCAATGGTAATGGCACCTTCCAAAATCCAACTCTATTATCGACTTCCCTTTCTCCTAGAAGCATTGTGCTGGGAGATTTCAACAGCGATGGCAAAATGGATATTGTTGTTAACACTGATTCAGGAGGTGTTTCCTTCAACACCCTTTTTCTTGGCACCGGCACCGGCAGCTTTACCTCGAATTCAACCATCGACATCACGGGGGTACTTACTGTTGCAGATTTTAACATGGATGGTGTTTCCGACATCGCTGGCACCGAATCCAATGTT
>JAPLNF010000137.1 GCA_026692965.1 Planctomycetota bacterium
TGAAATTCGACAAAAACAAGGAAACTTGACCTTGTTAGGCATGGATTTACCCTAGAAATCAAAAGTGTCAATACCATTTTCAATATCGATATTCATTTATTTCAAAAATGATCTATAACAAAGTTAACTGATTTACAAAAACCAACTTTATTAACTAGTGTGAATTTATTTAGGACTTTATTAGATGATTCCATTTAAAACAAAAATTGTAGCAACACTAGGGCCATCAAGTTCCAACGAACAAGTGATAAAAACACTTATGATGGAAGGTGCGAGAATCTTCCGCTTGAATTTCTCGCATGGGCAACAAGATACCCACCTTACCAACATTGAATTAATAAGATCCATTTCTGAAAAGATAGGAATAGCAACAACGATAATAGCAGATTTATGCGGGCCTAAAATCCGCGTAGGCTCTTTTGTCGATGGTAAAATCCAAATCAATAAAGGTGATACCGTCACCTTAGATACCAATCCTTGCATGGGCGCCAATAATCTTATTCACTCCCAATATGCACTTCTTGCACAAGAGGTTTCTTTTGGAACTCGAATTTTACTCGATGATGGCCTACTGGAATTTAAAGTTCTCGAGAAAACCGAAACCCAAGTGATAGCAGAAGTAATTCGTGGCGGCATACTCAAGAACAACAAAGGTATGAATCTTCCGGGATTAGCTCTTTCAGTTCCCGCATTAACAGAAAAAGACAAAAAGGATGTTGATTTCATCATAGGTCATCCTGTGGATTACATAGCCCTTTCTTTTGTTCGAAGCGCATCCGATGTAAAAACCCTGCAACGAAGCGCATCCGATGTAAAAACCCTGCAAGATTATATTCAATCAAAAAATGCAAGCATTCCTGTGATAGCAAAAATCGAGAAGCCACAAGCAGTTGCTAACATTGACGAAATTTTATCACAAGCAGATGGAATCATGGTCGCTAGGGGGGATTTAGGTGTCGAAATGGACCCTGAAAAAGTCCCTATCATTCAAAAAGATTTAATCAGAAAAGCACGCGCTGTCTTTAAGCCGGTTATTGTCGCAACCCAAATGCTTGAATCCATGACATCAAACCAAAGACCAACTAGGGCTGAAGTTTCCGATGTTTCCAATGCAGTATTCGAGGGAACAGATGCGTTGATGCTTTCAGGCGAAACTGCTGCAGGACTATACCCTGTTGAATCTGTCCAAATGATGCGAAAAGTTTCTAAAGAAGTCGAATCTTGGCAACTCCAAAACTATCAGTCTGTAGCTAACGCATTTACTGCCGACTTTATTTCATCTGATCCATTAAGACAATCAGTCGCAAAAGCAATTGCGAACATCACTCGAGATATCGATGTATGTGCGGTTGTAGTCAGAAGCCGTGGAGGTAAATCTGCGTCCGTAGTTTCATCAACCAGATTATCCTCACCCATTTTGGCTTTATCTACCGAACCTACCATAGTGCGTAAAATGAATCTTCTATGGGGAGTGACCCCTGTTTTGGTTAACGCAGATGAATTCGAAGAACCAAAGATATTCGCCCGAAAATTAGTTTCTAACATGGGGCTTTCTAAGCAAGGCAAATTCATTCTACTCCTCTCCGGTTTCGGAAAATCGGAACCAGCAATCACTGTTCTTCCTGCATAAAGAATTCGCCATGAACAACCTCATTCCACAACTTCCACACAGAGATGCAGATTCACACAAAGGCACCTTTGGAACGACTTTAATCATCGGCGGTTGCAAAGGAATGTCTGGCGCAATGGTGCTATGTGGCACAGCAGCGTTAAAAAGTGGCGCTGGTTTGGTTCAAATTGGAACCCCAACTTCCATCAGATCGGAAATCGCAATCGGAAACCCATGCTACACCACCATTGGTCTTCCTGAAGATGATGAAGGGCGATTTAATCAACAGGCAATTCAACAAATCAGCCCATTTGTAGGTAGAGCCAGCGCAGTAGTTCTTGGGCCTGGAGCTGGGCCCACCAAAGCCTGCCAAGAAATGGCAGACCATCTCCTTGGCTTTGAAACATCTGTTTTGTTAGATGCGGATGCACTAAACAGCTTAGCTTACAACGGTTTCCCAACCGGATTTAAAAACAAACAAGTTGTAATCACCCCGCATCCAGGCGAGTTTTCAAGGCTTACTAGATTAACCGCCAAAGAAATCCAAGCTGATCGCAAAACTCTCGCCATGAATTTTGCACTGTCACACGGAATTATTGTGGTTCTTAAAGGGCATGGCACCGTGGTAAGTGATGGCAAAAGCGTTTACATCAACGCCACTGGAAACGCCGGAATGGCAACCGGAGGTAGCGGCGATGTGCTTTCAGGAATTATCGGAGCGCTGCTTGGGCAGGGGATGCAAGCATTTGATGCTGCAAAGCTTGGCGTTTATTTACACGGATTAGCAGGAGACCACGCAAAAAAACAATTGGGCGAGCACAGTTTGACTGCGCTGGATATTCTTGAGCATATACCAAGCGCATTTCTTTTTCACGAAAAGGCCCTCGTATAAAAGTGTTTGCTTTAAATCCGTTCAACAGCCATAAGCGAAGGGCACACCAGCATTAAGCTAGGAATCTGCAGACTTCTTAAGCAAGCGTGAAAACTCATAAACCGATTCTTCCTGCATCTCTGTTTCAATTGAACCTGGGCGCAAGGTGCGAATCTTAGACATCGCCTCTTTAGGCGACATGCCCTTAGCTACATAATAAGAAGCTAGGGCCACTCCCGTTCTTCCCATTCCCGCTGCACAATGCACCGCAACGCCCATATTTGAAATGTGCGCTTTTAATATCGATTTTATAATTCGATCTAATTGGGTTAAAGTGGGTGGTTCCATATCCACCACAGGCTCATGAATCATCATTAAGCCCGCACCATCGATCCAATTACGAGGCAACTTTTCCTCGGTGAGGGTTATGAGCAAATCGATTCCATTTTCTCTAAGCCATTCGATTTCTTCTTGAGAAACAGGCCGGGCCAAGCCCGCTAGTTTCTTCTCATCAACCCACGAAAATCCATATGGTTCGCTCATCTGCAATTCCTAATACATAAGGTGTTGGCCATACTTTTGCCTAATCTGGTTCAATGTCTCCCAAACCTTGTCATCCTGCTTCATGAATCCTACCACAGATGCGGTTGATGCACCCAGAGCCTTTGCAAGATCACTAACCCGTGCCTGGCAAAGATCCAACATATCAAGTAGCGCACCTACAGCGGGTAGAAACGCAGGATTCTTCACCCCTACTGAAAGCCTGCCTTGTTTATCTAATGCAGGCAATATTTCTTGATGACTAGCAAGCCATCCGTCCTCTGCCCCGACTTCTAATGGTTCGCGCAACTTCAAATAAAAGGCTTTTCGTAATCGCCTCAATGCTTTCGCTTTATTCTCGTGCTGCGACCTGCTTTCTTCCGCTATCACCAGCAACTGACTGGCAAGATGCCTTATTCTTACTGCAGAACTAGTTTTATTGCGCTTCTGCCCGCCAGGCCCACTTGCACGGTATGTATCCACCTCGCATTGACGAAGCAACATATCATCAGAAAGATTTACCCATTCATAGCGCATGATAAAAAACAAGGGGCCCATGGTTGTGGGACCCCTTGCCTATTGGAATAAAAATCCAAGCCTACACTTCCAGCTACTCACTTTTTCCCACAAACATTTTGTAATGCCGGGTGCGTAAATATCTTTTATAGCCAAAAAAGTCAGCGCTGGTTATACAAGGCCCTTCATTGGTAATTAACTTAACCCCGATGCCGAAATAATTTGCGTCGCTGACGCTTCTGGTTCTGAATGACATCTTGGTCAGAGTAAGTTTCCAGCTTCCAAGGCGCGCGCATTGGATTACTTAGCATCGCATTGGCCTCTGAATTATCAAAAGTATGAGCCATAGGATCCCATTTCAAGCTCTTGCCAGTCCTTAAAGCAATCGCACCAATTTGGCAAACAATCACAGAGCCACCACCAATGGACGCATTACAAATTGGCTTCTTGCCATTTTTTCTGCATTCAAAGAAGTTACCCATGTGATCATTCGAAACTTCAAGCCTCATAGCATCTGGCTTCAGTGGTTCTTCAAGCAGCTTAGGATCACTTGCGGTAATCTTGCCTCGATTTACAAAGATCCACTGATTGTTTTCACCAACAAACAAAATCCCATTGCTATCTTTATCACCGATGGTGTCAGGCAGCGTGGAATCGGAAACCAACAACTTCGCACCATTGGCGTAAGTGTAGGTAACCTTGAAAGTAGGATGACAATTATAACCATTGTTACCCTTATAAGGTTCTGCACCCGTGGCTTCAACAGCGATAGGGCCGCTGCCATCCATTCCCAAACCCCATTGTGCGATATCAATATGATGGGCGCCCCAATCAGTCATTTTTCCACCCGAGTAGTTATAGAACCAGCGGAATTCATAATGACAATTGGTGAATTCAATCTTTCTAGCATTACCCTTATTATCTTTTCTTTCGCCACGAGCTTCATAAAGATAATCAACCATTGGGGTTGGCCCTAACCACATATCCCAATCCAAAGTTTTTGGAGCTTCACCCTTCAAGATTGCGCCACTCACGGGATTGCCACCAATACGAGCTTCAACTTGCTTAATCTTTCCGATACGGCCATTGCGAACCAATTCGCAAGCGAGTCGGAATTGCTTGCCAGACCGTTGTTGACTTCCAGTTTGGAAGGTACGGCCAGATTTTTCAGCAGCTTTCATCACAGCCAAGGCTTCTTCGACAGTCAAAGTCAAAGGCTTTTCGCAGTAAACATCCTTGCCTTTTTTGAGTGCTTCAATTGCGACCAAAGCATGCCAGTGATCAGGGGTAGCGATTGTTACAGCTTCGATATCCTTGCGGTCAAGAAGTTCACGAAAATCTTTAAAACCCTTAACATAGGTAGAACCATCTTTGGTCATCATTTCAACTGCATTAGCTAGATGGTTTGATTCAACATCACATGCAGCAACGAATGTCGCTTTATTTCTGCGAGCATCGCCGTAAATAGCACGGCCTCGACTTTGAGGACTGCCAATACCGATGGCACCCATAACTGGACCACTAGGAATTTCTTGTCCTTTAGCTTCCTGAGCTGCCACGGTTTCCTTGGCATACCACAATGGGTAACCAGCAGAAACTAATGCAGCTACTGCCTTCTGGACAAACCCGCGCCTTGACATTGAATCAAAATACATACTTAGCTCCTAAATTGTTAAACAAGGACATATCCCTAACCTTGGCAAATTATAATCAAATGAAACAACAATTGTAAAACGAATTGGACTACCCATTCACTTTTTTTCATGTTATTGCCATCCCCAAAGGAAAAACCCTTTATTGGTAATATGGAGAATTAGTATGAATTGGAAAATGACTTTAGCAACTATATGCATGGGATTATCTATTTTAACAACCTCCACCCTAGGCCAATCCCCACCTCCTAAAAAATTCCCTGCAACCGTTGCCAATATCAATGGCGAGCAA
Source organism: Planctomycetota bacterium (assembly GCA_026692965.1). Classification (GTDB taxonomy): domain Bacteria; phylum Planctomycetota; class Planctomycetia; order Gemmatales; family Gemmataceae; genus UBA969. The sequence goes on from JAPLNF010000137.1 coordinate 5,481, forward strand.
ATCAGCGGTACTGAACTCGAAAGCATTATTAAACAAATGGGCCCAAGCCCGGTTCAAGTGCCAGAAAATACCAGAAAACAAATAGTTCGAGATGCAATGGCAATGCTGATTGATGATTTGCTAATGCAGCAATTTATCAGGCAAAATACTGCAGCAATTCCAGAGCAAGCTTTGGATCAAAAAATGGCAGAACTTGCAGCAGAATTAAAGAAACAAGGGAAAACCATTCAAAGCCTCTGTAACGAAACCCAACAAACCGAAGCGCAATTAAAGCGAACCATGCGCCTTAAGTTGCAGTGGGGGAATTTCGCAGCAGCAAAAATCAAAGATGAAAATGTTTACAATTATTTTGTTAACAACAAAGATTTCTTCGATGGCACTATGGTCGGGGTTTCCCTGATTATCATGCGAATTCCCCCAGGAATGAGCCCAAGTGAAACAGCAAAACTTAAAGCCAAAATGCAAGATCTCAGAAACCAGCTAGTGATGAATAAAATAGATTTTGCAAGTGCTGCCAAAGCCTATTCGCAAGATTCTTCTGGCCCGATGGGGGGAAATCTAGGATTAATTCCTCGAAAGTATGCCTTGGAAGAACCTTTGGCGAGCGCAGCTTTCAAATTGGCACCCGGGCAAATCAGTGAGGTGATTGAAACAGAAATGGGAATCCACTTGATTAGGGTCAACGAGAGAAAAGACGGAAAACTTTCAGACTTTACTAAAATCAAAGATGAAGTCAGAGATTTTTGCAGCGAAGAATTTTTCCAAGACACTTTAGCAAGACAAAGAAAAACAGCCCGAATCGAAGTTTTCCTACCCTAAAATTTATCAAACAAGCGCAATTCGCCTCAAGAAGCTTCGGGATAATCCCCGAAGCTTTTTTTGTTATTCTCCCATTCCTTGTTTCATTTCTGTACCGATTTCGTCTAAACTTTAAAAAGGTAGCTAACAAAGTGAAATACCGACCCTATTGATTAATCGATTACCATGAATTCAATCAACCGGTTTCATCCATACTTACAATACCTGCCAATACTTTTAGGATTGGCCTTTGGGGTTTCACTGCAACCACTCTACAGTGAAGAACTTTCAACCGAACGTGAATTACTTAATTTTGTAATCTCAACTCTCAAAAAGACAACAGGCGAAGTACTGGACCCAGCATCTGAAAAAAATCTTAAAGACTGCATCGAACTGCTAGAAGGGAAAGGCTCTGAAAATCTTATTTCTTCCGCGCTTAAAGTTATTGCATCTGAAGGAAAAACAGAGTCATCTGAAGTTTTATTTGCTTACCTTCCATTTGCTGCTGAAGAAGTATTGCGCAACGAATGCGAATCCACATTAAAGGCTTTATTTACAACTTCAACAACTTCAGGATCTGTCTTCGAAAAAACACTTACTGACTCTAACCCATATAAACGAGCTGTCGCTGCAGAAATTCTAGTGCGAAAGGGAAACCCCAAACAGATTTCAATGGCGAAAAGCCTTCTAGACGACAACTCATCTTTAGTCCGAACAAGATTAGCGCTAGCGTTTTTAGAACAAAAAGATCGAATCGCAATGCCTACAGCCCTTAAGCTTTTGGCCTCAGATTCTAAGGACACCTCTTCTTTGATCGAAACAGCACTTGCCAATATGGCCGGCGAATGGGCAATTCAAGGGCCAAAAAACGATGATTCAATTTCAAGAAGTATTAACCAAGCAGCCTGGACTGGCTGGTGGAAATCTATCAACGAACAAGATTTGCTTGCAGTATTACGAGAATCAACCGCGCCTATGCCAATGATTGCTGAGGCCAACAAGATTTTTAATGAAAACAACATTGAACAGATTAAAAAACACATTTACAGTAAATCATTTAAAAGTAATCCTGCCTTGCAAGCTTTTCTTTTAAACCGTGCAGGCTTTGACATGAATATTGCGAAAATAATCGAGCCAGATTCCAACGCAATCAAACTACTATTACAATCAAACCAAATTACTCCCGCACTTATCAGGCTGATTACTTTAGTAAGGCCTGCAAATGCAATCGAGATCATATTGGCCTATATCCCTTCTTGCCATGACGACAATATTCAAGATCTTCTAGGGGAATGCTTAGGGCTTTATCTGAATGATCAAAACACAATCCCCCCAGCCTTGATAACGGCATCAACCTCAAGTATTGAGGAAATCAGAACATTTGCAGGAAAAGTTTTAGCACAATCGCCAAATGAAATAGCACAAAAAACCTGTACAACCTTGCTCTCAGATTCATCGGTGAGGGTACGATTTGAAGTTGCAAAGGAATCGATAAAAAACCAGAACAAATCTGTGATTCCTATACTAATTGAATTGATGGCAAAAGTTCCCGCAGAAAAAGCAGAAGCAATAGACCAAACCCTTAGGGCTATCGCCAAAGACAAATCGCCTGAAAGCAAAAACGACATCAAAGTGGATGCTGCTGCGTGGAATACATGGTGGCAAAAAGAAGGAACTCAATTAGTCCTGACTCCAGGGGCAAAAACACAAGAGGCACTAAAAAACTTTCTAGTGGTTGAGTCGTTCAATCAAGAAAAAAAATCAGGACGAGTCTTCTTGATCACCCCTTCAGGAAAAACCCTTTGGGAAATTGCAAATCTTTCAAACCCAACCGATGCCCTCATACTACCAAACAACAAAATTTTAATCACCGAACAAGGCGCAAACAGAATCACCGAAAGAGACACCAAAGGAAATATCTCTTGGGAAAAACCCGCTACTAATCCTTTCCTTTCACAGCGCTTATCAAATGGAAACATTTTCATAGCATCCAGAAATAAAATCGTTGAAGTCGGCAAAAATGGGAACGAGATCTTCAGTTTTTCCTACCCTAATGAAACAATTCTGGCTACATGCAAAACAAGCACCAACGAATACACATAGCTAAGTTACAATGGGGTATTCTTAAAACCCGATTCCAAAGGCAATGAAGTCTTGAAA
>JAPLNF010000138.1 GCA_026692965.1 Planctomycetota bacterium
ATCGCCAACTTTAAGATCTTCAACAAGCATGCGTCCTTCATTACCCGAGGCATCGAGCCGCGAGCATCTTCGCGGAAACAGTCCGAGCATCCCCCGCAGGGCTTTTTGAGTGCGATCAAAAGTAATGCCTTCCAGACATTCACCAACAAGGCCAATGAAGACAACTTCTGCAGCAACAAGGGGTTCCCTAATTAGAATCGCAGCAATGCAAGCGATAGCGAGTGCGAGGTCTGCGCCCATTTTTCCCTGAAGAAGAGAATCTAGCGAGCCATAAAGCACCCGGGCCCCGCCAAGGATTGCAGCAATAAGAGCGATACGAAAACCACGAACCTCATTGGGAAAAGAAGGGATGGCCAAACCCGTCCATAGTTCGATGCGAGATGAAACCCAGGGAAGAATATCCCACCCGATTAGGAAGCCAAGTATAATTGTAAGGAGGTAGAGCGAAGTTCTACTTTCACTTTGAAAAGCCTTGTCCGATTGAGAGATTTCACGATGCATGTTCAGGAAGCTACGGGTTAGTGTAAGATCAATTCAAAACGCAGCCGAGCTTCCTTGACAGATTGCGTACCTCCAATTTATGGGGTAAGTCGGGATGCAGTCAAGGAAACAATGGTAAGTATGAAAGAGAGATTTATGTAGGCAGCGTCATAAATAAACCGGATATTGATGTTGAGGAATCAAGGAACAGGTATAAAAGATGTCATATTTCCTGTTAATACTGCTGATATTGGGGCAAACAGGGCCAATTCAAGCCAAAAGAGAGCCCCACCCACTTGCGCCAAGCCTTCCCCTGCTTAGCGATGCCGAAGAGGCCCGCTATGATAAAATTGTCAATCAATTCATCAAATATGATCTAGGCCAATTGCCAGGCGCTGAGGGCCTAAAGGCGAAAAACGATTTTTTAAAGCTTGGCTCAGAATCCATACCAGCATTATTCCGAGGTCTGCAAACATCGGCAAAGCTGGAGCATAGCTGTCCAGTTGCCATGATCAGCCAGAAGTTGAAAAGCTTCCTGCTGAAATCAGAGGATGATGAATTGCTTGATTACGCACGCGATGAGTTGACTTCCGCCTTGGAAGGAAGCAGACATGCACCCTTGCTGCAAGACATGAGGCTGGGGGTGACCATGAGAAGAAAAATGGTGCTTGCAAACAAGCCACAAGTCCCTAAATGGTTATTGACCATGACAGTCGCAGAAATGCTTAAATCATTACAGGAAGAAGAAAACCAACAGAAGCATAAATTGATGGCACAAGAATTAGGAAGGCGTGGCGATCGTGAATCGCTCCAAGGGTTGGGACTATTTGCAGTGAGTTTTTATCCTGCAGTGAAAGAGCCATCAATGAAGTTACTGCAAGAAAAAATGCAGAAATTAAAGACCGTAGAGCTGCAAGAGTTTTTGAAAGATGCTAATCCCTTGTTAAGACAAAAGGCCGCAGAAACCATGGGTAACCTAAAAGCAATCAAGGGTGCGGAAGATTTATTACCTTTGCTTTTAGATTCGAATGCGGGAGTACAAAAGTCGGTGCGAGAGGCATTGGTTAAAATAGCGAGTGGTAAAGACTTCGGTCCGGATGATTTCTCAATTTCTGAGAAGGTGAAGAAATCGCAATCGGATTGGAAACAATGGCTGACAGAGCAAGGCATGAAATAAAAAAAGACAGGAGCATCCATGCCCCTGTCTTATATTGATTAGAATCAAGAGAAAATCATGGCCCAATAGCGATGGCGCCTTTTTCTCCGGTTCTAATACGAACACAATCTTCGAGGGAAAGCACAAATATTTTCCCATCGCCAACCTGGCCGGTTTCAGGAGTTCTTGCTGCGTGAACAATGGCTTCGATGGTGGCTTCCACAAAAGCATCGGTCACAGCAATTTCAAGTTTAAGCTTTGGAAGTAACTTGATCTGAATTTCTGCACCACGATAAACTTCTGTGTAGCCTCGCTGCCTGCCGCAACCTCGAACTTCGGTTACAGTCATGAGGTAAACATCTCGTTCATTAAGAGCAGCTTGGACTTCCTCAAGCCTTTCAGGACGAATAATCGCAACTATCATTTTCATTTTTAAATACTCACTTCTAATAAGAAATATGGGATGAAGAGTTAGGGAGGAATTCCAGCCAGCTATCAAAAGGCTGGCTGGTCTTCCAAGGAAATTACGCTTCCACAGTAGCCTTTACAGGAGTGTTCAATTTTTTCTGGAACAAATGCGACAGAGAATCCTTGATGTGATTCGGGTCGCCGCCCCTGAACTTGAACTTATTCCCATCGATGGTTGTAAGAAAAGGATAAACCTTCTTAAAATCTTCCGTTGGTGGGGTTTTCCCAGCCTGACACATATCAGACCAAGCTTTACGAACATCCTCTTGCTTGGGCCCATCAAGGGCTATGACATATCCCTTAACCTTATTGGTTGGTGCCATTGCAGGACGAGGTTGGCCAGATTTAGCGGCTGAGAAAGTGGTGCCAAAGTCGAAACCTGTTTCTCCATGCTCCGTTTCATCAAGACCCTCCGATTCAGAGTTAAGATCGGTAGTAAAGTTAAAACCGGTCATAACTTGAACCCCAATTGCAAGAGCATAGCTAAGTACGAAGGCAAACAAAGCTGAGAAAACGCTAGCCTTGATTTGAATCATCACCTGCCCGGTAGGAGTCCAATCCTTGAGCTTTGCGATGTTGGCTTTATCGCCAGCAGAACGATCTGGTTCAGCCTTCTTTTCAAGTTCAGCAATTTGCTTCTTAACGGTTGCTTCGGGGGTAACAAAACCATCCGTACCCAAGGAGTTAACTGAGTAAAAGCAAAATACACCTGTTAATACCGCACCTAGAAACCCGCCCACGCCATGCACACCAAAGGCATCGAGCGTATCATCATAACCCAGGATTGATTTAACCTGAACTGCACCGTAGCAAAACGCTCCAGCAATTAAGCCAATAATCAAACCACCCCAAATGTAGACAAATCCAGCAGCGGGGGTGACAGCAACCAAGCCAGCAACAATACCAGAAGCCAAGCCCAAAGCGGTAGGTTTACCTTTATGAAGGTATTCCACCAACATCCAGCTTAACCCAGCAGCAGCGGCTGCAGCTTGTGTAGCAGCAAAAGCGGATGTAGCAAGGAAGTTAGAAGCAACTGCGCTACCACCGTTAAAGCCAAACCATCCAAACCATAAAAGGCCTGCGCCAAGAAGTGTAAGTACCATACTGTTAGGTCGAACTACATGGGAAGGGAAACCAATGCGTTTACGAAGCGCTAAGGAACAAGCCAAGCCAGCAAAGCCTGCTGCAATATGAACTACGGTTCCACCTGCAAAGTCGAGAGCGCCCCATTTACCTAAGAGGCCGATTGCGGTACCACCCAAGCCAAGGCCTTCATCAAGTGGTTTGTCATAAAACCAGTCGAATGCCCAAACCATGTGAGCCAAGGGGCAATAAACGATGGTAACCCAGAGAATTGAAAAGATGGTGAAAGGAACAAATCGAATGCGCTCAGCAATCGCACCGCTGATCAGCGCAGGAGTAATGATTGCAAACATTCCTTGAAAAAGCACATGGGTATAAACAGGAGTGCTGGTTGCAGGAAGAATATCATCAATTTTCACACCCTGCAGAAAGAAAAACTTGGAGTCCCAGCCAATTAAACCAGCATCGCCCCATTGAATTACAGAGGGGCCAAAGGCCAAGCCATACCCACATACGATCCAAAAAACACCCACCACGGAAAGAGAAGCCATGCTTTCCATCATGGTTGCAAGAACATTCTTTCGTTGCACCATGCCACCATAAAACAATGCCAACCCAGGAACCATAAGCATGACCAATGCGGAGGAAGTAAGCATCCAGGCGTTATGACCACCCAGTTTGGCCTCAGCAATAGCTGTGTCGGCCTCTTCTTTAACTTTTTTGAGCTCTTCAGCTAATTCAGCAATCGTCGGTACAGGTTTTTCCTTTTCAGGAGCCGCCTGTGCATGGAGAGATGAGAGGTTGCTTAAAAGCAGAAATCCCACCAAAGAAAAAAGAAACCTTTTCATGTTTACAATCCTCAAAGATGCAAAGTATTAAGAAAACACTGAAGATAAGGATTGCAAACGGTATGCCAGCAGACCCACAAACCAAGAAAATAAGCCATAAAGCCATACTTAATAACGACTTAAATATTTTCAAAATAAACATACCACCCAAAGAATTTGGGGTTCGCTCAAAAGGCAGGCTACAGATGCTCAACATCTAGGCGCCAAAATGCAGGTTTGGAAGCGGGTATAAGGCGTTTATAGGTCAAATCTGTACCAATAATCTTTGATTTTAAAGAATTTAGACTTTGGCATTACCTTTGCTGGTTAGATATCTGGATTAAGTTTTAGTCAAACTCAAAAATAGAGATTTACTTATTAAACAGGTGAAAAAAACGCCCTAGGGTCTACCTATAATTAAGTAGGCCAGTATTGATCTCGGTTCATGTTTTGTTGCATTCAGGTAACTTTCATGAGAAGAAACAGTCATGGCACTATCAGAGTTCATTCTCGCAGCAATGTTGTTATTATCCCCAATCGAAATGTCAGACTCCGAGAAATCAATTCAGGAAGACGCTGATCTCTCTCCATTTGTTCAGGCTATCGCCTTAAACTTCGAAATTCTGGATCCGCGTGAACATCAATACATTCTGCTGAGGTCATCTGATTTTCAATCGGATGTAAAACTCCTTAAAAAACGCTACAACGAGCTGTACGATGCGCCTTTGGTATTTGATTCCATGCGATTCCCTGATCGCTTAGTCATCCAAGAAATGCTCGGGTTCAACCGGGCTTATAGGCATCACCTTAGTGCAAGAGTGCATCTCGAACCTGCATTTGGTGAAGATCTTCATGCAGTTATTAAAGAAACCGATCAGCTCTACCAAGTTTGGGATTACATCAGGGATTCACGATGTGAGTACTATTACATTACGGTTCGCAGGCATGCTCTCAAGAAGGTATTAGAATCCATTGGAACCGAAGCCTTTTATAATGGCGTGTACCCTCCCAGCGTTCCAACCTGGAGATTCGCAGCAATCGATTGATTTTCTTCCTGTAATTTAAACGCCTATTGCAAAGTCAGGAATTGGCTTTTCACAACACCTAGATTGACAAGTTCTTCTGGAATAACTTAAAACACTAAATATGTGTTTGTTAGTTAATTCAGAAAGGGTTCCAGTTAATGTTAAAATCTTCTGCTTGCACAAAAAAGCAATTGTTAACTAAAGACTTTGAAAAATGGGCGAAGGAATTAAATGAGCCAGTCAAGTTACACCGGAAACTTTGGGAATGGTTCTATATTTCGCAGGTATTGCATGAGCGCGGTATGTTGCAACCCGGAAAAAAAGGTCTCGGGTTTGCAGTAGGAAAAGAGCCATTGATTTCACTTTTTGCCAAAATGGGTTGCGACATTCTTGCCACGGATATGCCAGAGGGTGGTAGTGGTCAATCTGATTGGGCTTCAACAAACCAACATTCCAACAATGTAAGCCAATTGATTCGAGAGGATATCTGCCCACTTGAAGAATTTAACAAGCGAGTGAAATTCCGAGCTGTTGACATGAATAAAATCCCATCCGATTTGGGAACGTATGATTTTATCTGGTCCTCTTGTTCCATGGAGCACCTAGGCAATCTCCGTTTGGGCACCCAATTCATTGTAAACATGACAAAATTTTTGAAAAAAGGCGGGATCGCTGTTCATACCACAGAATTTAATGTGTCCTCAAACGATGCGACCGTTGATAACAACCCCATTGCTATTTTCAGGAAAAAAGATTTCGAGTTTATGAAAGAACTTCTAAATGGATGTGGCCACATGGTTGAGGAATTTGATTTCTTCACAGGTGATGAACCAGAAGACCTTTATGTTGATCCACCACCGTACCCTCAGAAAGTTCACCTTAAACTTCTTCTTGGCCCCTATGCAGCAACTTCGTTTGGAATTATAATTTCCGCGGGTGAACCACACTCTGGTTGGCAACAATTTAAGGCGACCATGAAAAATAAATTCCGCAATTATCGCTGATTCTTAAATATCTTGCTTAAGGCTTTGGCCCAGCAATTTAGATTTCGATCGCAAGCTAAAAGGTTTAGTAATGGATAGCTATCAGCAGAACAATCCCCTGCACGGAATCACTCTCGAGAAAATTCTAACCGAGTTAGTTGAATATTACGGCTGGCAGGAACTTGGAAGCCGTATCACCATTAATTGCTTCACTCACGATCCAAGCATTAAATCGAGCCTAAAGTTTCTGCGTAAAACCGAGTGGGCGCGCAAGAAAGTGGAAAACCTCTACGTTTGGCATAACCTCAAATAAAAGAAATCAAAGAATCCACTTCAATCAAGGGAACTCTGCGAGATTTTAATTAGCAGGAACGGTTTAGTATCTGATCTGTGATAAGATGCAAAATGTTTCTAAAAGCTGAGGGAGCAAGTGCCTGCAAATCCCTCTTGCCAGATGCAACAAATTGTTCCGCCTTGTTCTTGGCATAATCAATTGCACCAGATTCACTAAGAAGATTTTTTATCTGAACTCTCTGTGCGGAAGAATCTTTCTCAAGCAAACTTTTAATCTTATTCTTGTCAGCATCCGTGCCATTTTGCAAAAGCCATATGAGTGGCAAAGTAAGCTTCTTCTGATCAAAGTCGGTGCCAAGAGATTTGCCTGTTTGATTTTCATGGCCAACAAGATCAAGAATGTCATCAGCAATTTGAAAAGCCATACCTAGATTACGGCCAAAACTAGCCATCGATTCAATCACCGCTTCGCTCGCCCCAGCATAAGCAGCTCCAAGTTCACAACTTGCAGAAATCATTTCCGCGGTTTTTCCATCGATGATATCAAAGTAAGTGGCTTCAGAAATGTTGATATCACCCGTATGAAAGTTTTGTAACAGTTCACCTTCGCAAATGCGGTGTGCACTTCTGCCGATAACCTTGCAAGCCCGGGTGTTTTCTAAATTACTAGTCATTTGGAAGGCGTTAGTGAAAAGGCAATCGCCTAGTAAAACAGCAGATTTAGTGCCCCAAAGGGTATGAACAGCGGGCAAATGCCTCCGCATATGAGCCGAATCCAAAACATCGTCATGAACCAAGGAAGCTGTATGAATCAGTTCGACAGCAGCGCCCAAAACCCAATGGCTTTCGTTGACTAAACCACAGGCATGAGCCGTGGCAAGAAGAAGTGCGGGTCGAAGCCTTTTGCCTTTGTATTGACTGACATGATCAAGGATATCGGTGAATTCTTTATGCCTAGAAATTAACTCGCGGGAGATAATGCGTTCAACTTGTTCAAGATCTGAACGAATCGGGAGCATTGAGTCATATCGTTCGGGGGTAAAAAATGTGGAATACATCAATGAGGCGTTCATATTATGGCCCATTTCATGGAGATCGGAATGCGGTTTGTCATTATTGCCTGACAAATGAACCGCTCTTTCCACCAGTCTTTTCATCTAACCGGATTTCCGTAATGGTCATAACTTTATCCACAGATTTACACATATCATAAACCGTAAGGGCAGCAACACTAACAGCAGTAAGGGCTTCCATTTCAACCCC
>JAPLNF010000139.1 GCA_026692965.1 Planctomycetota bacterium
ATTCCGCCCTCGAAGAGGCTTCCTACCTCAGCAAATTTGCAAGTGTTGTTTACCTCGTACATCGCCGAGATAAGCTCCGAGCTAGCAAAATCATGCAAGATAGGGCCCTAGGCAACCCGAAAATCAAGCCCTGCTGGAATAGTGCTGTTGAAGAAGTCTTGGGCAATGATAAAGATGGCGTTACCGGAGTTAAACTTAAAAATCTAGTTACTGGGAAAGTTGAAGAACTAGCTGCCAGCGGCATGTTTGTCGCCATCGGCCATACCCCCAACACTGATTTCCTTAAAGGACAGTTGGAATTAGATAATAAAGGTTATATTGTTTGGCAAAAACCTGCACGGACTAACACCAGTGTGGAAGGTGTATTTGCTTCGGGCGATGTGGCAGATAGCTACTATCGGCAGGCAGTTACCGCAGCAGGAAGTGGCTGTATGTCCGCATTAGATGCAGAGCGATGGCTAGCAGAACACGGAGAAGTTTAGTTTTTTTAGGTTGACCTTTGGCCCTACGGTATCTATTCATAATAATAGGGAAAATGACCTCGTAGCTCAGTTGGTAGAGCAACAGACTTTTAATCCGTAGGTCCTGGGTTCGAGTCCCAGCGAGGTCACTTCCTTACTTTGTATTACTTCGTTACAACTCTCATCGTTTCGCATAACCTCGCAACTACCAACGACTTCCGTCAAACTTTGCGAAGAATTGCAAACCGTTTCTGTGCCTTGCTGCATCGGAATATGCATCAGATATGCATCAACTGCATCGCTTTTTGCATCAGTAATTGTGGCATTTTGCCATTCCTGTTCTGTTACTTGAAGGTAATGACCTAGGGCAATCTTTGGGGTATTCCCTATCCAAGCGGTTGCAGCCTGCAAAGAATAAGTTTTTGCCAATTCCGTTTCTCTGGTGCTTCTCAGATTGTTGAATAGCTTTGGCCAAGGTAGCAAGCCAGCTTTAAGAATTATCTCCTTTAAGCCTTTTCGATAGTTCTTAGTACCTTGGCAATGTTTGATAACATTTACGCTCCCTTCTGGGGCTGCATCGTATGCCTGCTCAAGCAATGGCTTCAACTCTGGAAACAATGGGATGATGCGAGTGGGTTTACCTTGATGCGCTGTTTTGGGTGAATGAATGATTATCTTGTTTTCACTCCAAAGGATATCTTGCCATCTCAGTTTAACAAGTTCGCTTGGCATCCTAATGCCACCGTACCTTGCCATGGCAAAGATTAGCTTCCATTCCAAGGATGGGCAGGCATCAAGCACCTTTGTTGCTATCTCTGTGGTAATCGTAAACATTCTCTCTTTGTTTTCTTGTGATGGAAGCTTCAAGCTGGCAAAGGGATTCTCCTTAATGATTCTGCTTTTCTTGGCATATTCAAAAATCTCCCTGCATCGTTTGCAATCTCTGGCAACGGTTGCATCTGATAGCTTCTCTTGTACGCTCAAGAACACTTGATATTTTTCGGCATCAGCTTGGGTGATATCTAAAATATTAATCTTGGTTCCAAGGAACTTGGTTATTCTTCGCCTTGTCTGCTTTAGAGTAATCAAGGTGGTTGCCTTTAGCTTTTGTTCTTTGAATGCCATGTACTCATCAATGAAGGCTTCCAAGGTAAGCTTTAATTGTTTCTTGATTAAGCCTGCTCGCTCAAGCTGTTTAGCCAAAGGGGTATCTGCGATGGTAACAAGCCATTGCTGGGTATGATCATCTAGAGGGGTTCCCATCTTCATGGATATTACCAATGCTTCAATCCTATCTTGCAATCTTGCTGCATTCCTATCGTTAAGTTTACCAACCCTTAAGCTTCTTCTTTTGCCATCCGTGCCAACAAATTGAACCAAGATATTACCATCTGGGTTTCTACTTAGACTGGCCATTGTTAACCCTCCATTGGATTGCTTCGAGATCGTTCCATGCTTTTATAGCATCAACTGGGTAAAAAGTTCTATTGCCGATTTTTTTAAAGGGTACTTTTCCCTCCTTGGTAAGCTTCCACAATGTTCTTTCGGAGATTCCGATTAACTTGGAAGCTTGTCTTGGGGTGTAATTTAAACATTCCATGATTCTATTTCTCCTAGAAGTGAGACTATTGGGATATTTGGGATAATGACGGATTGATGTAAACCAAAGGTTTCAATTTGTTGCCATATTTATCTTCTGGGCATACTTGCCTAATATGGCCTGTTGTCTGCAATCCATCAAGGCATTGCGTAAGAGCATGGTCATCTACTTTGCCATCGTGGTTGGTGATAATGCGTCTAACATTGTGGCGAATATCGTGCCACCTTGCAGGCAATCCTTCGTATTTAGGATTGCTAGAATATTTCTTAAGCCAGAGAATAACTTTGATTCTTACTTCTTCCGCTTTGGTTGCTCCTATATGAAATAATCCCTCCATGCTGCTTAGATGGCTCAAGAAATATCGAATAATCAAGATGGCTGCATCCATGCAATCGGCACTTAATCGGTGAGGGTCATCTTCTTCACCAGATACTTGCCTGCCCCAATGAAGAATCAATGCCACCCTCGCCACCTGTGATGGCGCCTTACAAAAGCTGCCACGCAAAATGCCCGGTAACGCATCACCGACAAGAGATGCCTGCATCTCAGTATAAAATGGCATGAAGAGTGTTTCGGCATCCTCACTCAAGATAACCGTCCTAGGCGTGAATCCGGTTTCGTCCCGGTGTTCCGGTTCGAGCTCCCAAAGCTTTCGAATGTAAGCGCAATAGTCGAGGGCCTGCACTTCGCTGATTCCCTCCTTGGTATAAACCCCTTGGCGCTCTTCTGGGCAGGCAATTAAGAATCTGCTTAAAAAGCCATCCTCTTGCCCTCCATAAAGCTTCGGTAATGAACTCGGGGTCAAACCACCTACCACGGAAAGAACGGGAAGATTAACCGAAACAACACCGTCAAGCTTTCGATGAACGCTTAATGGCAGGCTAGACCATAGACTTAAATATGCTTGGCGGTCATTGCCCTTACCCGTGTACTTATCGTGCCCGCCAATCCAGCCCGTGAGTTCATCACTCAAGATAGCGCCACCTCTCGGCGACTCTGCCAAAGTTCGCACCAGCGCTTCTTGGGTGATATCCCCAAGAAGTAAGAACTCGGCGAGTGGTTTTACTGGAAGCTCTACCGTTGGGTCTTTCTTCGCCTTCGCCATCTTGTCTTTGTAAGCGCTCATCGCCTGCGAATGCTTAAGATTAAGCTCCTTCTGTATCCCACGAATCGGCTTAAAGCAGGCATTCAAGGCAGGCGTCTTCGCTGTTCCCGGGCGGGCGCAAAGCGCCAACCAAAGAACGGCAAACTCTTGCCACCCGGGTTTAATCTCGATCTTGGTACTCGCTCCAATTGCGCAAGCAATCGCTCCGAGAACGCCAAGTGCTGCGAATTCTACTGGCGTTTGCATTGCGGTTGAAACAGCTTTACAATATGCCTGCATGGGTTTTGGTAATGCCATTAGTGGGAATGGTGCCTTGGGTGGCTTTTCATTATCTTTTGGAAGCTCTGGCCATGGCTCATCATCATAAAATGGCTTTGGCTGTGGGGGTGGCGCCGGTGATTGCACTGGCGAAGCTTTGGGCTTCTGTTGGATCTTAATTTTCCGAACTGCGTCATTCAGAGGGTCGGTCATTTTGCACCTTCCTTTCCATGGAGGGATTCAAGGGCATCCGCAACTTCTTTCAAAATTTCATTTTTTAGTTCCATCTCTTGGGTTGTATATTTTTCATGTGTTTTCGAGTCCCCCGGTAAACGGGGTAGCAATTGGCCGGTTGCTTGCAGCCATTCATAACGCACTAGGGTGCTAAAAAATTCGTCGTTCATTACTTTGCCCTCCTTTTAGAGGAGGTATTAAGAATTGCCTGCCATCGTTCCCGGTTTGGGGAACCAGCTTCAACCCAAGCAACAAGTTCGGCCCGCCGCCAAAGGCGTGCGCCACCGATTTTGAGGCCTTGAGGAATACGCCCTGCACTATCCCAACGCCGCCAAGTTACACGGGATATTCCGCATAGTTTCGCAGCATCAACGGCCCGGATCAAGAAAACATGTTCATCAACCATCATCAAAACCCTCCATGGCATCGAACCCACTCAATTGGGGTTCGTGGTGCCATGGAGATAGGATGATGTTGTTTGGGTATCCAAAAGGATCCAGAAAGGATCCAATTTTTATGGACTTTATATTATGCTGAAAAACAAGGGGTTTCGAGCCCCTCATTGTCATTACTTGGATACCCAACTTAAAGGGTAAAAATCAATTTGGAATTCACCACCCGGGGTTTTCTCCCCTCTGGAAGGATCAAACCAAGGGCTACAGCTTTATTTACCACCCGCATTAAACCTCTCCGAAGGTTTTTTGGGCCTATCCTCATTTGGGAGAAGGGCCCCCTTGAAGGAATGTTATATAACTTGGCCCCTTTTACTAATGCCTTAAGGGCTTCCAAGACCCGCCCTTGGGGAAGCTTTACTGTTTTTCCGTTGGGTAATACCCAAACCTTTCCGATAAAGTTGATTGAACCAAGGCTCTTCCTAACCTTATTAGGCTGGGCTACGGCCGGTGATTCGGCCCTTGCGGGTTGAAGGGCAGATATGTAAAGGTCGGGCCAATTAATCACCGGTCTTTTTTTTGACTGCTCCACCATCATTTTGGTAAGTTTATCAGCAATTAGCCTAGCTGGAGTTGTATTTTCTTTTTTCAAAAATGCTCGAGCAACCTTTATCTCTTTTTCTTCCAAATCGACTAACGCTTGAACAATAAGGGATACAGAATCACCACCACCCAACGGGGAGATTTTTTTCATGTTGTTGCTTTTCCTTAAATCGGGCCAGTCCAGCCGAACAGTAAGAAAAGCATAGACCCCGTTCAGCCAGACCGCATTAAGCCCATCCCCCGGCCGGGAAATGAACCACCCGAATTAAGTCATAATACCTAGCTTTTTTTGGCATTCAATAAAATTTTTTATTCAAAACTTCTTTGCTTGTTGCATGGTATCAAGGCATTTTTGTATGCTGGTAATTAAGTGCATAAGGGTATTTTCCCATGGCACAGAGTGCGGTATTCAAGCACAAGGAAACAACTATGCCACCGTCAACCAACGGCTCTAGAAAAGTGAATGGTCAATTCGGAGAGGGCAACAAATATGGTAAGGGAAATCCCCATGCCCAAAAGGTTGCTCAACTTAGAACAGCCTTAATTGACTCTATAACACCAGAAGACATCAAAGAAATTGCTGCCACGCTATTAACCCAAGCCAAGGCCGGGGACATAAACTCTTGCAAGTTCTTATTGCCTTACCTAGTGGGGACAGCCCCGCAACCCTGCAACCCCGATGAAATAGAACTGCAAGAAATGCAATTACACGCAAAGCTAAAACAAGAAGAAAGCTTGGAAAAGTTAAGGGCTTTAACTGATAGGTTTTAACCCAAGTTTGAGGTTGTTGAGATCGTGAATGCGGGTCTTTTACTTGACACTATTTTACATCCTTAAAAAGGGGCTTACTCCTGCAACATAAAGGTATTTTGAACCATGGCAGTACCGTCAACTAACGGCCGTAATGGATCGGGGCAATTCGCTACTGGGAACAAGCACGGCAAAGGCAATCCTCTTTTTGGAAAGGTAGCTACCCTTAGGTCGGCCGTACTCAAGAGCGTAACACCGGCAACAGTTAAGGGCCTAGTCAAGTCTTTGATTGATCAAGCAATGGCAGGCGATATAGCAGCGGCAAAGCTTATCTTACCCTATCTAATTGGACAGCCTGCAACCGCCAAAGAACTTGAAACAGAGGCAGACTCAGAACCAATTGCAATGGATCGTATGACAGATGAAGAATTGCAAGCTCATATCCAAGGGATTTATAAACCGGGCCGGGATCATGTTTTTAATGTGATTGATGTAGTTGAAACAGTAGTGTCAAGCCGTAACTAGGGGCAAGGGCAGGCTTATTTTTCTTTGTTCTTCCTATGCCAATCATCATTCCTAAGCCAATCATCAACCCAAGCCTCCATATAAGCTTTTATATATGCAGCCTCATCCCCAGACGCCAAAAATTCCCCATTGTCCTTAGTTCTGGCCTTAATCGTTGCCCTTGTAAACTCTTGTCTAGCCTCAGCCTCAGTTTCACGGGGGATCCTATCATATTCGACTTTATCAAACTTTTTGACAGTAAGACATTCCTCTAAATATTGATTAAACTTTTTCCGGTACATACCTCTTTGATAAATTTCGTAAGCACCATCTAATCCCAAAGCCTTGCGGTTAGCTTTATGGGCAAAATAATAAAGGTCATCCAACTTGTATGATACATGAGCGAGCTTATCTTTTATTATATAGAGCTGATAGCTAAGTGATTGAAACTGTATCAAAAAGAAAACCACTAAAGAAGCGATAATTAATGAACCCCATAAAGCAACATTATATAAAAAAGCAGTATCAATCATTGCCAACCCCTTAAAGTAACACCCAGTTTAACAAATAAACCCCAAGGGATTAACCTTGAGGTTCAGATATTCACAAATTGCCAGCCCAAGAGTTCGTTCAAGTTCTTTTGTTGGCTTCATTTTTGACCTTATGTTTTTATCCATGCCCTTCCTTCGTATGCTATTTTTTTAGCATACTTGAAGGAATTTTAAATTTTAATGAACCTTTACCACCAATGTTTTTATTTGGTAGTTCTAGAACTAAAAACTCCATGTTTCCCAAAGGCGCTTCGAACACTAAAAGATCCGTAAGTGGTTTATCCGGGTATAGTGATTCAATTTTCACTTGGCCATCGACCCGGGCCCCAATTCCAAAATTGATAAGTTTATATGAGTTTTTGAAATTATCTTTCAAAGATGGACTGTCATCAAAAGAAAAATCATGCTTGCCCCACCCTTCAAATTCAACTTTTTTGTTGGGATTAGCATTAGTAATCCGCACCGTAATTTTCAATAATTTTTCCTCCGACTTAAACTCCTTAAATGTTTTTCCCGTGACAAAATCAATTTCTGCACTAATTATTTTAATCTTAACATCTCCGACCACAGCTACCTTACTCACAGCATCGACCAAATCATTTTCTGCTTTAGCAGGTTCTTTAGCAGGTTCTTTGGCGGCTTCTTCGCCCGGCATTTGATTATTTGCATTCTGTTTTACATCTTTTGCCACACCCTTAGCAGCATTTTCAGTTTTTACTTTTTCAGACGCCGCAATTACTTTGTTTATGGCAGGAGTCAATACGGCTGTTGTCCACACAAAAGAAAGAGTTAAGGAAATTGCTGCTAGCCCAGCGCCGGCAATAGGATAACCAATTCCCTCTCCTTTGCGCAAAAAAGACACCACGATTCCAACCAAACCTAAAAACAATGCTAACCCGCTAACCAAAACTCCGACCCCCGGCAACCAACATATAAAAAACGAAAGCACTGCTACCACCAGTGACGCAATCCCTAAACTATTGGAGGAATTTTTTTTATGGTTTACGATCACCCTTTGAGAAATAACATTTTGGGTAAATGCTTGATCACTATTTTGCATAAAATCGTCTTCGGGCGCTGGTGGTTGTTCAACAACCTTTCGGTAAACCTTCGGAATAATAACGGGGACAGAGGGAGCAGGCAGAGGGACATCCTGTATAAAAGGGGGGTTACTAGCCTCCTCGAAACGGTTAAATAAAATCACATTTTGGCATTTTGGGCATTTACCCTTTTTGTTTTCCATTTGGTCGGGAACTTTAAGTTTTGCTTGACAGGAAGGGCATACAGCAGAAATGGGCATAAATAACTCCAAAAAATTTCTAATTTATTCGATTCATAATTCTATCTTTTACAACCCTTTAACAATTATATTATTTTAACTTTATAGATAATCAGAAATTTTACATAACCTTTTGTACTTTAAATTCTGATTATTCCTAATACAAATTGGCAAAGATGTCGGTGCAAGGGGTTTGCTGCTCAGATTTAAACTGATGCGGCTAAGGCAAAGGCTTCTAATAATAAGGTTTTGACCATGGTGAATAGAGAAAAAAGTAATCCTGCTTTTTGTACTTCCAATTATCACTTTGCGCCTAAACTTCAAAAGACTAAATACTTGCATATGATTCCAAGGCTTGGCACTTCTTACCATTATCCCAATAATCCCGAATATCCCAGTTCTGGTGAAACTTGCTTCTCATCAATCCATATTCAATAATGCCTGCAATGCTTTTAATTTTGCTGGGGTGAGGTTCTTAAGTAATTTTTCAATTTCATGAACTGCATCGGATTCTGCATCAGTAGTTTTTAAATGCTTAGTTTTTTGCCCGTCATTTAAGGACATTACAGATCCCAGCGAGGTCACTTCCTTACTTTGTATTACTTCGTTACAACTCGCATCATTTCTCATAACCTCGCAACTACCATAGCCTTCCATCAAACTTTGCGAATCTTTGCAAAGTTCTGCTTGGCCTTGCTGCACCGGAATATGCACGAAATGTGGCGAGACTGCACCGGATTCTGGCCGAAGGATTACTGGACTGCGTCACATTTTGCGTCAGAATACAGTATCCGTTCACTGCAAATCTCTGAATAACTGCTGTTTACTGGTACTGCAAGTGCATAGAAATGAATTCCAATCAATTATTACGGGCGATGCGAAAGCTCAAAATATGATCGCATGTCTACAGACAGGATGAAATTCCTAATCGCAGAACGCTGATAAGAAGCAAAGAGAATTAAATAATGAGTTGAGGTCTTCCCTTAAGTTCCTTGGCCTAAAGTAAACTTTCACACCATGAAAAACCAACCGCTTGGCTTACAACCTACAGCGCCAACACGAACTGCATTATTTTAACCTTTGAGGTTTAGACACCTTATCCGTTCATCATTTCTTTGATCTGCTTGGTTGAGTTGCCTATTGGGCGGTCGAGGGGGATACCCGTACAAGCAAGAAGGGTAGCAAGCAGATCGCCTTGATTAGCTTTCGTGGTAAGGAAGCGACCGGTCTTCAGTGAACCGCCGCCACCGCCCGCAATAACAAACGGAAGATTCTCGCGGGTGTGGTTGTTACCATCTTCGAGGCCGGAACCCCACATCATGATGCAGTTGTCAAGAAGCGTACCTTTGCCCTCTTTGAGGCTAGCCATTCTTTTTACCATATAGGCAAACTGAGAGATGTTAAAGGCGGTGATGGCTGCAACCTTGGACTTGGTTTCATCCTTATTCCCGTGATGGGTGAAGGAGTGGTGGTCACCGCTCAAACCGAGTTCGGGATAGATAACACCATTTGGTGTGGAACCAATGTAAGTGCTGACTCGCGTGGTGTCGGTCTGGAAGGCAAGCACATTTAGATCGCACATCACCTGCATGTATTCGCTGCGTTTTTCGCCGATGGGGATTTTGATCTCGATGGGCGGAGAGTCGGATGCGTTGCGTTTGACGGTGCTAACCCCTGCTTTTTCGAGTGCGGCATCCTTCTGCCGCTGCTCAATCGCTGCGATACGGCGTTCCACGAATCGAACACTATCAAGGTATTCATCGATCTTGTGCTGATCGTCTTGCGGAAGTTTTTTGCGAAGTTCACGTGCACCACCAATCACCAAATCGAGCATGCTGCGATCAAGCGGATCGTGCTTCAGTGTGGCGCCTGGTTTATCGGTTTTGCCAAAGAGGCGGTTAAGCACATTACGTGGATTAATCTCGGCTGGCACTACTTGGGTAGCCGAGCGGAAACTGCAATGCGAGTAGTACCCTTCGTTCAAACCTTCCTGATTTTCCTTGTGCGTCTGCGGCATTGTCGCCAACTCAAGAGATGGCAAAGTGGTCAACCCACCGATGTAGTTTGCTGCAATCTGGTCGGCAGAGATTGCGATATCGATCTTGTTGCGGTGATCAGCATTGGGAAGAGTTGCAGTAAGCCAAGTCGATAGTTCCAAAGCGTGTGGTGCACCATTAAATGGTTTGATCGGCACGCCAGAGACGCCCTTTACCATAAGGCATTGATTGAGAACAGGGCGCAGAGACTCGATTGACTTTGGTGGTGCGGTAAGGAATGTGTCGGGGCTGGTTGGCCAGAATTCATCCATGACAACACCATGTGGCATGTACATGAATCCGAGCCGAACGGGGGGCTTAGCAGGCGTGCCCTTCTCATTCCCAGCCCAGCCGATGGAGTTAAACATAGGCAGGGCAAGAGTTACTCCGATACCTTTAAGGCAGTTGCGACGGTCGAGCATGGATTTCTGAATCATGATTTTTACCTTATTTAATGCGACGATTGGTAAATGAATAACTGGTAACAACTTCAGTGATCAGCGATTGCATACGATAACCGTCCTTGCTGATATTCTCCAGCAGGTGGTCGACGACGATCTGATCATAGCCTTCAATCTGCCGGCAAAGGGAGTAGGCGAGCAATTTTTCGGCAAGGTTACGAGCGATGTCTTCTTTGCGTGTGGCGATGATCGCTTTCAATTCTTTTGGCGAATTGAATTTCAAGCCTCCCGGCAGTTCGCCGGTAGCATCAATCGGGGCGCCTGAATCATCTTTATCCCGCCAACGACCGATGGCGTCAAAATTTTCCAACCCGAAACCGATCGGATCCATGACCTTATGGCAGTTCGCACAAGCGGAATTGGTGCGATGGAGTTCCGTTCGCTGACGCATCGTCAGAGTTGCGACCTTTTTCTTATCCTGTTTTTCAAGCGAGGGCACATTTGGAGGAGCGGGTGGGATATGCTCACCTAGTACTTGTTCAAGCACCCACGCTCCGCGTTTTACCGCACTGGTCCTGTCGGGGAAGGAAGTCATTGCAAGAACGCCGGGCATACCTAGTATCCCACCACGATTAGCATCCGTAATCTGGACACGTCGCATTTCTGGTCCGGTGATATTTTTTTCGAGTCCATAGATCTTCGCAAGTTTCTCATTCAAGAAGGTATAATCACTGTTAATAAAATTCATGATGCTATGGTTACTGCGGACAATGCTATCGAATAGCAGCCAGACTTCATCGTACATCGCTGCTCGCACTTCAGGAGTCATCCCAGGAAACTTAGCAGGGTCAAACCGTTTGTCCTTCAACCCTTTGACGCCGAGCCATTGCGAGCCAAAACCATCAAAAAGAGCTTTCGACCGTGCATCAAGGAGCATCCGTTTCACTTGTGCCCGCAGGGTTTCTGGTTCATGCAGTTTTCCAAGATTGGCGAGGCCCGAGAGTTCAGCATCCGGCATAGTCGACCATAGAAAATACGATAATCTTGAAGCGAGGTGATGATCATCGAGAGCAACAATGGTCTGATTTTCTAGCGGTTCCTTCGCAGGCCTTCAGCATCATGCGTAACGATGCCTGGTAGTCGAGCTTATTTTCACGAGAAAGGTCAAAGACACGCAACAGTACAGCAATTTCTTCATCCGTCGCAGGTCGCCGATAAGCACTCCGTGTTAGCGAATGTGCCACTTTTTTCGCTCCATTGCGCCAATCGCTTTCGGATGAAGGCGTTGTTCCAAACAGTAGTTTCTGCTTATTAGTAGCGGGCCCATCCTTCATGCCGAGCGACAGGTTCAATGCCTCGTTAGCGATCACCAAATACTGTTCGGTCTGCAAAGGGGAAAGTGTGTTCAGATATCCTTCGCCCGGCACTTCATCGGGTAGATCCTTGGCGACTGATGAATCGATGCCCAAAAAATCATGAAGGGTGTTGCCATATTCCACTTTGTTAAGTCGGCGGATGACAAAAAGCCCAGGGTCTTTGGGATTGAGGTATTTGACCTGCGGAATCCACTCGACAAATTTTCTTCGTTCCTCGTCCGTCGGTTGCTTCTTAGCGTCAACCGGCGGCATGGAATGTTCTTTCACATTTGAAAGAGCCACCTGCCATTGTTTGCGAAATTCACCTGCCCCGGGAAGCTTGAAAACAGATGTGAACGACACATCCCCTTTTTTCACATTATTTTTCCCGTGGCACTCGATGCAATAGTTGGTCAGAAATGGAGTGACATCATTGCGAAATGTTTTAAGAATTTCGGCCCGCTTATTCTCGGACACATCTTCACTTCCCGCGATAACTGGTGAGGTAAATAACATCGCCATCCCGACTATGGTCATGACGAGAAACAAATGAATTTGAATGCAGCTTTTTGAGATCACGCTATTTTTCGCTGTGCTGGAGTGCAGTATTAGGCAAGTAAGCTACAGAAGTATATCACGTTCTTTAAAATAGTTCAACCAAAGGGGCATGAAATGCAAGAGAAAACCTATGGCTGGCAGATTAAACGTATCGCATCAATCATGGCAAACGGCATCCACCACAGTTAGCTTACAAAAACGCCATTTTGGGAGCCTGCTAAATTGCCTGTGAAGATAGAATCCAGCAGCGTGGTGTCAAAATCAAAGATTTTAACATTTGGGTTTTGGCCAATATTGTTGCCCGCGCCAGTGATGATGTTTTGTTTACCTGTGCCATAATAATCTGTAGCACCAACACGAACAGCACCATTATAACCTTGCTGATAAGGCGAAAAAGATCCAAGCTTCTGGAAATTTTGTCCATCAAAGAGATTAACTTTAGCATCGCCACCTTGGCCGGTTCCGGTGATGATTTCTGCATGGTGATCGCCAGTTAGATCGCCAGCAGCAACAAAGATGCCGCCCGAGAAATGGATATCATAAGCAAAGAAGGAATGGATGAGAGAGAAACTGCCGCTGGAATAAACATTGACTTGCGGAGCACCCCCAATTCCAGCACCTGTAATAATTTCCCTGACGCCATCCCCTGCAAGGTCGCCTGTTGCAACAGAAACGCCACCAAGAAAAGTAGGTGCATAAGCAAAGAAGCTGGCCTTTGAAGTGGGGGAATTATGTGTAAGAGAAGCACCATCCCAGACAATAACATGTGGGCCACCGGTTGCTCCAGCACCAGTAACCAAATCTGGCACACCATCGCCAGTGACATCGCCGGAGGCAACAAAAACGCCTCCTGAAAAAGAGGGGTTGTAGGCAAAGAAATCAAGGAGGATGTTTCCATTGGCGCCACTGAAGATCGAAATGCGAGGCCCGCCCCCGGGGCCAGCAGCAGCGACAATATCATTAACGCCATCACTATCAAAATCGGAGTTTGAGGAAACTCTGATTTCCCCAAAAAAGCCTTTGAAAGGTGTGATGGTTGTGGAAATTGAATTGTCTGCCGAATAAAGTTTGAAACCAGAACCAGTTGGTGTGGAAATATCTCCAACGGTAATGAATTGTGTGTTTGATCTGGTAAGGGTGATGTCGTTGCCATCGCCGCCATCGTATTTGAACAGGTAGCTTGTACCTTGAATTGTGATGATCTGGTTGTTTGCAATTCCCTTGAAGGTTCCCGAAACAGGGTCAATGCCATCGTTATTGACTAATATCAATTCTTCGCCCGTTTTAAGATTAACGCTTCCAGAAATATTAAGGGCTGCATCCCCAAGGGTGAATGTTCCATGAGTGACGATTTGATCATTTCCTGCCCCAGGCGATGTACCGCGGATAGTTATGTTAAGCACTGAAGGGCCCGAAAGAGAAATATCGTTGGATAGCAAGAGAGAAGGGCTGACCGATCCACTTTTCGCTTCCAACTTTCCAATGGTAGCACTGCCCGAAAGTTTGCCGCCATTAACAATAAAGTCGCTTGCCTGATTTGCGTTTAGAATGAGGGAACCACCCAGAACGAAAGTTTTTCCAGTGTAGGTATTTGCACTTAAGAAAGTGGTAGAACCGGAACCCGTGCGCGTGAAATTACCAGTGCCGGAAATGATTCCGGAATAATTGTCTAGTGTGGATCCAGAAACAGTAAGGCTTCCTGCGCCCAAAAGAATGTTCGAACTTCCAATAAGCGAGGCAACAGTTTCAGTGTTATTGTTTAAATCCCAAGCGCCACCATTCAGATTGATAGAACTATTGTCGTGGATGATTTCACTTCCCAAGGAAATAAAATTCCCACCTTCAAGGGTGATGGTTCCAGTACCTGCATTAAGGCCTGCAACTTGAATGGTGTTGGTTAACGCTTTAAGAAAGATGTTTCCATTACCCGTGCTAGTTGCGTTTAATCCTGCGGTATTAACAATAGCAATGGGTTGGGCCACAGATCCTATTGCGGAACCAGTCAAATTCAAAGTGCCGGCATTTGCGATGGTACCCGAGGATGAAGATGTAAGAGCGCCCTGAGCTAAGATGGAAACTGCGCCCCCAGATAGAATGGTGCCCAATTGCAAGGCGCTGGCATCACCTAATTGTACTGCGAACGAACCAGAATTATTAATTGAAACAGTGCCGGTGAAATCATTTGCGCTGTTCAATAAAGTCAAAGGGCCTGCGCCTGCATTAAATGTTACTGCCCCAGCGGCTGCTTCTTGGATTATTGGGCCGGTCTGCGAAATATCTACTGCATTAATGTTTAAGGTTCCAGAGCCTACCTTGGAGGATGCGATAATAATTGCGTTGGCATCGTTGATGGAAACATTGTTTGCTCCCGTGTTTTTAAGAGTCACTGCACCAACAAAATCATTGCTGCCTGATTCGAGAACAATGCTTGTGCCTGCATTAAATGAGGATGTGCCGTTTACACTTAGGGATGAACCTGCTTGTTGGATAATTGCACCAGTTGAAATAATACTGAGTTTTCCGGGTGCAGTAATCGATGGTAGATTTAAATTGCCATACTGCCCAATGATGATGTCGCCTGTGGTATTTGAAACACCTGTAAGAGTTGCAATCTGAGTGTTGACAGAAATCCCGTTGGAAGCTGCAAGTGTAAGATTATTTGCAACAACTATCCCTGTTCCGCTAATGCTTTCAGAAGACTTAAGGCTTGCAATACCAGTGGTTTCAATCTTAGCCGTATTCCCAAGATAAATGCCGTTGGCAGAAAAAGAGATTTGTCCGCCAGTTCCAGCCGTGGTAACTAAAGTGGTTTGATCCATGCCGATGCCATAGCTGGTGGCGCCGGTGGTTTTATTTCCTGTAATAGTAATCCCACCCGATCCCGCTTGTATAAGATTGGAAACGCCAAGAAGAACGCCATGATTGTAATTGCCCCCGCTATTCAATCCGGCGTTACCAGTGATAGAAAGTGCGCCGCTGCCTGAAGATTTAATGGATGAAGAATCCGCAAGAAAAACTCCTAGGTTGAATCCGATCGTGGAAAAACTGCTGCCG
Source organism: Planctomycetota bacterium (assembly GCA_026692965.1). GTDB lineage: Bacteria > Planctomycetota > Planctomycetia > Gemmatales > Gemmataceae > UBA969. Next base: position 15,142 of record JAPLNF010000139.1, read on the forward strand.
CCACCGGTGCCTGTTACAGAAACATTTCCACTGATGGCTGAAGTAATGATTGCGTTAGAGCTTACTTTTACACCGTAATTATAATCACCCGCGCCTGAACCCCCACCCGTACCAGTAACAGATACATCTCCGCCAGAAGGTAACATTGCCCAGGCCGCCAGCAAGAATGGCCCCCCCATTTGCTACAAGGATGCCGTGGTTATATCCACCCTTTCCCGAACCACCACCAGTACCAGTTACGTTAACTGCGCCACCCGAAGAGGTGATAAGCGAGCCAGCCCCATCAACTCTAAGGCCCATATTGCCCCCGCCTAAAACATTTGCGCTCCCGACACCAGTTACGCTTACTGCGCCAATACCCCCAGCCGAGACAACAGCGCCCGAGGTTACAACCAAGCCGAAGTTTCCAGCGCTAGTTGCGGTTCCACCCCCTGTGCCCAGCAAGGTTACATTGCCCCCCGAGGAATTAATTTCGGTGCCTATGCCATCAACCCATAGACCGAAATTGTAATCGCCCGATGCAAATTTGCTTCCGGTGCCAGTGATAGAAATGGAACCAAAAGTAGAACCATCATCGCCTGCGAAAATTTTTGCACCCTCATCGATTGCAACACCGTGAAGATTGTTTGTGCTTCCAGATCCTGATCCTTCAATTAATATGTTGCCACCCAGAGTGCTGATTTTTGCGCTCTTACTCGTGATGATGATTCCTGCATCATTGCTTGAAGAAGTTCCGGTGTTTTTAAGAAAAACATCCCCTGTAGTGGTTGTTAATTTTGCAGATACCTTGAGCATTTGCGAAGTTTCGATGTTGATACTAGATGTTGCTGAAGAAATCTCCTGATTGACTTCAATGGTTTCTACACCCTTACTTGAAAAACCTCCGGAAAGATTAAAACCAGAAGAGCCTGTAAATTTTGAAGCTTGAGCAGAACCACCGCCACTATCTTTAACTGTGATTTGATTTACATCATTGATTACGAATGAAAGCTGCGAACCGTTTGCATCGCCGGAAACATCAATAGTCGTGCCATTGTTGGTAACAATCACAGATTCGCTGGTGGAATCAGAATTAGTGAAATCCAAGGTAAGTACACCCGAGGCAAAAGTAATATTGGCAGGGGTTGTACGATCTTCAAGAAATTCAATTTTAGGCAAAGAGTTTGAAGAGGAAGAGGCTTTGCGAGGATTTTTAATGGTTTTAGAATTAGAAGTTGCAAACCATTTGGATAAAAAATGAAACATAGTAAATCCTCAGAGCATAGCCGTAATTTAAAAAACCAAACCTTTTGCGCGCCTTAAGAAAGGCACACATCAGTATCTATCGGCAAAAAACAGGTTTGGTTTGATTAAAAAGGTGGAAGATTCGTTATAGTTAGAAAAATAGGCAAATCAGAAACAATCAGCATTCTCAGCTTTGTCTTCTCATTTTACCCAAATGATTAAACTTCAAGGTATGAACGTTCATTACTTTAAAAGCGCGCAGCGGAACCCGAGGTGCGACATCCCGGTATCTGGCGCAGTACCCCTTCTTGCTGCATTGCGGTAGCTTTTGCAATAACTTGCATGGCAAAGATAAGAACCACACCCCTAGTTACACGCTTGGGCGTATGCGGCTCGTTTGGGTCCCAGCTATTTGCAGGCCCCTCTGGGCTTGCAATCGTGGGCGTGTTTGCCATTTATTGATATAGATTCTGTTATTGATATAGATTCTGTTCAAAACATTCTATTCTTCATCTTCATCTTCATCTTCATCTTCATCTTCGTCTTCATCTTCGTCTTCATCTTCGTCTTCATCTTCGTCTTCGTCTTTTTCTTCAGCGCGAAGATTAAGTTCACCGTCTTTGTCCATCACCCATTCTTCCTCATTAATGCTAACACTATGGCCGGTGGAACAATCGAGTTCCAACCTTGATGCTATTTGTTTAGAGGAAAGTACAGAACTGCTTACCGAAAGATCGACTTCGCCAAAACCGATATGGCAATCAAACAGGGCTTCATCGATGTCGTTATACGGACCACCAAAATTACCATTATCATCGTAAGACCAATATGAGTCTAGGCAATGTACAACACCAGCATTGCCCGTATGCCCCGGCGATCCGCCATCATAGGAAACCGTATAAACCTCGTTTCCATTAGCCTCGATTAAAGATTGCAAAGCAGATTGATCAAGTTCCATGAGTTTACTCCATAAATTGCTGGGCGAAATTCCAGCTTGATAAACTAGGCAGGTTAAGCAATTGACTGTGCCACCAAGTTACACAGAATCGTCTAAAGCTTATGTTCTCATGTTAATCTGTATCCATTTTGGTTCCAGCTTAGCAGCAAGAATTTACACTCCCAATTATTAATCAAGTGTTGTGGTTAAAATTACCGATTATTATTTTAAATCGGGTTAGGTCGTTTATTAGGGTTTTCAAAATGTGTTTTGTAATGCTCAAATCAATTAAGTTCTTTAGATTATCGTGGCTGCCCTACAGCGTCTTGATGGGAGTTCTACTGTTTGGGAATATATCGTCTGCTCGTGCGCAATTAACAGGCATCTCTGAAATCGGCCATAGTTACCAGGCTGACGCCCGTGGCGGAACTGAAACCTCGATCGGTGATACCGGTTTAGCCCATATCAGACAGCCTGCATCTGCTGCAACGCAAGCATATGCCAAATTCGATTCCAAGATCAATTCAGTTTTCATCAACAATCAGTGGTCTGATATCAAAGATACGGGAAATTCGGATGTGAATTATGCGCTTTCCTATAACCTAGGCACAGTAATTCCATTAGGTGAAGAATTTGGTTTGGGTTTGGCTTATGAGACTGGGGGTTATAACACCAAATTTGCCAACCGGTATAATTTCCCAGATCTTACGAACCCTATGTTTAATTCCTTCTCTTACAGCACCCAGTCGATTTACGCTAATTTAGGTTACAAAGTAACGGACAAACTATTTGTTGGTGGCGGCCCTACTTTGCAAATCCTAAATCTGGGAATGAATTTAAATGCAGGCCCGGGCGTTTTGAATATTCCAACAACCCAAGGGGTGGGTGGTGGATTTCAACTGGGTGTGCTTTATCAAATCACTGAAATTTTTCGCCTAGGCGCTCGTTATGCTTCCTC
>JAPLNF010000140.1 GCA_026692965.1 Planctomycetota bacterium
TGAAATACGAACCAACTTCCCGACAAGGGGTCGCCTCCAAGGTGGCTTCGCACAAGCATTGCCAAACTGTCAAAACTCTTCCTCATGTCTGTTGGTTCAATGCACAGCAATATATTTGAATTAGGCAAATTTAGCATGATGAGTCTCCGCCCAGAGATGCAAATACTGCTGCTAAAGTTTGGCCGTCCACGCCTGCGATGGACACCAGATGGCCCGATGGGCAATGCACCTTGATTCGGAAGCTTGTTGGCTTCAGCAAACGCACAGGCACAAAGGTTGGGGTTACGAACTGGTTTAGTTTTAGTTCTGATTGATGGGGTAATTTCTTGCGCCAGTAATGAAATGCTCCTTCTGAGATTCCACGCCTTAGGCAATAAGACCGGATAGATTTGCCACTCTCTTGGCAATCCTTGATGATATCTCGCCACCGTTGTTCTGTTCTTGAATTTCGATCAATTGACATTGCTTGTTCTCCCTAGAGTTATTGAAAACTTTAAGGCTACCATGTCATGCAAGAATGGTTTTTACCGAACGCTCACCTGAAAACTGTTGAATTGCAAACAAAAACGGGATGATCGCAACAGGAAGTAATAAACGATTTTTGCTAAGTGCGCTTTTTACGCAATACACTCCAGATGATACCAAGGCTACGGACAAACCAAAACTGGCCTCAGCAGAAAAACACATATAGCAACTCCGATTCTGTGTGGCCTTTGAAGAAAACACCACCGATCGGATCTAGAAGCCACATACAGCTACCGGAAAGCGATGGTGATGATTTCTAATTTGGCAAATGCAATTCGTGTAATCACGTTAATCGCCCAACAAAAAATGATTCCCTAAATAACATTTTAGTCCATTGCTGGCGAAGAACCAAATAATCTTAATTAAGTTATTAGTGAAAACCTTTGGACTTTTAAATTTATATTGCACATATCTAAACTTAGTATTTTAAAAAAAGTAAAGCATTTCGAATCATACTACTTATATTAGATAAATCATTGACCAGTAATTACTTTGTTTTCGCCAAACGAAGCCCAGTGACAGAAGTTTTCTCGTTCCACATAGCGCGGCCCCGGTAAGAAGAAGGATTAGAACTGTAGGTATTGCCACCACGAATAACATGTAGGGTGATGCCTGGAAGTTTAAGAACGGCATCCGAAGTTAAAGGCCCCTTCGGATCCGTTGCAGCGCCCTCTTGGTAAGGAGCGTACAAATCTTGACAAAACTCTTGAACATTTCCATCCATATCATAAAGGCCAAAGGGATTTGGTTTATACAAGCCTACCGGCAACAATCCTCCACCAAAACAATTTGCATCATCTTCCGTTATATTATCTCCATAAGAATACTCTGTTGTTGTTCCCGCCCTACATGCATATTCCCACTCTGCTTCGGTAGGCAGCCTATAACCACCATTCGTCTTTGCATTCAACTTCTTGATGAAATCTTGACACTCTTCCCACGACACTTTGTCTACTGGTAATTTTGCTGCTCTACCTCTAATTGGGTTGTTCCCCATCACTACATTCCACTGTTCCAGTGTGACCTCATACTTGCCCATATAAAAGGGCTTGGTTAGCGTTACTTCATGCTGCGTTCCGCCAAAAGGACTTCTGGCCTTTTCAGGTGTGGATGAACCCATAACGAACTTGCCCGCTGGGATTAGAACCATTTCAAGTTTAACTCTTTGTCCTAGATCAATTAATTCAACTTTTTCTGACCCCTTTTCTTGTACAATAAGGCTCTCTATTTTTGTCAAACGAAACCCAGTATAGGGGTTCCTGTAGTTAGGTGATCTCATTTCATTTGCTGCGGAGCGGGGCAATGATGATTCAGAACCTCCTCGAGTTCTAAAATATTTTTCTTGATGGTTTTCTAAATCGCACCACTCAAACACATTTCCATGCATATCATAAAGGCCAAAACCATTTGGCTTATATCTTCCGACTGGAACTAAAGGTATTTGGGGTGCCAATATATTGGTAACATAAATATAGTTTGCATCTTTGCGCGTAATCTGATCTCCAAATGAATACGCTGTACGTGTGCCCGCTCTGCAAGCACATTCCCACTCAGTTTCCGTGGGCAAACAAAACCCTCCATTCGTTTTTTCATTTAACTTCTCTATGAACTCTTGACAATCTTCCCACGATACATTCACTACTGGTAACTTAGGAGCCTTGAAATTACTTGGGTTTTTGCCCATTATTGCAACCCACTGCTCCTGCGTTACTTCATACTTTCCGATGTAAAACGGCTTCCTTATCTTTACCTCATGCAGCGAAGGTTCCCACCTGCTAAAAATTCGGTCTTTATCTTTTGCTGCAGACCCCATCATAAACGGACCTTCTGGAATTAACACCATCTCCAACTTTACTTTGTTGCCCAAGTCTATTGCTAGATTCTTAGGCTGCACATCCTGAGCCATCCCTGAAAATGTAGCCAATAATCCCAAAATCATTGTTATCCCTAATAATCTTTTCATTCCTTACCTCTATGCAAATAGTTAACAAGTATTTATTTAAAATTAACCAGAGTTACACCATGAGAATCAAAGATACCAAAGAAAAGATCTTACAAATTTAACCATTCAACAATTTAGTAAAAGCTTTTAATACCCGATGGATATTTTTAAATTAGTTGATTATTATTTATCTCTCACCAATCGAAAACCAGTATTCATACGAGAATAAGGTTTACCCGATTCCCCCCGACCGCCTGAATACAAAGATTTATATACAAATAGATCACTATCGAAATCGCCTCCACGAATGACACGTTGCTTTCCAGTTACTGGCCCCTTTGGGTCTGTTGCCTTGCCATATTTTAAATTATCAACGTACCAGTCATTGCACCACTCAGCCACATTTCCATGCATATCGTAAAGTCCAAAGGCATTTGGTTTATAGCTACCCACAGCGAAAGGCTTTTCACTTATTGTTACAGTTCCGGCTAATGGATCCCTTACTTTTATTCCTAATGCTTTATTTCTATCACTTACCTTTTTCTCCGCAGCATAAGTCGCTATTTTTAAATCATTCCAGAAATTTTGATAATTTGCATCTTTTGTGGTAATCTTATCTCCAAATGAATGTAAAGTTGTTGTTCCTGCCCTGCATGCGTATTCCCATTCAGCTTCCGTGGGCAACCTATAACCACCTTTTGTTTTACGATTTAATTCCTGAATAAATTCTTGGCAATCATCCCATGACACGCTATAAACTGGAAGCCTTGGGCCTTTAAAATGACTTAAGGTATCCTTACCCATTATCGCTTCCCACTGTGCTTGAGTTACTTCATACTTGCCCATAAAAAATGGTTTTGTTATCGTTATCTCATTTTGGTTTTCAAATAATGTTGGACTAGCCTTGACTTCATTTGCGCTGAACCCCATATTGAACTTACCAGCCGGTATTAACATAAGTTCTAGTTTAATTCCTTTGGCAATTTCGTCCACTTCAAGATTCCCGGGTTTCACTTCCTGTGCCATTAAAGACAAGGCCTCCACTAAACCAAAAACTAAGGCGCTCATCAAACCTAATACAATTAATATCCTTAATATTTTTTGCATCTCTCAGCTCTTGGGACAAAGTAAAATCTTTAAATGATTCATCTGTAAAATTAATTTATACATCATCGTTTGAATCGATCACACCAAATCTGACCACATAACTGATATAACTCAATATTACTCAGATTTCGGGGCCAGCCAGCGGGTTGCATTCTCTAAAAGTTGAAGCACCGTTTTCTCTTTGAACACAGCATAGGTTTCGTGCCCAGGGCGGAAGTAAAACACCCGGCCCTTGCCCAGATTCCAAACCATTCCACTGCGAAACCAATTGCCACTCGCCCATCGCTCTTCCAGCACGACTTCGTCTGGTTCAGGCACGTGAAAAGGCTCAGCATACATTTCCGTTTGCGGTATTTCAAATGTCGCAGGAAGCCCCTTGGCGATCGGATGGTCAGGCTTGAGAATCCGAATCTGGCTCGGCTTGCCATCCGCTCGATACGCAGGGAAACAACAGTTCGGCTTATACACGGTAGCTTTCTCGGTGCCATCCGGAAACTTGCGCAATTCAATGTAAGGCGTAAGCTTATCCCCGGCACCCGGAGCCGTATAACGCTTGGGCGGATTGACATAGGTGATTTCCACATTCGCATCATTGCGTTTCAACAATTTTTCAGCATCAAGTTTAGTGCGCTCGTACATCGCCTCTACGAAAGGTGTAGACCAATGAGCAGAGTGAAGCGCTATCAATGATAAGGTTCCATCCTTGATACGCTGGATCAGCGGCTTGGCAATCTCGGGTGTAATCTCGGCCTGCCTAGCATGACCCCACCAAATAAGAACATCGCAACCGCGCATATGCACAGGCGAAAGCCCCTTCTCATCTTCATCGATGGTCACAGATTTTACCGCAAGGCCAGGCAGGTTCTTGAGGTGGTTAGCGATCTGATTTCCCAAGAAATTATCGTATGCTTGTTTCTGCGCCGGCTGGCGTTCATCCCATACCACAACATTAATAAGTTTTGGATCAGCTGCGGAAACAGAAACGGGTAGAAGCAATCCTGCGGTAGATGCCTTAATGAATTCTCGACGGGTATTGTTCACAGTCATGTCATAGTCCTTTTTGAAAGTTGCAAAGTAAGTACAATTATTAATCCCATTCCCCACTTTTATATTAAGAGTTTTTTTGTGCGCTAAGATGAACACTGGCGCTGGCATGAAGGCAAATAGCTGCAGCTGCAGCTACATTTAAAGATTCTTCACCCCCTGGTTGGGCAATGCGAACGCAATGCTTCGCACTTTGTAACAAGGATTCTGACAAGCCCTGCCCTTCATGACCAAGCAACCAGGCGCAAGGATGAGGCCAGTCTGAATGGTGCATCCACTCATGCAAAAAAGGGCCTTGATGCGAACTGGTTGCAATGCGAGGAACGGCCAAGGCATCAAGATCTGATTCGGCTAAGCCCTCAGTTAATTGAAGGCCGAAATGTGCACCCATGCCAGAGCGTAAAACTTTGGGCGACCAGAGCGCTGCGGTTCCCTTTAATGCCAACACTTGCTTAACACCAAACGCTGCAGCACTGCGCAAAATGGAACCCACATTGCCCGCATCTTGCAAACGATCCAGCACCACTGTCAGCACTGCAGGCTCTATGGGTTTAAGTTCTGGTAGTTCCAACAAAAAACCCATATGCGAAGGCGATTCTAAACCGCTGATGGAAGAAAACAAAGCATCAGGCAAAAGGGTTATCACGGGTGCGCATTTCAACCAGAGTTTGCTTTGCGACTCCCATAGACTTTCGGAAAAAAAAGCTTGTATCACCGTTTGCTCACGAGATAAAGCAGCACGGCATAAATGATCACCCTCCAACCAAAAATGTCCGTGCGTTCGATAAACATTACTTTGACCAGAAAGATGACGCAATCGCTTGATCATCGGGTTTTCACGCGAAGTAATACGCTGAATAGGCGGAGTTGTCATTTAAAACCCTGCATCAAAGCATTGGCCAAGAATTTGATAACCATCCAACATGAATGTTTCCCTAGGCTTATGTCTTCCAATGGATGATTATACGATTCGAAGACTGCACCGAAACACTTTTCGGCACATAATCTCAATGTAACTGCCTACTTTTATCGGTTTACCTATTTTTGAATCATTATAATTTGCATCTTTAGGTGTGATTTTATCACCAAAAGAATAAGCAGTTCTAAACAAGTTATTTATTTATAAGATCAGATAAAGCGAGCGAACAGAAGCCTTAACCATAACGCATATCGTTTAACGTTTAACGTTTAACGTTTAACGTTTAACCAAGGCAACCCGATCTAATAATTGATATATAAGTGAAGATAAATAAATGGTTATCAAGAAAGCATATTATAAAGAACCCGCATGATATCGGAGGTGCTGATAACGCCGACTAAAAGTCCATCGTGATTAACTACATACAATTGGTGGACATTTAAATCGAGCATTTTTTTAATGATATCTGGAAGCTTTGTATTAGGGGAAAGCGCAAAAATAGTATTGGTCATAATATCTTCGACTTTGGCGGTATCGACTTCTTCAACACCAAATCCCTCGGGAAGAGATTTACGAGAACAACAACCACCTTGATGACTAGGATGGGTGCCCTTATCGAGATCATGGCGTAAAAGATCGGTAACACTGACGACGCCAACCGGCCTGCCAGCGGCATCAATCACAGGTGCAGCATGGAAACCCCGCAGGGTAAAAAACTCTAAAGCTTCAGGGATGGAAGCTTCAGCCAAAAGAGAAATCGGGGGCTGTACCATCAAATCCGAAGCGGTAAGGTCGGAGAGGCATTCTCGTGCAAGATTTTCAGCCAAGACTTTAATTCTCATGATAAATACCCCTAAAAAGAAAATAACCTTTAGGAAAAATGTGCAACTAAAAGAAGTATATCCCTCCCCAAGACAGATATCAAGATATATTTATATTATTTTAACTTGAATCGATAATCTTTTTTCTTTTCCCAGAAGTCCGTCGCTCACGCTTCCGGCTCTGACCTAATACTTCTTCTGCATTTTCCGTGTTTTCCGTGTCCACGTGTTTTCCGTGTTCATCCGTGGCTAATTCTTCCGCTTTTCCTGCGGTGGTCTCCGTCAACCGTCGCTCACGCTTCCGGCTCTGACCTAATAATTCTTCTGCATTTTCCGTGTTTTCCGTGTCCCTGCTGCTGCTTCTTCCGTGTTTTTCCGTGTCATTCCGTGGCTAATTCTTCTGCTGCTGCTTCTGCTGTTCCCGTGTCTCTGCTTCTGCTTCTTTTCCTGGCCTTCCAGCTCTGAGACAATAATTCTTCCACAAAATCGCCCTGCCAACCTGCACCTCCCCCTTCCTTTCGGTTAGTGTACATAAATACACATAAGGAGCCCAACCATGATTTCCTCCGATCCCTCCCTTTGCATTCATTGCGAACTATTCCCCAAACACGGTTCTGCTCTTTTATGCGCCCGCTGCAAATCCATGGCGGGCATTCGCAGGTTATACCTCCGCAGGCGCGGCTGGACTCCCCATTGGGATGCTCACCTGCTTCTCCTTTCTCAAAAAGCAAAACTCCAAAATCCACTTTTCACCATCTGATTTATCCTTTACTTTAGAAAGCCACACCTATATGAAACCACACCAAGATAATTCCAACCCAGACACCAACATCTTCTGGAACACCAAACCACTTCCCAAAGAAGCTACTTTATTTTCGGGTGAGATCGATCCCCTGACAACCGTTCGCTGTCCTGTTTGCAGTTTTCCCCTCATCGCAATCATGCGCAGGCGTGGCCCTAGATTTTCCTGCGGCTGTAAAGGCTACGAACGATAAACAAAAACTTTACCTTTTATTAAAAACTCCCCTGCACCCATCGCACTTAACTGATCTACATTAAAAAAATCTACTCAACCAGAGGAATCGAAAATGGCACATGCACACGGCCCCTTCAACATTCCATTACCCGATCACCTCGCCTATCGATTAGAAGCCATTGTAAAATCTCTGCCCAGAGATCCCATCTACACCCTCAAACGCACATCCCTTGCAACCAAGGTTTCTCTCAATCAATCATTGGATGCCTCGAACACCGAAAGATATGATGTTTCTTGGATCAGTGAAGAATCGATCGATAGGAGCGGCGACATCGTTCTAGCCAACGGCATGGACGATTCGCTTTTTGGTGCCAACCCCGTGGTGACGCTCAACCACAATTACGAGTTGGCACCGGTGGGCCTTTCTGCCTGGAGGAAGCCCAGCGCAGAATCAGGCTTCAAAGGGATCAAAGCGAAAACTGTCTACCCAACAATGCCTGAATCATTCCCGCAAAATCTCCCTTGGATACCTGATCAGATATTCGCCCTTGTTCAAACAGGGCTATTAGCAGGGAAATCGATTGGTTTTCTGCCCCTGATTGCGCGCAGCCCAACCTCTCAAGAAATAAGAGACACACCTAGTCTTATTAAGGTTAATCTCATTATCGAAAAATGGCTTTTGCTCGAATACGCTTGCTGTGCCTTCCCTGCGCAGCCACACGCTTTAGTGCAAACCGTGCACGCTTAATTCTTTTTTCCCTTGCCCTTCAAACTCTTTAGAAAGGATTGCACCATGCAACCTGTTGAACATGATTCCCTTGCCATTGCACCGATTCATAACTCTCAAGCTGATGCTGGATTGGCAGAGCAGGCCTTGGCGGACTTTGCG
>JAPLNF010000141.1 GCA_026692965.1 Planctomycetota bacterium
CCGGGTGTTTTTGAATCGCAGGATTCCAACACTGGCGAAATCGCATTCCCCACTTGCAAAAACTTGCATTTATACGCTTTCGCCTGACAGGCATTTCCTGGTGGGCCCGCTTCCCGAAAACCCAAATATCATCGTGGGCGCTGGGTTTTCAGGCCATGGATTTAAATTCGCTTCCGTCGTGGGCGAAATATTGAGCCAACTTGTTTGCAACCAACCTGTCAGCCTGAACATTGAATTTTTAAACTTAGGGCGTTTCCTCAATGACAGCGACAGGTAATAAAATTATCATAAGATCGTTGTTTCATTTAACTTTACGAAAGGGATGATTATGAAGAGTTGGAAAATGCTTGCGTTCGTGTTGTGTGCAATCTTTGGTGCTAATGCCTCTACGCTTTTGGCACAAGAAAAATCGGCTTTTGCCTCCGCCACCATTGATCTTGGGGTTGTAGTAACAGATATCGAAAAAGCTGCAAAATTTTATACCGAGGCAATCGGGTTTAAAGAACTCAAAGGGTTTGATGTCCCTGCTGATTTCGCAGCCGATGCTGGCCTTACTGCCAAAAAAGCCCTGAGCATCCGGGTATTTGTTCTGGGAGAAGGGCATGGCGCAACCAAGCTTAAACTCATGCAGATTGAGGGCGTTAAACCAAAAAAATCGGAAAATGAATTCATTCATTCCCAAACTGGGTTTCGCTACTTAACCATCATCATCAATGATACCACTGCAGCCATGGAACAACTGAAAAAAGCAGGAGTCAAACCAATTGCTAAAACCCCCATCATGATTCCTGAGACAATTGCCAAGGATCTCTATTTGACGATTATACAAGATCCAGATGGCAATTTGATCGAACTTGTAGGCCCTAAAAAGTAAGGCTTGACTAAAACTAAAAGGACACATGAAACAAATTCATGTGTCCTTTTTTATTGAATGATAAGAAAGATTATAATGCAAATTCTTGGAGTTCTTCGAGGCTTGCAAATTCCAAAGTGGAAATGTGGGTTGCGTTCAGGTTCACTTTAGGGGCAAAGCCTGCATCGTAAGCTTCTTTCCAACGCGATGCGCAAAGGCACCAGCAATCACCTGGTTTTAAACCCGGAAAAGCCCAATCAGGAACAGGCGTAGAAAGATCGTTACCTCTCTCCTTACTGAATTTTAAAAATTCTGCAGTCGCTTGAATACAAACAGTATGGATTCCAAAGTCACCTGGCCCAGTATCGCATTTACCATTTCGGTAAAATCCTGTCTTGGGAGACATGCAACAAACTTCAAGGTCTTTTCCCAACACATTTTTCCCGCCTGACATATTTCTTTCTCCAGTTGAATTTCATTATGCTAAAATTTTATTATGAATCATCAAAGTTAAACACTTTACAAACATAACATCTTTTGTACCCCTTGGGGAGAAATACTTATGAGCTTGATATTAACTATTTTAATTTTTTCTATGTTTTCTTGTGTTGCCCTCGCCGATGGATCTTTCCCCAAGGTAATTTCTCAGGCTGTCGGTCCGAAAGGCGACACAAAACCCCAAGGAATTATTATCAAAACCGAGGCCGAACTTTCAAAGTTTCTAGACCTACCCGAAGCTGAAGCTAATACTAAAATCAAGCAACTCCTTAATGTTAAGGAGTTAAACTTTGCAAATCAAATGATTCTGATTATTCAAGGTGGTGAGTGTAAGTCAGGCGGGTTTAAAGTTGTGTTCGAAGAATTTCAATCGACAGATAATTCTCTTCAAGTGCTATGGAAATTGCAAGCTCCAGCCACAGATGCTTTTGTAACTCAGGCTCTGGCCTACCCTTCGCTTGTACTTCTTGTCGAAAATTTCAAAGGCGAAATTTCTTTCAAACAAATCATTGATATAAAAAAATAACCTCACTTGGATCAATTTCCAAATGAGGTTAAATGATGAATAAAAATCATTTATTACTTCTAACGGGAAGCATCACGACCTTGCGGGTTTATACCTCGATTGAACATGGGCGCATTTTTCATGAATGCTTGAAATTTTTCTTCCCCCATAGCTTCCTTCAGACTTTTCACCATGTTTTGTTGAAGTTCACGAACTTCGGCCATGATCTTTTCACGGTCGCCATTCGCTTCTCTTCCTTTTGCAATTACATCCTTAATTTTTTCCTGATGAGAATTAATGATTCCTTCAACCTTGGCTCGAACATCCTTGCTTAAGTCCAATTCATTAAGAATACGCTCTTTAGCTTCAGGGCCTGCATCTGGCCTTGCTCCACGATCACCTTCACGGGGAGGATTTGCTTTGCGTTCACCTTCTGGTCTACCTTCTGGGCCACCTTTACGATCGCCTTCTGGTCTACCTTTGCGTTCACCTTCAGGCCTACCTGCCTCGGGGCCACCTTTACGATCGCCTTCACGGGGAGGGCCTACGGGTCCTGCTTTTTTATTCATATCCTGGGGATTCATTTTTCCCCAACCACCCATGCCTGGCATTCCTTGTGGACCACCAAACGGCATACCACCTCGTTGCATCATCATATTTTGTTGCATTGTAGAACGGCCAATTTCCATCATTACATTTCTTGCTGCCACCATTGTTGCTGCATCTTTACTTTCGGTCATTTCCTTAAGTGAATACATTGCAGCAGGCCCCATACTAACCAATGCTCTTCTTGCACTATTGCGAATATCATCATTTCGATCAGTCATTTTTTCAGCAAGGACTTTGATCCATGCTTCAAGTTCTTTATCAGGCTTTGGAGGCGTCATAGGATTCATAAAGCCCTTACCACCCATACCAGGCATGGGGCCTCTATTTTCATCACGGGGTCCATTATTGTTGGCCCCGGGTACTCCTGAACGATCTTGGCCAGGCCGTTCTGCTGGAGAATTATTTTTGTTTTGATCGCGCTTTGGTTCTTGTGCACCAAGAACACCAAAAATAGAAATAGCGGTTAATGGCAAAGCTAATAATAGGCCACATCGAATTTTTGTGAACAAACTCATGCTCATTCCTTTGTTTAGTAAATACGGTAGGAATTTCAGACTTAGGCAGTTGATAAAGTAATCAAAACCTAAAAACCAGTCTACATCGAATGGAACTTACCAAATGAAGCATTAAAAAATGATGAGTTATTAAAAATAATAAGGAGATTTTTCACTTATTTTATTAGTCAAATAACCACAGGGAGAAACCCTCTTACCCAAATAGGCATATTTGTTGAGAAGAAAGATTATTTTATCCCAGCCTTGTATTTCAGCCCATTTGAAAATCCCACCCCATTCCTTAGGGAAACCCAAGGTCAGATTCAAAGCCAAATCAATTATATCAGGGGTTGGTACAACTTTTTCCCCAAGAATCCTATTCGCTTCCACAAACAAAATGATCAAAAGCCTCTCCATGATTTCTTCATCAGGCAAACTTAACGAACCCTTTTGAAGAACTTTCAACATTTGAAGTAAATCAGGGTCCTCAGATTTCTCATCCGTATCTGAATATTTATAATACCCAAGCTTGTTTTTCTGGCCTAAACGCGCTTTCTCCAACAACCACTTATTAATGATTGGGGGTGGAAAACGGCTGCCTAAATTCTTGTCTATAATCGTATTAAGATAAACAAGATTATCGATTCCGGTTAAATCTGAAAATTCAAAAATGCCTTTAGGAAACCCAAACCGAATAGTAGCTTCATCCACCGAATAAGGGTTCATCCCCTCAACAACAAGCTCTTGCGTTTCTCTCAATAAAACCAACAACAATCGATTTGTTAAAAATCCGGGCGAATCGTTCACCACGATTGGAACTTTCTGAAGCTTAATGCACAAACCAACTAAAGTAGCAACGCATTCATCGCTTGTAAGATCGGTACGAATTATTTCAACCATGTTGGGGTGAATCAATGGCGGGCAAAAATGAAGGCCCGCAAAATTACTAGGATCCTTGAATTGCGCAGCAAGATTCTTCAACGGGATACTCGCAGTATTAGAACAAACAATTGTTCCTTCAGAAACCATGGAATTCAATTGATGCAATAATTCAACCTTGGCATCTTCATTTTCAATAATTGCCTCGAGGATTACCTTGCGGTCTTTAATCGATTCCAAAACTGTTGATGTGCTTAACCGTCCAAGAACTTGCAACAATTCCTCGATGGATAGCGCAGCCATTCGCAATTTGGAATGCAACTGCTTCATGATTGCAGTTGTTCCCAAGCCCAAATTAAATGGGGCAACATCAACCAAAAGCGAAGGGACACCCCGCTTCGCCATCAGCAATGCAAGCGATGGCCCAATGGCCCCGGAACCAATAACCCCCACATTATTCAAATAGTTGGGAATGATTGCTTCCCCAATTTGTTTTGAATGAACAATTTCACTGCGTGTTTCTTCAAGAGCGAAACTATTTTTCACATAATTAGATTTCCACGCAACGACAAAAGCATCAACATTGGAAGGTTGGGAATCAACAGCGGATCGGGTGCAAGAATTTAAAACAAAATTGATAACATTTTTTTTCCCGCTCTCATTTTGAACAACTGACTTACTTAAGAACTTTACCTTAACCAACTCAAGTTGTTCATTCGAAATCGGAGATGCAGAAGTTTTTGCGATTCTGCGATTTTTCCATGCTTGGCTTACAAATAGCTTCTTCACCAAATTAGTTGCATTAGTTACTAAAAAATCAGAATTGATCATTTCATCAAGAACATTTTTATTCATCATGCTCGAAGCAGAATAGGTAGATCCGCTGGCGATTATTTCCAACGCGTTATCAATACCACAAATCCGAGGCAATCGGGATGCAGTCCCCAACACAGGGGGAATGCCCATATTAATTCCAGGCAAGCTAAAACTAGTGACACGATTATCGCAACCAATCCGATAATCAAAAGCCAAGATAAACTCAACCCCACTCCCAACGCATGGCCCATTGACACCCACTACGGTAGGGAAAGGCATTGCTTCAAGCAAATTCAAGCAGTCGTTCGCAGTGTTTAATAAATTGACTTCATATCCTGGGTTGTTATTTTTAGCCCGGATTTCATTCCAAGAATAATCGCAAAAAAAACAATCATCCTTGGAACTGGT
This sequence comes from Planctomycetota bacterium, assembly GCA_026692965.1. GTDB lineage: Bacteria > Planctomycetota > Planctomycetia > Gemmatales > Gemmataceae > UBA969. Next base: position 5,063 of record JAPLNF010000141.1, read on the forward strand.
GAAAATAAGCCCCTTAAGATCTGCTCTTTTCTGTAAAGAAACCAGCATCTTTAAAAGCTGATTGAAAAAATCCTCAGAACAATAATTTTGTTGTGATTCTTCCTGATTCCATTGCAGCATCGCAATGTTGCCATCGGCTATTCCTAAATCTAAACCCGAATTTTGTGAACTATTAAAATCAATCATCAAATTACTTTCGTTTAACTTAATTGCAGACTTTGAATGAACAACTTTCTAAAAAAGAGCAAAACAAAAATCCTGCCTAGTACACCTAAAATAAAGCATATCAATACTATGATAGTTAACCCAAGAAACAAATATAAACAAATGCCCCCTAATAAAAACTGCTCAGGCCATGTTATTGCTAATATTTTATGAAACTTACTTAAAGAACTAAAATAATAAATTGAAATAATCAACCCAACCCAAATAGCAGACCCCCAAGTAGCATTGAGAAACCCCGGACCTCGCCTTAAAATCATGGTTAAATCTGGCACGGTTTCACTTGCTAATAATTCAACTATTTTTGGGTTAAATATGCTATTAGTTAAATTTGATATATCATTAAAGGATTTTTTATCTGCATTAAGCTCAGCTTTTGCAACAATTGCCTGATAATTAAATTCAATTGCAGATTCCCTGTTTTTTAGCAAAAGTTCTTCCGTCCAATTCAGAAATTCCATTCCGTTTTCGGTAAGTGAATCCAAGACTTTTGCCCTTGCTATAATTTGAAAAAACAGATCCTGAATTGGTTGTAAGTTTGATAAATCCTGCAATCGTATTCCTGCTTCTTTTGCTCTGTTTTTTGAAATGTCCAACAAAGACTTTGCAAGATATTCCATGGCTGCAAGTTCTTGCACATATAAAGCAGATGATTCCACTTTCCAAGATTGATAAGGCTGCGTTCCGACTATCACTGTTTTTCCAAAACGTACCTTGGAATTATATACAGGTGTTTTATTCAAGAAATCAGCCCAAAGCAAATCACTCTTTAAAAGTTGAAATGAAATCTTCAATTTTTGAAACCCCACCTTGGATGATTTGAAAACATACATTTGGTCTTCCCCAACATTTTCAGGATAAATAAGGGATTCATCCAAATGACAAGAGATAAATTCTGATGGTTTAGGTAACAAAACCTTGAATGACCCAGGAACTGGAAAATAAACCCAGAACACTGATGATCCCTTGATTGAACCATTTTTCTGGGCTTCACCATGTATGATATTATGGATAACGATGGGTGATTCTTCAGTATTAAATTTTTGATTACTCAAGCGGACATTAAGGTTCCAAGTTTTTGCATTTACCTTGTAGAAGTCTGATGAACTATTACCAATTTTTTTCCTTAACATCGGAATTTCCGCAACAACAATCCCATTTGCAACTTTTGCCAATCCTTGCATATTTTCCATGCTTAATACTTCATTAGAAACGCCTATCCATGAATTTACTGATTCGACACCTTTCAAATTCCACATCGGAATTTGAATTGTGCCATTTGACAATGACTTACTAACATCGCAAGAAATACTAAAATTAATGAGCCCTTTCTTTTGGGATTCTGGAATGATCAAAGACCACTTCCGAATATTTTCCTGCTTGCTCAAGGGCTCTAATTTGATATCGGGTGGCAATTCGAATTTTAAATCTTCATCCTCCCAACCCCTGATAGAAAATTCATAAATTGGGACATCATTATTTGTCCTATTTATTTCTATATCAAGCTTAGCTCTGGTAATTCCATCTTTTTGGTCAAACCACAGAAGTATGTTTGCAACGCCTGAAGATAAGGAAGGTTTGATTTCAAATTGAGCCTGATAGTTTTTTTCATTCGAAATTAGGGCCAAGGGATCAGAGGTATCACTAAATCCTTTGAAATTAATTGGTTTCAAATTAATATTCGTATCGTGTGATAAAACAATATTAGTGGTTGTTTTCGTCGCAAAAAGAAAGTTAGACCTTGGAACTTCAATAATGGGAGAGCTGTTACTTTCTAATGCAGTGGCTAAAATTTCAGCAACAAAAGAAACTTCTTTAGCAGGTTTATCCAGCCATATTATCACTTTAGTTCCATTTTGTGCCCAAGATTGAATTCCATCGCCTACGAGTTTAGTAACTATGTATTTAGCCTGGCCATCAACTTGCCATTCCACAAATAAAATATCAGGAAGAATACTTTTTAGTGATGCGTTAATTGAAAACTGGCTGGACTTGGATTGAAAATGGCCTTTGATCAATTGAGTCGCATCAAATTTAAAATGTAAAGGAGATATATCCAAGGTAAGCACAGGAGGATTATTGGGTTCTCTGCGAAAGGAATAAGCAAAAGCAAGGGACTCTGGTTCGGGTTTCTCAGTTTCAGGCCAAAATGGAGCAAAATTTTTGCTACTAATCCCGGTCAATCTTAGAGGTAAAACCTGTCTAGTGGTATTACAATTTAAAGATTTGTATGCAAGAAAACTGCCACCCTCTATAAAAACTCCAACCGGGGTAGGAACTGGAACTTGCCAGCGTGTTGCCATACCATTCATTGGGATAAAAAACGCACTAATCTGAATGTTCCCTGAAATTCTTCTAGAAAAATTAAGAGTAAACCTTTGACCAATAGGAGTTGGTTTTAAATTCCAATTGATCAAGGCAACAGGAGTTTGGCCTTGTCGAACAATGGGATTAAGAGTGGATGGAAGTAAATTCGGTGGCAGGTCAATTTCGAAGAAATCAGTTCCCGCTTCCGGAATTTGCAAATCCCAGAAAGCTTGCATTCTACTTGAATCAAGAGAGATATCCCAGATATAGGCCTCTTTAATTGAAGGCTTAGATTTTGGAGGTAAAGGCCCGTTACTCCACTTTAAATTAAGAGGGCCCAAAACTTTCCCTAGGTCAGCATTTAACCGAGTTGATTTTCCAGATCGAACGACCAAAGATGCGCCTAAACTTCCTGCAAGTGATGGTTGCTCTACATTTTCTGGTAGCGCGCATTGAAAAAAATTAATGGGCGATGCAGGAAGCCTAAACGTGGCAGTTCGTTCAGCAAGTTTTTCAGAAACACCAACTTTAAATTCAGCCTTCAAAACATAATCACCCTTTTTAGGGATTGGCAAAATTAAACTTCCATTTGCTTTAGTAACCGGATAAGCCGGCAGATCATTCAAAAACATTTTGTCGGTGAGCCAACCTCCAGAAACAGGAATCTCCAAGTTAGAAAACCCAGTACAATGAACATTCCAAATTACTTTGAAGTCAATGCTATTATTAAGAACTGATCCCTCATATTGCGCTTTGGTGATAAACGCTTTTCCGTCTGTGCTTTGAAGTTTGCTATCTTTGAATTGTTTAATCAGTGCTTCGGGTACAAGGTAGGTAGCTTCCTTTGCAGAAGAATCTGGTTCTACAAGTAGGTACACATCAAAAATGACGGGGGTTTGCGCAATAAGTGTATTGTAAAAGAAAATTATTCCTAAGAATACATAAGTCGTTTTAACCAAGGATGGCGTTATCGATTTCGAAGAAATTGCGATAGAAGGGGTTGCAATAAATATAAAATATTGTCCCACCTTTTTAATACACCATGCGAAAATGAACCACCAAACAAGAGGCAATAAGGGCAATGGTAACCAACCCAGAGACAACCCTGTGAATAATGCGAGTGCAGGTTCAATATTAATCATGTAGGGAATATTTTTATTAGCAATAAATACCATAAGAAAAAATCCGATTAACAATCCCACAACTTGAATGTGATGAGAATCAACCAAGGTAAGAGTTTCTTTTTCTTGGAACAACTGCCAACGAATTCTCTTAGGCCCATTTGATATTTCCATGGGCGAAAAGGATGATGACACCTTAACGGAATGGGGAAAATCAAGAAGCCATTTCCATGCAGAGACATAGCGTTTAGATTTATCTATGCCTTGGTTTAAAGCTTCCTGCAAGATGATAGAAATAGTAAAAGCAGCAGATTTATTTTCAACAAAAACGGCGCCATTTTTACTGCTAGTCAAAAGAACAACATTAGAAATTGGAACTAATTCTAAGCCAAGAATATTAAGATTTTCTGCAATAGTTTTGGAAATATCAGGCAAATTGCTTGTCGAGTTAAGATTTGCTATTTCGGTACAACCTTGATCAAGCACAAGCGAATAATTATTTTTAATCAGGTACAACTGCAACGATTTTACAAGTTCATTAAATTTTCCCGAGTCGCCTGAATTCAATACTGGTTTTTGTTGCAAAATAGTGTTTAACAAAACATTAGCATCATTGTGATTTTCATAAATCAAAGGATTGGAACCAAGTAAATAATTCAGCGGGAATAAATAACCCAGAGCCCCTTCCGGTTTTTCTTCACCACCTACATTCCCTAATCTTCGTTTAGTATTTGAAAAGGTAATTGGCTCCATGCCCGGGGGAATGACCCAAATAATATTATTATCTAAGGGCGAAACAGGTAATTCAGGATAATTGCAATCAATTGTTTTCCACAACCAACCTTTGGGCGCATCTTCTTGATAACTAATAACGAGCTGGGTAAACGATGGATTGATAATCGAAGTTGTAAGGTAGGGAATCCGGAGTTGGTTCTCATTAAAAATAAAATTGGACACGATTTTATTGTTAATTCTAATTTCTTTTACATCAGATTTCACAGGCAAAGTAATATCGAAAAAATCGTTGTCCCATTCTTTGATGGTAATTTTTAGTTCATTTTGAATTCTACCATTTGCATGGAATGATTTTTCAAGGCTCGCCTGCTCAATGATTCCATAAGGGGTAGAATCAGTTTGAGGAAAAGATTTAATCGTAAGCGAAGGAAATGAAGAGTCATATACAAAGTTTTTGAACTTGGGTTTAGTGGAGGGAAGAGATTTCAAACCTTTATAACGAAAATCAATTGTTCTGCTTTTAGGGGATTCAATCTGAAGGGTCGCTTCAAAACGTTGGTCAGAAGGAAAACAAATCAAAGGTATTTCAGATTGGTCCTTGGGAAGAAGCGTTGTAAAAGTGGCATTGAAATTGATAGCTTCTTTTGAATTTAAAGGTTGGAAAAGATGAAAACGCCAGCGTTCTGAAAGTGGAAAAATCGCAGAAAGATTATAAAGAGATATTCCGGGAAGTGGATTTAAGCCTGCCACGATATTGGCAATTTCAAAAGCATTGATTTTTTCAATCTTCTTAAAAGTAATATTGCGATTAGGGGAAATCCATTTCCAATTTTCAGGATTCTCGCCCCTAGGAAGAAGAAGATCAAATTTATCAACCAGACCATTTTCAGAGCCCAACAAAATATCTAGCTTGGTATCAAATTTATCTGTCTGCATCAAAATTGTGGAATTGCACCGTAGGATTGAAACACCTGTGAGTGGGATTAGTTCGATACTTCCTACAGGGAAATTCTCAATAAATTTGAACAAGTGATTGTAGGGCTGTTTGAAAGACTGTAACTCACTTTGGCCATCAATTTCAATCAGATCTGATTTCAATTTTGATTGATATGATGAAGCTTCGTATTGAATTGCAAAAAAGCCTTCATTCAACATGGAATTCAAAGGTAATACTGATGGGAATCCCCAGAGATTTGTCTTTTTACTTTTAGTATCAGGGGCCATTCGAATAGAAAGAGTGGGTGGTCGTGTTTTATTTTGGTCCAAGCTTTTGGAATTGCTAGGAATCAGTGGATTTTCCAATTCTATCCTAAGTAATTGCTTTCCCTGATTTTGTAAAACCGACCAATCTTTGATATGTGTATCTGCATTAAGAGACAATTGCTCGACTCCCCACCCAGCAGGCAACTGCACCAACAAAGAAGAAATTGAACCGTTCAAAAGAAAATAAGAAATGGTGGATTGCAATGATGCACCAGAAATGGTGGGTTGGAATAAAAGTTCTTGTTGGGTGCGGAACTGGGCACCGCCAACCGAAACCCGAATAGAGGGGTATGTCAAATTTTTTCGCGAAGTCAACCCACCCCCAACTAACCTGAGTGCTGAATTTTGCAATTGTTTGCTGCGCGTATCAGCAAGCAAAAAATCGCCCATGATCAGATCTTCAAATCTAATTTCCGCACCCGCAAGGATGGTAATTTCTTCACGATAGGAGGGAAGGTTATTAAACCGTACCCAAGGTGTTTTCCAGAGCGATGATTTTTTAACTATGGATGAGCCAAGGGTTTTGATCACAATTTTGTCGGGTCGACATAAATTGTTATGTAACACGACTTCTAAAACTTGTGTATTATCCTTAACAAGTATTTTCCAACTCTCAACCTGATCTGATAACACCTCAAGAATCTTCAAGCTTTCTGAATATTCGAACTCAAGAATTTTTGACCCATTCGTAAGACCTTCAAACGAAAATACAAATTCAGAATAGGTGGCTTCAGGAACTATCTCATGGCTTGCCTGAAGTTTCTCAATACGCAAGCCATCAAACCTGCCATGCATTGCAGGATCCTGAAGTAACAATTCAATTTTTGTTTCTCCACTGGCAATTATCTTCAAAACTTTTTTGATGCTGTTGGGTACGGGAGAATAGGTTTCAACAGAACCTTTCGAAATGAGGATAAAATTCCAATTGAACGGAATCGCAAGTTCAAAAGATTGCAAAGAAGCCTGTGGAATACGAAGTAAAACATGATGCCCATCGGGCAACTGTTCGGTTTTCAGGGACCATTCTAGATCACAAGCGGATTCATTATTTTCGGGAATAAGAAGCGAGGTAGTACCTGGAATAAAGTCCCCCAGCAGGGCTTCTTTATCTTTCCAAGAAGCTTTCTTAATAGCAATGTTAAGGGGTGCAATGGGGAAATAGGTTTGATTTTTCGAACTGGAATTAAAAACCCAGTTCGCCTTCCCAACGATACCATTATCTTTCCATTCTCCCTGATAACTAGCCTGGGTTAATGCTGGAATAAATGAAAGTTGGGAGTTAGGCGTTGCAGTTTTCCTTAGTTTCTCGAATTCTGAGGCAGGTATAGGAACAAAAGCTTCACGAACATTTTTTTCAAGAAACTTCGCATTTTTCCCGGGGGGCACCACCACAATTCGAAATTGCGGGCTTATGATTCGATCCAATGAATTATTATCTTGGCTACTGCTAGGCAACACCATCACAAGATACGCCAGAATAAACATGGCACATGTCATGCAGCGAGTAATTCTCCCAGCTTGCATGATTTTTCCTCTATTAATCTGGCAGAACATCTTGCACCAAAGTTGCCTTGCTAGAACGCAGGTTCGAGGTGTTATTACTAGGTATGGAAGGATCAGGACGCACCCAATACCCTGTTGCTTCATTGGTATCTTTTGGAACAGGTTGTTGGGCGTTTCCGAATTGTGGTTTTTTATAATTCGGTTGGATCGTCGATAAAGATCCTTTAGTTCTGCTGAACGAAGCAAGATTCGCTGCCTGATAAGCTAAAAGCAATTTTCGAATTTGAATTAAGCTGCCACCAATAATCAAAGCATAAAGTACAGGCTGAATGCCCAAGAAAATTCTCGAAGCAAGCATCGGGAAAAGCGCAAAGATTATCGCTGCCAACACCACCATAAAAAATCCAAGCCAAGCCACATTAGTAACCATCCAATTTTTTATTTTCGTGTTATAAAAAGAATAAAATAGCAGAGAAAACGCAATTAGGGATAACAGCAATTGCAATGCAATCCTAGGAGTATGCACAAGAGTAAGGGAAGATTGAGGAGAATTGAAAATAAGCAAATCAGAAGAAGCAAGAATCGAATCTCCAGAACTGATATCGGCTTGGGGCACGCCTTCATATTCCACTGGAACAATTGTCGTATCTAATGCGAAGAAAAAATTAGTCCAGTGCCATTGTTTTGTTGTTTCATAAGTTGGTTCAGGCAATAAAGCAATTCGACTTGAAGGCAGTCTGATCCACCAATTTACGCTAAAATCCTGATTGGCAACTAAGGGAATGACCAAGGTGTTTTGGAAAGAGGACAAAATCCCCTGGGGCCTTGCGACTATATATTCCCATTCCAAAATAAAAGGTTTATCTTGGATGTTTTTTGGGAGAGTGACCCGTGTAAGGTTTCGACCTTGGGTTACATATTGCCAATTGCAAATCAAGTTATTGATGGAGAGTTTCGCACCTTGAAAATTAGAGGGCATGGAAAAATCAATCACTTGATCAATCGAATTTTTATAATGGTAACTCACTCGGTATACAATTTGATTTTGTTCAAGCTTTGCACGAGCAAGTATTTTTTGGATCCCGGTAACTTCACCCAACCCGGAAGATAAATCTATCTCTAAAGCGCTGGAAGTTTTTTCACCTCGGAAAGAAGCATTGGGCAGACGGATATTTTTCGCAACTGCTTCCAATGGATGTTCTTTCCATGCGTTGTTTTTGGTAGTGATAACCACGCCTGGTTTTGCCCATATCTGAAATACGGAATCTTGCTTGGAATTAAGAATCGATAAAAAAGGTAGTTGCAAGTTCTTGGCTTCCTGCGATATCGGGAATTCATAATCAAATTCTAAGTCAGTTTCTTTATTGGCACCGGTAAGGGCGACAGCCAAAATTCCAGTTTTATCGTCTAGCGCTTCAATTCGCCCGCCCTTTAATAGCCTTAAATTTTCAGCTATTTCCTTGGGCACGCTAATTTCCACCATCGTAGGAACTCTGGCCAAAAATCGCAGATGCATTTGCTGTTTTCCAAGTGCAATTGCACCCTTGAGTTGAACATCAATGGTTTGCCTGACTTGGGTTTTATCATCTGCAGGCTTAAGGATTGCATCAATTTTCTGACTAAACTTTTCAGATTTCCAAACCTGCTTGTGCGTTTCATGGCTTAAAAGCTCAAATGAAGTATTAAGTTTTTCACTAGTCAACAAATGAAAATCATCAGGGGTAACCAAACTGATTTGCACGCCTCTGTCTCGTACCAGCATCGGGAAGGGCAGGGAAATTTGGGAAGTTTCTTCAGGCGTAAATGCTTCGTGAAAATCTAACGAAAACTGAAAAGGGTTGAGCAATTCCTGAGAAAATTGAACCATCATCTTCCCTGATTTCACATCAAACGCGACATCTCGGATGATATTAGCTGGTATCGGACCTTTATTTTCATCATAAACCATCCCAGTCGGGATTCGGATTTCAACTTTGTCAGAACCAGTTCGAACCGGGGTGCAATCAAAATTTGTTGTGATATTCCAATACCATTGATTGTTTTCTTTTCTTGCTAGGCGAACCGTGTGAACTGTTTTTACTTCCAATACCCCACGAATCAAATCCAATTGCAAGTCAAGCAACGAAAGCGAATTCACCCCGGTGAACGCCCCGGGCTTTTCATGAACAGGATGATTCCAATATCGAAACGATGCAAAAACATTCGGGTCCCGTTGTTTATCTTGAGCGCTAACTTCCTGACTGATGATTTCTCCCCTGGGCTGATTACTGACTTTAAGATCACTACCATGGTTACTTAAAAGAATTACGCCTGTCTGCCTGATAGCGCTTGTAAGAAGGTAGGGGCCTATAGGTAATTGCCCACCATTGGCTGGAATAGCCGCTTGGCTTTCCACCACAAGCTTTAGGGGTTCACTACTATTATCATTAAGTTTGATTTTTCTGTAACCAGCAAACTTCTGATCATTTTTTTCGATGCTAAGAATGCGAGCTTCATCTGCAGGGCTAAATGGCCTTACTTCACTTCCCACCGGAACAACTAGGTCAAGCACATCAAGCCTACCGCCTAGTGCGCCGATTTTAATTTCCGCCCGTGCATTCAGAAGTTTATCATCCATACGAACCAGAATGTTTGTTTCCGAAGTAAGCGCCTTGGGTTGGGAATCCCGCTGCGATGATTTCCATATCGTTTGAATCATGGTCAAGGGTCCCAAGGTTGCGCTCAGCCGATTACCCTTAAAAAACACCAGAGGCTCTTGATTGTTCTTGCTGCTGATTTTTGGTTTAACTGTTCCAGAAGGCATGTCGAGTTCAAGCTGGGTAATAGCAGCGCCTGGCATATCCAATTCGAAAGACTGGTTTTCGCCTTGATTCTTGATGGTGACCAATAAATCGAGATCAAGATCATGAGCGCCTGGGGTTTCAACAAAAACGACAAAACCTTCCAAGGTCTTTTTAAGGAGGGGGATTTTGCCATCCATCAAAGCAGAACTTGCTTGGCCTAAACCACAACCAAGCAAAATGTTCATGCCAGGTTTTTCTGTTTGAAATGAAAACCGTATTTTCAACTTAGCAAGGTTGGACTCCACTTTCCCATTGATAAGAACCGAACTAGGGGGCAGGGGCTTTATTTCAACCTGCTGTTCCTTAAGCTTTAATAGTTCATCCAACAACTCTTGATATTTCTCAGGGGGCAGCACCACCATTTTGGGCAATAGCCTAAGGCTATCTGCTGCTTGTTCACAAAGCACCATAATCGCACCCGCAGGCGCCTGCCAAAAAGAAGCGCCCTTATTATCCGATCCTGTATTACTTGTTGCTTTTGCTTTTTCGATATTCTTTGCTGGAACGGGTGTGGGCGGATCTTGAGCCCCTGCATTAGCTACTGCAATAATTAGCACCAGAATTGTAAAGATTCTGTTCAAAGAATACCCCGGCATTCGAAAGACCTGACCTTTAATAATTCTAACTCATTTTTTCACGTTGTGCTGTTAAGAAATGGAATAACCCGACCAAGCCGGGTGTTAAGCCTGTTGGCCTTTTCATAATCAGCAAAAACCAACCCCCTAAAACCATAAATTATAAGGGTAATAGTAATATTGAGGGTTATAAGCTCTAGCCCCTTCATGTTAAACTGCAACTATTATTTTTAAACAACAAGGAGCTTAATCGCAATGGGATCTGTAATTGATTTTGGCGCTAAGGGCGATGGGATTTCAGATGATACCATTGCAATTCAACATGCGGTCGAAAAATCCGGGGGAGATATTTTGTTCCCCAAAGGATCTTACCTGATCACCAAACCCATTCGGATAATGCTAGGCAACACCGGGCCCCATGGATTTCGTTCAGAAGGCGGAACCGCACGGGTTTTAATGAGAGGGGCAGGGCCTGCATTTCAAATCATTGGTACCCATCAAAAATCCGCACTGCCTGAACATATCTCCAATAACTTATGGCTCAAAGAAAGAATGCCCCTTTTTCAAGATCTTGAAATCACAGGGGATCATCCGGAAGCCGATGGGATTTCCTGCGAAGGTTCCATGCAACCCACCTTCAAAAGTCTTTTGATTAGAAAATGCAGAAACGCTCTTCATCTCCGCATTCGCGATCGCAATGTGATTGTTTCTGATTGCCATATTTTCGACAACTCAGGCATTGGCATTTTCATGGATAAAATCAACCTTCATCAAATCAATATCACAGGCAATCACATCAGTTATTGCAAACGGGGTGGTATTGTTGTTCGAGAAAGCGAAATCCGCAATATTCAAATTGTTGGCAACGATATCGAATATAATTTCGACCCACTCGGATCCGATTGCAACGATATCCTTTTCGACTGCAGAAAAGGTACCGTGCGCGAAGGAACTATTTCAGGCAACACCATTCAAGCAAAGGGCAGCCCAGGTGGTGCAAATATCCGCTTCCTAGGTGTTGGAAAAGATAACCCCAACGCTGTGGGCTTATTGGCAATTTCAGGAAATCTGATCGGCAGCCAAGAAACCGCAATCCACATCAATGCAGGACGAAGTGTCGTTATTTCGGGTAACAGCATTTACAGCGGGTATCATCATTCACTTTTATTAGAGGATTCCGAACACCTCGTGATCGGTTCCAACAGCATTGATCATAACCCAGAATATAAAGGAAATTCCACCGATGCCATCGTAGTCTCTGGGTGCAGAAATCTGCAATTCACAGGCAACATAGTGCAGCATACAAGGCCTGCAGAAATCCAAGTCGAAGCCAGCATGGCGATAACCGATTCCACCAATGTTCAAATATCTTCCTGCCAGTTTCATCAGGTACGAAAACGAGGGATTCTTTTAAACCACAGCTCCACGGTTCGGGTGAGCGGTTGCCTTTTTACATCTGGAAAAGAACAAGCTGATTTCATCACCTCTGTAGATGTGGATGAAAAATCTAAGAAAGTAATGCTTAGCGATAACTTTTTCGCCAAGGGCAATAAAGGAAATTTCAACCTACCTTTGCAAGCCGGGCAAGCTTCAAACAATATATCGTCTGATTAATCTTGAAGTGAAGTAGCAACCACCTGCGATTTGGTTTTTTTCCCAGCGAGGTCAACCAATGCAAGTTTTACTTTTGCCTGAGCACCTTCCCAAGGAAAATTAGTTTCCTCAAGCACAACACACCTACCAAATATCGGGGAAAGGGTGTCGCGTTTTTTCATTAACGCCCAGCGGGATCCGCCATTCTTGTACGATTCCATTAATTTTTCTTCAGAGTGAAACTCGGGCATGGGGGTTTTATTACCAAGATAAAACACAGCTTCTCGAGTTTTATACAAACACAACCCACCTGGGTTCGAAACGGCAAACGCCTGAACTTGTTTAAGGAATTCCTTCTGGGTTCGATAAGCCTCTGCTGCTGGGAAAAAACCTTGAAAAAGGTAAACCATCAGAAACGATGCAAACCATCCGCTACATAAGAACCATGCATTCATTTCTTTTCTGCGTGCCGCCCAATATCCGATTGCAAGCGTCGATATTGCCATCAATCCAAAAATCAACCCGTAAGGCAACTGGGGCAAAGTATTCCAAGGGTGGGGTAGAATGTTTTCAGCAGGCACCAACAAAACCAACATGCTTGCAACAACCCCTAACAACAAATAAGAACTCGCCTTAAACAAAAATCCAGCCCACTTATTTAACTTCGAATACTCTGTTGCAAACAACGATGCAATCAATATTGCAGCACCAGGCAACACAGGCAGCAGATAATAACTTCTTCGCGAACTTGCCAGGGTGAAAAAAATAAACATCGAGATGAAGTACACCATTGCAAACAGATCAGACTGCATATCCTTCAATCCCCCCTTGGGTTTTGAAAACGCTTGAACCAAAGCTGCGGGCAAAAATAAAGACCAAGGCGCAAGCAAAGTGAAGATCACACCAAAGTAAAGATAGATCGGCCCGATATGATTCACTGGGTTATAAAACCGCCTGATGTTTTCACGCCAGACCATGCTCAACCCTTCGCCATTCCCAAACCATGCCAGCGAAATTAAAAAGGGAGCAAGGTACACCAGAATTGCAATTGGCAATGCTATCAAAGTACGCCATTGAAACAACCACGCATTTGCCTTAAAGCAATTGACGATAATCAAAGAGGGTTTGGATGCGGATAAAATCATCACCCGATTTTGTGCCAGGCTGTATACTCCTGCAACAAGCAAAGGCAATGCGAACCCAAGCAGACCCTTGGTTAATGAAGTTAAAGCCATCATGAGCCAGAAGCCCAGCACCCACCAGCCTTGAGGTTTTTTTTCATAGAGAAGAAAAATGTATAACGCAATCAAGATGCCCGCGATGTTTTCAAGATCTGTCGAAGCATGGCGTGAGAAAAAAACAAAGCTGTAACTGGTGCCCAAGATGATGCCCGAATAGATCGCAGTTTTTTGATCATAAAGCCGCAACGCTATCAGCATGGTAAACAAAACGCTGATCATGCCGGATATTGCACTGGGCAACCTGCATGCCAGTTCGTCCATCGCACCCGTACACCAAGAGGAAAAAATTACGAGCCAGTAAGAAGCAAGGGGTTTATCGTAATAGGTATTGCCATTGATGGTGGGGAGAAAATACTGTTTGCTTTGCAACATTTCGCGAGGGATCTGGGCCCAGCGCAATTCTTCGGACCACAAAGCCCTGCCACCAAGTTGAACAAAATACAGCAACCCAAAAAAACATAATAGCAACATCATCAAGAACCATGATTTCATTTCATGGCTTTTGAATGATTCAAAATTTCCCGACTGATTCTTACCCATTGCTTCCTGCAGGAGTTCACCTTAATTGTTGGTCATGCAAAGCTTAATCAGAACCATCGTTTTAAGGTAGATCAAAATGGAGTAGTTGCAGTGGATGGGCATTGATCGCAATAAATAAAAGTGGTGGAGTTGGGTGAGAAAGCATAAGCAGAAGCATTTGCCACGGAGGGAAGAAGCAGAAAGAAGAAACATTAGCCACGGATTAACACGGAATTTCACGGAAGGAAGAATAAGCATAAGCAGAAGATTAGACACGGAAGGAAGAATAAGCATAAGCATTAAGCATAGCCACGGACGAACACGGAAAAACACGGAAAAGACAGAAGCAGAGACACGGAAAAGAAACACATCATTTAGAGCCGGATGCGTGAGCGACGGATGCTACCTTGCGCAGGCGTATACAACTTTTTATTGCATATCTTTACAAGCCTGAAGTGCAAGCGAAGGTTTTTAAAAGAAGCAAAGCATTTTTACCGCGAAGACGCTAAGACCGCGAGTCAATGTTTAAATGTGTGTTTGAATAAAAGAGGCCCATGGACTGCGCTCCATGGGTCTCTGTTTTGTTATCTTGTAACCCTGCCGTTAGCCCACGAAGACGCCATTGGTGTTGGTGGGGTCGCCACTAAAGAAAGAGAATAGCAAGTCCAAATCAGGGAAGTTAAAGCCATTGACTTGTGGACCACCGCCTAGGCCAGCGCCGGTAATCAAATCAAGAATCCCATCGAAGTTGCCATCGCTAACGCCAACACGAACACCGCCTGTAAAGTCTTCTGCGTAGGCCATGAACTGTGAAAGGAGGGTTCCGGTGAATGGGTTCCAGACTGCAACGACGGGTGCTCCACCAGCGCCAGCGCCGGTGATAACTTCGAGGGTGCCATTGTTTCCTATATCGCCTGCTGCGACGAATACGCCGCCGGTGAATGTTACTGGGAATGCATACCATTGGCTGATTACAGCGTTTGTTTTGCCATCAAAAATTTTGACATGGGGGGCGGCGCCTGGGCCAGCACCGGTGACAATATCAAGAGTTCCATCACCATTGAAATCGAGAGCCGCGACAGTAACCCCGCCTTTGAAATTAGCGGAATAAGCAAAGAAGGAAGTAAGGACGGAGAAGTTTACCCCATTGAAGACACGAACTTCTGGCCCACCGCCTGCGCCTGCGCCTGCAATGATGTCTAAGATGCCATCGCCGTTCACATCACGAGCTGCGATGAAAACGCCACCGGTGAAATTAGGATCAAAAGCGAAGAATGATTTAATGGTAGCGCCTGTTTGGGAATCAATAATTGCGATGGCCGGGCCACCACCTGGCCCTGCAGCAGCAACCACATCAGCAAAACCATCGTTGTTAAAATCCCCAGAGGTCACATGAATCTCACCAGTGAATCCTGGAAAAGGAACAATAGTTTTGATAGGTACGCCGGTGCTTGGATTGGTTATGTTGACCGTGCTGGATCCACCTGAAGAAGATGAAATTCCTGTAACCAAGGGGAATGGCACGATAACAGGGGTTGGCGTTGGAGTATTACCAGTAATTGTTGAAAGACGAAAACCCACATCGTTATCTTCGCGCAGTGCAACAACATTGCTATAACATGATTTTTGAAGGGTGATGGGTCCGCCCGCCCAGAATCCACCACGAAGCCCCCGGAATAATGAAGGCGTTCCGTTTAAATCATTCCATTGGTAAAGAATGCCACCCTGACTTAATGTGCCATAAAAGGATGGACTTCCCGCAAACGAATTTACATCGCTGATGTAGTTCTGAGTTGGATAATAAGTTGCTACCTGTGTTACAGAATAAAGGACTCCCTGAATGTAATTTGCATTATTGGTGCCAGTGGAACTTACGATGTTCGTTGGCATTGCATCCGTTTGTGTTGGGTAGACATAATAGCCAGGCGAGTTGACGCCATTTTTGATGGGCGAATAGTAGGATGATTTATACCATTCATCTTCGGAAGGGATGAAAAAAGTAGGAGTAGCGCCGGTGTTCGGATTGGTTACGTTCCTAGCAACCGCAGTACCGTCGGTGGACTGTGTGAGATTATAAGCCCCGTTTTCGGTTGTTCTGCTATTTTGACCACCTGTTGGCTGCCCGTTGGCCATCCAGTTAGCAAAGCGAGCTGAATCAAACCAACTTACATAGGCAATCGGCCTATTGGAACTGTTCCCATCATTATTCATAACGCTATAGGAATAACTTCCAGAAGTGCCTGCTCGATTGATACCAGAAATATTAAAATCCGTTGCCATTTTCGGGTTATAAAGCCCGTTGGGATCTGATGAAGCGATGGCATTTAGAAAAGCAGTATATTGTCCAATTGTCACATCATATTTGGCAATCGAATAATTATAAGCCACACCGCCAAAACCAGTGCTGTCAGCTAAATTGCCTGCATTGCCCACCGGCACCATATCGATGGTAACAGGTTCAACAACTGGCGCTGGTCTTGAAAGACGAAAGCCTCCGTTGGGTGCCTCGTCAGTTATGCTTACACCCAGACGATACCCGGATTGCAGATAGGATGAAAATGAAGTCCATGCACCGCCTCTTAATATTATTCCAGTGTTGCCATTACTTCCCAAAATTTCCCAGAGATTGCCGTTTTGATCAAAGGAACCGTAGTAACTTGCTGAACCCGACATTGCGCCAATATTTGTCAGGTAATTTTGAGTGGGATCAATCAGGGGTTGTTGTGTAACAGTCATTGCCCCAGTAGAAAAAATATAGTTCACAAGATTTGAACCACTGCCAATCGTATTGTTAGGAATCGAATCACTTTGAGTGGCGAAGGAATAATAGCCGGGTGCTCCGTTTTTGTTGGGGGAGTAGTAGGCGGATTTATACCATTCATTTTCGGTAGGAAGAAAATATGTTGGAGTAGCCCCAGTATTGGGATTGATTGCGTTTCTAGGGGCTGTAGTAAGTCCGATATCTTGCGTAAGGTTATAAGCACCATTTTCTGTGGTGCTGGAATTTTGCGTTCCTGTTGGTTTCCCATTGGCCATCCAGTTAGCAAAGCGGGCAGCATCATACCAATTTACAAAAGCTATAGGGCGATTTTCCGGGCTATCTGCACCGATGGGTTTAAAAGCACCATTTGGCCCCAAGACCGAATAGGTATAGGATCCCGAAGCGCCCGATCGAAGAATACCAGCCACGGTATTACCGGCAGAGCCATTCATGGCGGTGTTGTAGAGTTCAGGATAATTATTAAGGCCAGTTGGATTTGTACTAGCAACTGCATTTAGAAATGCAGTGTACTCTCCGATAGTAACTTCATACTTGCCGATCTGAAATTCTTGATCAACCCTGCCATAGCCGGTTGCGGGGTCTGCAGCATTGTTAGGATTCCCCACGGTCACCATGATCATATCATTGGTGTTGGAAAGTGCAGGGGTGATTCTTTCTTCTAGGCCAAAAAGTTCGGGTTTTGAATAGACAGATTTTTTGAAGGAATGTTTTAATGCTAATGCTTTGATAATCTTTTTAAATAACATGGCTTTCCCTTTATAGAGCTTAGAGCTAGACCCGCCTCAAATGAGGATGTACCACTATTAAAAAAAAACATTTGAAAAGCAACAAAAAACAACCCTAATTGTCAGCCCAGACTACCTGTTTTAATTCGAATTGTAGCAATAATCGGAGTTGGGCAAGTTGTTTTTTAAGCCTAATTGAAGCTTAAAAGCTAAATTTCTTGAGGACATTAAATAAAACTGGTGGAGTTGGGAAAAAGTAAAATTCCATGGACTGCGTTCCTTGGGGCACTTGTTTTTGAATGATGGGAGATAAAAAGGCAGCAGAAGCAGAAGATTAGCCACGGACGAACACGGAAAAACACGGAATGAAGAATAAGCAGAAGCATTAGCAACAGAATTTCAGGGAAAAACACGGAAAAGAAACACATCATTTAGAGCCGGATGCGTTAGTGACAGATGCTACCTTGCGCAGGCGTATACAACTTTTTATTGCATATCTTTACAAGCCTGAAGTGCAAGCGAAGGTTTTTAAAAGAAGCAAAGCATTTTTACCGCGAAGACGCTAAGACCGAGAAGAAGAAAAAAATTAGGGGTTTCAGAGCCGGATACGTGAGCGGCCCTTCGGCAAGCTCAGCGACCCTTTTCTTATTGAGCGGCGGATGTAAATCCGCTGGTGCTATAAGGTAACAAATGGTCAATGTGTTTGTTGGCTATCTTCAAAGCCCATGGACTGCGCTCCATGGGTCGCTTGTTTTGTTATCTTGTAACCCTGCCGTTATCAGACAAAGACGCCGCCTGAGTTGGATTGTTCGCCACTGTAGAAGGAGAACAGCAAATCCAAAACTGGGAAACTGAAAACCTTCACATGAGGGCCACCGCCAGGGCCTGCGCCGGTGATGATGTCTGCAACTCCATCGCCATTGCCATCGTTGACTGCAACACGAACGCCGCCTGTGAAGTCTTCTGCATAGGCAAACCATTGACTGATAATTATATCGGTAGCACCCTTGAATACTTTAACATGAGGGCCGCCACCGGGGCCAGCGCCGGTGACTATTTCGATGGTGCCATCATTGTCAATATCGCCTGCTGCGACGAATACGCCGCCGGTGAAGTTTTCTGCATAGGCAAACCATTGGTTGATAATATTGCCCGTAGCACCATCGAAGACTTTCACATGAGGAGCGCCACCAGGGCCAGCGCCGGTAACCAAATCGAGAATACCATCGTGGTTGAAGTCGAGGGTAGTGACTCTGACACCGCCGGTAAAGGATTGGCTGTAGGCGTAAAAGGATCGAAGAACGTTAAGGGTTCTGCTATCGAATATGCGTACTTCTGGGCCCCCGCCTGGGCCTGCGCTAGCAATGATGTCTAATATTCCATCACCGTTTACATCTTCAACTGCGACGAACACACCACCAGTGAAGGCTGGATCAAAGGCAAAGAAGCTTTCCATGACTTCGCCGGTTTGGGAATCAAGGATAGCGATAGCTGGGCCGCCACCAAAGCCTGCACCTGCGATAAGGTCTGCAACGCCATCGCCATTGAAGTCGCCTGAGATTACACTAATAGGGCCGCTGAATCCAGGGAATGGAACTGCTGTACCAGTGGATTCACCGGTAACGGGGTCATAAAGCGTAACCGTACTAGAACCGCCTGAAGAAGGAAGCGGGGGCGTTCCTGTGATCAAAGTTGGGGTTGGGGTTGGGGTTGGGGTTGGCGCCAAAGAGGTTGCAGTTACTTGGGCAGTGCCATTAGCGAAGCCAGTTTGAATGGTGGTGATGGTAGCAGTGCAAGAAGTATTCGCTGCTACATTGGTAACTGTTACCAAACCGGTGATGGATATAACTACTACTGTACCATTTGCAATAGCGGTTCCTGCATAGGAGAAGGTCCCAACATAATTGCCTATCTGAACGGTGAAGCCATCTGCGGTAGAAGTTGGCGTGCCAAAAGTCGGAGTGTTAGCTACGCTAGGATTTACCACTTGGCTTTCTGCAGAGCTGGTACTTGTAACGAAGCTTCCATCACCGGAGTAGACAGCGGTGATGCTGTTTGAACCAACTGCAAGCGATGCGATAGATAAAGTTGCAGTGCCTGATGTCAGGGTTCCAGTTCCAATGATGGTTGAACCATTCTTGAAAGTTATCGTTCCAGTAGCAGTTGAGCTATTAACCGTAGCAGTAAAGGTTACCGATTGCCCAAAGACGGAAGCAGTGGTGGAAGCTAATGTTGTCGTGGTGCTTGCCTTGTTTACCACCTGGCTTACTACAGAACTGGTACTAGTAACGAAGCTAGCATCACCAGAGTAAACAGCGGTGATGCTGTGAGTGCTGACTCCGAAGTTGGTTATAGCAGCAGAGGTTGCAGATCCAGAACTTAATGTGACCGAACCTAGGGAAGTTGAACCATCGAAGAACTCGACCGATCCATTTGCAGTTCCAGTGCCGGGGGAACCCGCGGCAACCGTAGCGGTGAAGGTGATCGCTTCGCCGAAGACGGAAGCAGTAGTGGAAGCCAATGTTGTCGTGGTGCTTGCCTGATTAACCACTTGGTTTACTGCAGAGCTGGTACTAGTAACGAAGCTTGTATCGCCAGAGTAAACAGCGGTGATGCTATGAGCGCTAACTCCGAAATTGGTTATAGCAGCAGAGGTGGCCATTCCAGAAATCAGCGTGACGGCGGTGCCAATGGCACTTCCATTATCATAGAACTGCACTGTTCCATTTGCAGTTCCAGCGCCGGGGGCCGTTGTAGCAACCGTTGCAGTAAAGGTTACCGATTCACCGAAGACGGAAGCAGTGGTGGAAGCCAATGTTGTGGCGGTGCTTGCCTGATTAACCACTTGGCTTACCGTAGAACTTGTACTTGTAACGAAGCTTGAATCGCCAGAGTAAACAGCGGTGATGCTGTGAGTGCTGACTCCGAAGTTGGTTATGGCAGCAGAGGTTGCAGATCCAGATGTTAGAGTGACGGCGGTGCCAATGGCACTTCCATAATCATAGAACTCGACCGTTCCCGCAGCAGTTCCAGCACCAGGGGTCGTTGTAGCGACCGTCGCGGTGAAGGTTACCGCTTGCCCGAAGACGGAAGCAGTGATCGAAGCCAATGTTGTGGCGGTGCTTGCCTGATTAACCACTTGGCTTACAGCGGTGCTGGTACTTGTAACGAAGCTTGCATCGCCAGAGTACACAGCAGTGATGATATGGGTGCTGACTCCGAAATTAGTAATGGCAGCAGAGGTTGCAGATCCAGAACTTAATGTGACCGAACCTAGGGAAGTTGAACCATCGAAGAACTCGACCGATCCATTTGCAGTTCCAGCGCCAGGGGTCGTTGTAGCAACCGTAGCGGTGAAGGTGATCGCTTCGCCGAAGACGGAAGCAGTGGTCGAAGCCAATGTTGTGGTGGTACTTGCCTTGTTAACCACTTGGCTTACTGCAGAGCTGGTGCTTGTAACGAAGCTAGCATCACCAGAGTAAATAGCGGTGATGCTGTGAGTGCTGACTCCGAAGTTGGTTATAGCAGCAGAGGTTGCAGATCCAGATGTTAGAGTGACGGCGGTGCCAATGGCACTTCCATTATCATAAAACTGGACCGATCCCGCAGCAGTTCCAGCGCCGGGGGAACCCGCGGCAACCGTAGCAGTGAAGATTACCGATTGGCCGAAGAGCGAAGGATTTACGGAAGATGTCAATGCTGTTGTGGTGCTCGCCTTGTTTACCACCTGGCTTACTACAGAGCTGGTACTAGTAACGAAGCTAGCATCACCAGAGTAAATAGCGGTGATGCTATATGCGCTTCCAACGGCCAAAGAAGATGTACTGAAAGTTGCAACCCCGCTGCCATTCAAAGTACCAGTTCCAAGCGTGGTTGAACCATTCTTGAAAGTTATGGTTCCAGTAGCAGTTGAGTTATTAACCGTAGCGTTGAAAATAATTGGTTGCCCAAAGACGGATGGGTTCACGGAGGATGCCAATGCTGTGGTAGTGGGGGTGGCATAGGTGAATAGAGTGTTGGCAACATTGGTGCCTGTCGCAGTGGTAACTAAAACACTTGCAGCAACTATAGCATGAGCAGGTGTGGTTGCGGTGATGGTAGTTGAGTTAACCACGGTAAAATTGGTAACAGCGGTGCCACCGATAGTAACAGCGCTTGCCACAGTAAAGTCGGTACCGGTTATGGTGATGGCGGTCCCACCTGCAGTAGAACCGGTAGTTGGGGAAATACTAGTTACGGTGGGGGCAGGCGCAGGTGCAGTCCCGCCAAATGCGTATGCACCAATATCGTTGTTAGTGCGTGTAAAGCGCCGCTGATCGAGATTTTGCGATCCCAAAGCCGTGATGCTGATGGCAGGGCTGCCAGAGCCCAGTGCCATGGTTTTGGTTGGCCCACCGTTATTGGCCAAGGCGGCCAACCGGGGATCAGCATTGCTGACAATGGTGCCTCCGAAATTGGTTGGTCTGCGAATCAGGTTATTAACACCACTAGTAGCCGTTATGCCACTGGTAATCGTGAAGGCAACAAAATCGGTGACTGTGGTGTCGCTCTGGCCAATGATGGTGTTATTGATGGTTGCGGTTGCTGTTGCGCCATCGCCTAAAACATAAACACCCCTGCCTCCCTCCGCAGCAGTGTTACCGCTAATGGTGCTATTGGTCAGGGTGAGCGAACCATTGCGTGAGAAGACGGCTCCGCCCAGACCTTTGCCAGCGTTTACCCCTGTGCCCCCTGTTGCAGTATTCCCATTGAAGGTCGAGTTGGAAATGATGACCGTTCCGACATTGTTGAAGATGGCACCGCCCATGCCGCCGCCGCCGCCGGATCCACTCAGAACGCGGATTCCGACAAAGACACCGCCGCCGCCAAAGCCGCCCCTAGAGTCGGAGAACAGTCCGCCGCCATAGCCTCTTCCACCACCACCACCGAAGCCGCCGTGACCGCCGTAGGGGCCGCCGCCGCCGCCGCCGCCGAAGCCACCGTTGCCACCACGGGCGACGTTGGCGCCGCCACCGCCCCCGCCGTAGCCACCGTTGCCACCATAAAAGCCGCTGCCGTAGCTTCCGCCGTTGGGCCCGCCGCCATCGTTACCGGCGTTGCCGCCCATGCCGCCGCCGCCTTCTTTGACGTTCCAGCTAGGATCGGCATTTCCACCTACGGCTTGATTGCCCGATAAGGTTGAATTGCGGAGCGTGAGCGACCCTGCGTTAAATACGGCGCCGCCCAATCCTGCCCCGCCACCACTACCATTTCCGCCTTGCGCCTTGCCGCCGCTGAGTGTTAACGAATCAAGCGTAAGGTTGCCGGCCGCACTTACATAAAATAAACGCTGGTTTACAAAGGTGTTATTCAGGGTAATGCCATTGGAGCCGGTCGGCCCCGTGATGGTGATCGCTGAAGTGATGCCAAAGGCTTGGCCCTGCGGTGCCATCGCCAGAAGTAGACAGGTTGATGGTTGCTGCCGCACTCGCCGTTAGACCTGCAGCGAAAACAATGGTATCTGCGCCGGCGAGTGTGTTTGCATCAATGATGGCTTGCCGAAGGGAACCCGACCCGGCGTCATTGGTATTTAAAACCGTAAAGGTAGCGGGAACAATCCTATCTTCAAACCTAAGGAGTTCTAGGCGGGGTAAACCAGAAGCTCTTCGTGCTTTTCTATTTTGGGAGTTGCTAAAAAGCCTGCGGAAAGCATTTAAAAGCATGGAGAGCATCCCCTGCACAAAAGCCTAAATAAGACGCAAATCGCCGAGCGCTGTGCATCGGCGATGCAGCAAAAGTCTAAATCTAGGTGGCAGTAATCGGATGTGAATCGATTAATACAAAGTGAATTTAAATAAGTGATAAAACAAGTATTACGATAATCGAAGTAATTTACAACAAAAATTAATAGACTATTCGATTTAAATCGCCCCATATTAACAAATACAAGGGTTGCCACTAATCTGCCTTTATAGGGCTATAGCATTTCTAAAATCCCAAGTATTGGGCTTAAGTTGTAGGAAAGCAGCGTATTTTGAACATTTATTATGTCTTTATGTCGAGAAAGTAAGCTAAAAGGCAGCAGAAGATTAGCCACGGAAGGAAGAAAAAGCGGAAAACCAAGCAGAAGCAGAGGTTGAACAAAAGGGGTCAGGTCTCTTTTTCAGCACTTACCATCATCTATTCTTGGTTCAGACTCACGGCCGAAAAAGAGACCTGACCCCTTTTGTTCTTGCAGAGCCCTTTAGGTTCAAAATCTAAAGGTTCAAACGGAGTAGTTGCAGTGGGGCTTCCCCATCGCAACTCCTTTGTCTTTAAACAAACCCATGTCAATGAAGGGAAAGTAAAAGGAAGAGTAAAAAAAGGGAGGGGCGAGCACCAGCGGATTTACATCCGCCGCTCAATAAAAAAGGTGGGCTAGAAGGCAGTAAATAAAAGTGGTGGAGGTTAGAAACCCGAGCTAGCGAAGCGAAGGGCCCTTTTCCCGGAGGGAAGAGGGTTGGGAGTTGGGGGAAGAAAAAGAAAGAATAAGAAAAAGGCGCGGGGCCAGAGCACCGGCGGATTTACATCCGCCGCTCAATAAGAAGAGGTGGGCTTGAAGGGTATTTGTGGGTGGGCTTAAGGGCAATTAGGGAGAAGAATGAACCCCCGCTTTTCAGCGAGGGTGACAAAAGAGGTGGCGGATATCCAAGGCAACCGCTTAATGGTTGCCATGTTTCGCATCCATTTGAAATAAGGGGTGCTTGGCATCGCCCTTGGCGAGAATGTACGCCAGCAAATCGATGATTTCATCCCGCGTCATTTTATCCAGCATCCCCTTGGGCATCAGGGAGACAGGCGACTTGGTTTTAGATTCGATATCAGCCTTCTTAATTTCCTTAGGTGGCGTTTTCGCAAGCGGGTTTTCAATAATGGTAATCGCCTGCGGTGCATCCGTAACGATCATGCCAGTGATGGTCTTGCCTGCTTTGGTTTCAAAAATGTAGGTCTGATACTTTTCGTCAATCTTAAGAGAGGGCTCAAGAATATGACGTAGAAGATCCAACTTGGTGTACTTGGGATCTAACTTAGTTAGGTCTGGGCCGAATTCCTGACCTAGCCCTTCCATCTTATGACACGAGATGCACGCAGAAACCGTGAACATTTGTTTGCCCGCAGCAAACGAACGACCATGTTTCATTTCTTCGATCGAGGAAGAAAGATCTGCAAACTTCCACTCGGTGCGGGGTCTACGATCTTTGAGAACTTCATCTTCAACCTTAAGCGGGTTGGAAGCGAGGTAGGCATCGGGATTAGCCTGATACGCATCAAGATCTGCAACGACATAAAGTGCGCCATACATTCTGCGCCAATGACCAGGATAGGTGCAGACATAGGGATAAACGCCTGGCTTGGTAGGTGCAACAAAGCTGATGCGCTGAGTTTCACGAGGTTGCAGCAAACCACTCTTCGCAAGCACTTTGTTCGAGTTAGGAACAAACTGCCTAGCTTGGAATTCAGGCTTGTTTGCATCATTCTCCGATTGCATACCGATTTCAGTCAAGCTGCCTGGAGTAAGAATCACAAAGTTATGAGGCATGAGATCAGAGTTTTCAAGAATGATCTCAACAGGCTTGCCTGCCTTGACCACTAAAGTTTCTTTATCGTAAGCCATGCGTTCTAAAAGTGTACCCAACCGAATAACACGCACGCCCAACTCGCCTAGCTCTGCTCTAACTTTGCGTGCTTGATCATCGGGCAGCAACGATGCGAGGGATTCGGTGAACTCGATGGAA
>JAPLNF010000142.1 GCA_026692965.1 Planctomycetota bacterium
CCTGGTGGTGGTTGCCAATTTTTAGGAACAGCAGCCTCTGCACAAGTGGTTGCAGAAGCGTTAGGGCTGGCGTTGCCACACTCTGCCTTAGCACCTTCGGGCCAACCTGTTTGGTTAGAGTTGGCGAAATATTCTGCGCAAGCGTTGTATCAACTTGCATCCGAGGGAATAAAAACTTCGGATATTTTGACCCCCGCAGCGATTCGTAATGCGATCGTGGTACATGCTGCATTTGGTGGTTCAACTAATTTGCTTTTACATATCCCTGCAATTGCCCATGCTGCAAAGCTTCGAAGGCCGACGGTTGAAGATTGGATAGAAATCAATCGTAAGGTTCCGAGGCTTGTAGATGCACTTCCGAATGGGCCGGTGGGTTACCCCACGGTGAGTGTGTTTTTAGCGGGTGGTGTTCCTGAAGTGATGCTTCATCTTGAAGCTATGGGGTTGTTGGATACTTCTGTTCTTACATGCACAGGCCAAACGTTGGCGCAAAATTTGAAAGAGTGGAAAGAATCTGAGCGCAGGCATAAGTTTAGGCAGATGCTAAAAGATATGGATGGCGTGAACCCTGATGAAGTAATTTTCCCTCCTGCAGAAGCTAAAAAACAAGGATTAACTTCGACTGTTTGCTTCCCCAAGGGAAATCTTGCGCCTGAAGGAGCAGTAATTAAAGCTACTTCGATTGATGCTTCGGTGGTAGGTGATGATGGGGTGTATCGCATCAAGGGGCCTGCCCGAGTTTTTCTGGAAGAGCGACTTGCGATTGCGGCGATTAAAGAAAAGCAAATCAAGGCGGGCGATATTATTGTGCTGATTTGCAGGGGGCCGATGGGCAGTGGTATGGAAGAAACCTACCAAGTTACTTCTGCATTGAAGCATTTAAGTTTTGGTAAGCATGTGGCGTTGATTACCGATGCCCGATTTTCTGGCGTATCGACAGGGGCGTGTATTGGTCACGTTGGGCCAGAGGCGCTTGCAGGTGGGCCGATAGGTAAAATCTTGGAAGGTGATCTGGTTGAAATAATCATTGACCGTAACAAATTGGAAGGCTCATTGAACCTTGTAGGCGAAAACGGAAAAGATTATGGGGTTGAGTGGGGCAATAAAACACTTGAGAGCCGAAGCCTAAGGCCAGACTTGGCTGCAGACCCTAATCTTCCTGATGATACACGCCTATGGGCGGCCTTGCAGACGTTGGGAGGCGGCACCTGGGGTGGATGTGTTTACGATGCGGATAGTTTGATCAATGCCTTGAAACGGTAAAAATCGGTTTTTGTGAATGATGGTTGAATTTGATAAACAAATGTTTCATAGTATCAACTTAATATCTTTTGTGGGAATTTGACGAAAGGGAACAAAATGTCTGTTCGTCTAAGATTGTTTGTGATGATGGTACTGGAGTTTTTCATCTGGGGCGCTTGGTTGCCCTTAATCTTCGGATACTTACCGAGCCTTAAATTTACGCCTGCAGAGCAGTCGTGGATATTGAATGCGTTTCCTATCGCAGCAATTGTCGGGATGTTTTTCTCGAATCAGTTTGCAGATAGAAACTTTGCAGCCGAAAAATTCCTGGCGTTTAGTCACCTTATTGGAGGGTTGGCAATATTGGGTTGCGCCTTTACCAAAGATTTCTGGCCCTTCTTTGCTTTGATGCTGGTTCATTGCTTGCTTTATGTGCCAACCATTTCGATTACTAATTCCATTGCTTTTGCCAATATGAAGGATGCCAAGAATGAGTTTGGCATTGTTCGCATGGGTGGAACAATAGGTTGGATTCTTGCTGCCTGGCCTTTTACTTTCATCCTTGTTGATTGGGATGCGGTGACTAAGGCAAACCCTCAGGGCACGGTAGATTGGATTGGTACTGTTTTGAAAAATGGTTTGTCAGGCGAGGCATTAAAAGAAGCCACCAAATGGACATTTATCATCGCTGGCATTGCTTCTTTAGCTCTTGCTTTGTTCAGCTTGGTTTTGCCTCACACACCTGCAAAAAAACCAGAATCTCGAGATTCCGAAAACCTTGCATGGTTGGAAGCAGTCAAGTTGCTTAAGCATCCATTCGTGTTAATTCTTTGGATTGTAACTTTCATCGATGCTTTTGTTCACAACTGTTACTTCAACTGGACGGGTTCATTTTTGAGTGCAGATGTTGCGGTGGGCGGGGTTGGTATTCCTGGGAATTGGATTATGCCCGTGATGAGTATTGGTCAGATTGCTGAAATCCTCACCATGGTAATTCTTGGGGTAACCTTGAAAACGCTTGGGTGGAAATGGACCATGGTAGTAGGCGTTTTAGGCCATGCAATTCGATTTGCTGTTTATGCCTTTTTACCTCAGCACAAGGAATTAATCATTATCGTGCAAGTGATTCATGGTATTTGCTATGCGTTTTTCTTTGCTACGGTTTACATCTTTGTTGATGAAGTTTTCCCCAAAGATTCGCGTTCCAGTGCGCAAGGGTTGTTTAATGTGATGATTCTGGGCGTTGGCGCATTGGTGGCAAATTCAGTTTGCCCTTACTTGATGCAGGAGATTTTCACCAAGGATAAGATTGTTGATTTTAAAACTTTGTTTTTGGTGCCTTGTTTTGCATCCTTGGTTGCAGCAATAGTCTTGGCGCTGTTTTTTGATGTTCCGAAAAAACAAGAAACTTTATCGTAATTCTTAGTTTGATCTAATTTATTACAGCAAGCAGTGGAGTTTATCCATTGCTTGCTGTTTTTTTACGCACCAATGCTTCCCAGATTGCCTATGCTGGTGTTGTATTTGTAAATATCCATATTCTTGTCAAATTCCGCAAAGTCTACCCGTTTTATTGCCGATCTATTTTATACAGGGGAGTTTTTGTATTTCGATGATCGGGAAAAGCATGGCGTGTGGAAATAATCACAATCGAAAAGAAAAAAAAAAAAAGCGATTTGGCTTTTGGTCTTTGATAGCATGGGCAGGAAGCTTATCGCTTCTAAGTGCAGGTTGTATGAATCCGCAAATGCGTAGCGAAAAACCGATACCGGTTCCAACAGAAATGAATGTGTCATCTAAAAAGATGGCTCCTAAAACGCAAGAAGCAAACGACCTTAACCTAATAAGTAATACAGAAGTTAGTTCTGGTTTAGCTCAAGCCAAATTGTCTAATAGCAGTTCTGCAATTGCTGAAAAGAAGCGTAGGCAGATCCCGATTAACTTGGACACGGTTTTAAGACTTGCGGAAGAACAAAATCCCCAGATCATGGTTATGCGGGAAAAAGTTGAAGAAAGTAATGCTGAAAATGCTCTCGCAGCTAAGTCTTGGCTGCCTTCCATTTATGGTGGTATTGCCTACTACAGGCATGAGGGCGGTATCCAGAATTTCAATGGCGATTTGATCAAATCCAGCACTGGCGCACTTTATCCGAATGTTGAAATAAGAACTGAGTTGGATTTACGGGAAGCGACTTATAAACAAATCGTTTCCGAGCGGAATAGCTGGCAAACTAGAGGCGAACTTACCAAGATTACAGTTGAGTTATGCCTTGAAGCAGCTACTGCTTATATCGATCTGCTTACAGCAAGGCGAGGCGAAGCTATTGCTCGCGAATTGGAAAAATACCATCTCGAGCAGTTGAAGCGTGCCGAGAAAATGAAAGAAAATCATCCCGACGCAACGGTTCTTGTAGAAGCTGTTTTTGCGGAGTTGAATGGTCGTAAACAAGCTATTCTTAAGCTTAAGCAACAAGGTGATTCTTCAGCGGTGAAGCTGGCGTTCTTGTTGGGAGTTGATCCAGATAGTGAGTTGGTTCCTGTCGAAGAGAACTTTGTACCATTGGATTTGGTTGATGTTTCGATTGGCATGAAAGACATGGTTGCAAAATCTTTGTCGTATGGTCCGGGAATTCGC
Source organism: Planctomycetota bacterium (assembly GCA_026692965.1). GTDB lineage: Bacteria > Planctomycetota > Planctomycetia > Gemmatales > Gemmataceae > UBA969. Next base: position 3,878 of record JAPLNF010000142.1, read on the forward strand.
GAGCTGGAACGCATGCTTGAAAATGTTCAAGATGGAATTGCTAGGATGGAAGGCCCGACCAGATTGATGCCGATTTTACAAGTGAACATGGCGGAAGGTGGGTTTGGTGCAGGTGCTAATTCAAGTTTATATTGGGCCAATCGTTGGGATATGGGCTTGGCTGCCAAGTGGAACCTGACGGAATGGCACACTTCCCGCGAAAAAAGGCGTATTGCAGAAGTGAAGTTAAATCAGGTTCATCTGACCTTTAAAGAATTGCAGGCAAAGCTATCTGCTGGTGTTCAAGATGCCAGAGATTCGATTATAAATGGCCGTGAGCAGATACAATATTGCACTAAGCAAATTCAACACTCTGCTGAAACCTATCGTTTGAATACTTTGAGGCTTGAGCAAAACGCGCCTAACGCCACTATGAGCGATGTGCTTTTAAGTATTCGCGGGCTGGAAATGGCGCATGCGAATTATGTAGGTTCTATCAATGCGTACAATAGATCCCAGGTTCGATTGATGTTGTTGCTTGGGCCAAACAATGCAACAGGAAGTGAAAACGCGGCTGTTTCGAATCAAAAGAACAACCGTAAGTATGAAATTCCTAAGGAAGGCGAAGCACCGTTGCGACTTTCTTTGGACAAAAGCACAATCGAAAATCGCTAAAGAATAGAGTGTTATAAAGGTTATAGATTGGTAGTTAGGGTTGAAGAAACCCTGCCTATATGCGGGATATTGCATTCTTTTTGGTACCAAAGTCTTCAAATTTGGTAGAATAAGCCTTATAGATTAAGCCATGGGTCATCGAACCATATTTCTTGGGAATAGGCAGGTATTTTGTGCGTACTGAAGTTAGGGTTGTAGCTGGAATACTCCGGGGCAGGAAAATCGAATTTGAAGTAAACCCATTGATGAGGCCCACGCCCCAACGGGTGCGAGAAGCCCTATTTAGCATTCTGGGTGTAAGCTTCAAGGGCATTAGTTTTTACGATGTTTTTGCAGGTACCGGAGTGAATGGCTTTGAGGCCATAAGCAGGGGTGCTTCGAAAACAACATTTATTGAGCGGGATTTTCAGCTTGCCCAAGTAATCGAAAGATACATCAAAAAATTCAATGTTGGTGCCTTGGGGCATGTTGTTTGTACCGATGCCTATCGCTGGGCTGCCCGGTGGATTCCTGCAAAAGATTCATCCATTATATTTATCAGCCCACCATTTATCGATTACAAGAATCAGTTGGAAGAGCTTTTTTCCATGATCCGATCTTTTCAGGAAAAAGTTCAACCTGGAAGTGTCGTGGTTGTGCAGACTGAAAGCGAAATCCCGATTGGTGATCTCCCCGATGACGCGGGTGCTGGTTGGGATATAAGAAAGTACGGCAGAAACGAATTGCAATTCTGGGTAAAGAACGACCCAAATGCCCCACCTGCGGTTTCTGAGCCAGTGAACGATGATGAACCATCAGCTTGAAAAGGCATTTGCTAGAGAAGTAGTGCAGAGGCTTGTTGACGCAGGCTTTGAAGCATTGTGGGCTGGTGGATGCGTGCGCGATGAGTTACTTGGGCTTACACCTGCTGATTACGATATTGCAACATCTGCCCGACCAGAACAAGTAAGAAAAATTTTCCCTAGAACTGTTGCGGTTGGCGCCAGCTTTGGTGTCATTGAAGTTATTGGGCCACCTCTTGCCAATGGCAAACCCATCATGATTCAAGTTGCCACTTTTCGTGCGGACTTGGGTTATACCGATGGGCGCAGGCCTGATGCAATTCGTTATTGTAGTGCTCAGGAAGATGCGCTCCGCAGGGATTTCACCATCAATGGAATGTTTTTTGATCCTATTGCAAACAAGTTGGTTGATTATGTTGAGGGGCAAAAAGATTTAAACAGTAAAATTCTTCGGGCGATTGGGGATGCTAATGTAAGGTTTGCGGAAGATCGTTTAAGAATGTTACGCGCTGCAAGGTTGGTTCCTAGATTTGATTTGAAGCTTGATGAAACCACAAAAGCAGCAATTCTCGCCAACGCTTCAGCAATAGGAACGGTTAGCCCAGAGCGGATTGCAGATGAGTTACGAAAGATTTTTCAACATACAAGTAGGGTGGCAGGAATAGGCTTATTTATCGAGCTTGGTCTGGCGAGGCAGGTTTTCCCTGAAGTTTTTTCAACTGAAACAGTTGGCATGTATAGCGATATTCTTGCGGTTATCCAGCATTTGCCTAGGGTAGCCTCTTTTCCTTTGGTGCTTGCATCAGTTCTGCAAAAGCTTTCCAGTAAACAGGCAGAGGAAACTTGCAGAAGGTTTAAAATGTCGAATGTGGAAATAGATGCAACCCGAAGTCTGGTGCAGTTTAAAGATTCTTTACAAAGCCCAGATAAATTGAGGCTTTGCCAACTTAAAAAAATATTAGTGCTAAATGTTATTGATGATTTGTTAAGCCTTATGAGGGCAAATCGCTTGTCTTCGGGGCATGATACTAACGATGTTGAATATTGTTTGGGGAAACTGGCTGAATGGCCCAGAGAAATTCTCGACCCTATTCCCTTGGTTGGGGGAGAAGATTTGAAGGCACTGGGGCTGAAACCGGGGCCGAAATTCAAATTAATTTTAGATTTGATCCGAGATGAACAGTTGGATGGGGTCTTAAAAATCCGAGCTCATGGGTTGTTAAGGGCGGAAGAATTGTCGAAATTGCTTTAAGCTGAACAATTTGGGATATTTCAAGAATTTTTACTGCTGGGCTTGTGGCTGAAAAACCCTCGGGTATACTCACATCCGTACAGTTAACAGGCGCCCATTTTTTTAGGAGTCCGATAATGGCTGAATCAGCTCAGGATAAAGAACTCAAACAAACCCTTTCGCAAATTGAAAAACAATTTGGTAAGGGAGCCATCATGCAATTGGGAGAAGTTGCTTCCAGTGATGTACAAGGTATTTCAACCGGCGCACTTAGCCTAGATATTGCTTTGGGCGGTCATGGTATTCCCAGGGGCCGTATCACGGAAATCTTTGGTAATGAAGCTAGCGGTAAAACAACGATAGCGCTTCACGCAGTAGCATCGGCACAGAAAAAAGGTGGCGTTGCTGCCTTTATTGATGCAGAACATGCTTTGGATCCAGGTTGGGCCAAGCGTATTGGTGTGAATTTAGAATCATTGCTTGTAAGTCAACCCTCTTGCGCTGAAGAAGCTTTGAAAATTGCAGAGATGCTGATTAAATCGAATGCGGTTGATATTATCGTTATCGATTCGGTTGCAGCCTTGGTGCCCCGTGCAGAAGTCGAAGGTGAAATCGGCGATTCGCACATGGGTTTACAAGCAAGGTTGATGAGTCAGGCGCTGCGAATTTTGAACCCTACTATTTCGCGCACTAAAACCAGCATGGTTTTTATCAATCAGATTCGTCTGAAAATTGGCATGGTGTTTGGTAATCCAGAAACCACTTCTGGCGGGCTTGCAATGAAGTTTTATAG
>JAPLNF010000143.1 GCA_026692965.1 Planctomycetota bacterium
GCAATTGGTTATGGCCAAGACGAAGTAAAGTTCAACCAATATTGGCCCGCAGACTTGCATGCGATTGGCAAAGATATAACCAGGTTTCATTGTGCCTTATGGCCCGCAATGTGTTTTGCTGCATGTATTGCACCTCCTAAAAAAGTCTTCGGCCATGGCTTCGTTTATGTCAAAAATGAAGAAACAGGAGATGTTCAGAAAATCAGTAAATCCCTAGGCAATGTAGTTGAACCGATGGATATCATCACCAAGTTCAGCGCAGAGGCTTTTCGCTACTATTTTCTTAGGGAATGCCCTTTCCCCGCAGATGGGGAATTCAGCCTGCAACGATTTGTGGACATATACAATTCGGATCTTGCAAACAATTTGGGCAATCTTTACAGCAGAGTTGTAGGTTTGATAGGCAAGAATTACGAGGGCGAACTTACCAACATTGGTGCTTCTGATGAGCCCTTGTTTGTTGAAGAAAACTTAAAATCAATTGTAGGGCAAGTTCAAAGTTTGGTGGAAACTTGTCATTACAGCCAGGCATTGCAAAAGATCTGGTCTTTGATTTTAGATCCTGCGAACCAGTATGCTGAAAAAACAGCACCTTGGACACTTGTAAAAACAAATAAAGAAAAAACCAAGATAGTACTAGTACAATTAATCGAAGCGGTAAGAATTGCCTCAGTGCTACTGAAACCCTTTTTACCAAAGCTTGCTGAAAAATTGTACACCAGCTTTAACTTTTCAACACCTTGGGTGTCTATCAATTATGGGGATGCGTTAAAGCCAATAAATAGCTATTCAAGCATTAAAATCCTTGCAGAGCTAGAGAATGGCAAGGTAAAACCCTTACTTCCGAGAATTCAAAAGCCAGCGTAGTGCTCTTATTTGCTTGAAAGTAGGCCCTTTTCTAACCAACTGGAAAAATTTTCCTTATTGTAGCGAACCTTTTGCACAGCAGCAGCGTAGAAAGCACAGGTAGTGTGAGTCAGTCATCAAATATTTCAGAAAGATCTGACGAAGAGCTATTTAAGCTTTTTCGTGCGGGAAACGCCTCCGCTTTTGATGCTTTGGTTCATCGTTACGAAGGAGAACTTTTTGGTTACCTGAACAGGTATCTGCGCAGCCGAGAGCTTGCAGAAGATACTTTTCAAAACACCTTCATGACGATTTATCAAAAGGCCGAAAACTTTGAAGAAGGTAAAAAGTTCAAGCCTTGGTTGTATGCAATAGCAACGAATCAGGCGATTGACGCTTCAAGAAAAAGGAAAAGACGTCAGGCGGTTAGTTTGGAAAGTGAATGGGACAGTGGCGAAAGCAGCGCAAAGGCTGGCAACCTACGCGACGCTTTGGAAGGCCATAACGAGAAACCCGACAACCTAGCAATCTTGGATGAAAAAAAAGTCCAAGTTCGCCAAGCGATAGATATGCTTCCTGAGAATTTACGCCAAGTATTATTATTGGCATACTTTCACGAGTTTAAATATCAGGAAATCAGCGAGGTTCTTGGGATTCCATTAGGGACTGTAAAATCTCGGTTACATGCAGCGCTGGAAAAATTCCAGCAATCTTGGGAACGAATGCAGGATGTGGTTTCATGACGAACGAAAACGGTGATAATATGGACCAGATTTTGCGTTACGCAATGAATATTCATGAGTCGGCCGAAGTGGCGGAGATAAAGCGCCGTCTTCTTTCAGAGCCAGAGGCTCAAGCGCATTTGGAAGTGATGCGCAAGAACCTCGCTCTACTAAACGAAGACAGGGCCTTAGATCCGCCATCTTTTAATCTTGCAAAGAAAACCATCTTGCGTGTCCAGGGTGTGAAAACCCAGACAATGCGTTTCAATCAAAAAAAACAACCTATTCATCATTCGGGAAATTATAAAAGCTCCATCAGAAGGTTTGATCTTCTGGTAGCTGCAGGGCTTTTGATCATCATCAGTGGGGTTCTTGCACCATGGCTTCATCAAGCCCGTACGCAAGCAGAAAAACTAGCCTGCGCCAACAACATGCGCGAATTTCACAAATCCTTCCAGCACTATGCCTCTTTGCAACCTGATGGAAAATTCCCCTTTGTTGAACCTAACGGTCCCCGCAGTTTTGCAGGCGTTTACATCCCTACTCTGAGACAACATGGCTTGCTGGGTGATTACCATTCCGTTTCGTGTCCCACCAACCAACGCAAACTTCCCACCGAAACCAATCTTGATCAACTTGCCTCCATGTATCAAAATAAATCCAACCAAGGTTATCAACGCCTTACCAAAGACGCAGGCGGGGATTATGCTTACTCCCTTGGCTACGACAACCATGGTTCTCTTACCGGCCTTACCAACAAATCCGAGGGCGATTCACCGATTTTGGCAGATAAAATAAATCCGTCCACTTCTAACCTGGCAATGAATCATGGCGGCTCGGGAAACAACGTCCTTTTTGTTGGCGGCCATGTTCGCTGGTTGCCTGCTCGAAAGCAAAACGGTATTGGCGACGATATTTTTCTGAACGAAGACCACAAAATCCTCGCAGGCAAACATCTTCAAGATCATGTACTTGCACCCAGCCATGCCCGACCCTATGGCGATTCTGGTTTCCCGGATTAATCTTTCCATTTTCTCACAAAACTCTTTGCATTAAATAACCATCTCTTTTAAGATTAAGTTCTTCAATTGATTCGATCATTGAAGGCTATATTTCAAAAAGTATGAAGGTCATGCTTTTTATTTTAGCCCCTGATTATTAATGCCCTCCTAGAAACTATAAAACCATGCGAAAAAATATCTCTGTACTTGCTCTTTGCTTTTTCATAACTGCGCTCAATCCTGCACAAATATTAGCAGCAGATGCTTCCAAAAGGCCGATTGTTCCTGGATTCGAACGGTTCTCTCAAGGCAAGGAAATAGACCAAGCCCAATTGGGCTTGCTGTTACTTGGCGAATTAAATTGCACCAGTTGCCATGCCCCTACCGCTACCACCAAAGGATTAATCCAAGCAAAGCAAGCACCCTTGCTGGATAAGGTTGCGGGAAGAATCAAACCAGAATATTTTGAAAGTTTTATTGCAAAAACGCATGAAATAAAACCTGGTTCAACTATGCCCCAAGTGTCCTTGGGAAATAACGAGCAAGAAAAACAAGCCACAGCAAAAGCCTTGGCCCATTATCTGGCCCAGCAAGCCGGGGCTAACGAAAAACTGATATTTGATCCCAAACAAGTTGCGTTGGGAAAAACCCTTTTTGCGCAATCGGGCTGCGTGTCCTGCCATGCTGGAAGAGATCAAGCTGCGAAGGAAATCCTTAATGTTAATAATTCAGTCCCCCTTGGTGCGCTTGAAAACAAATACACAGTTGGCTCGCTTACCAACTTTCTAGAAAACCCGCATCAGGTTCGCCCTTCAGGAAGAATGCCCGCGGTGCTTAAAGATCAAAAAGAAGCTCATGCAGTTGCGTGTTATTTGCTTCAAAGTGCAAAAACCTCACCTAAATCTGCAGGTGTTTTGAAGTTCGAATACTTTGAAGGCTCTTGGACAAAGCTTCCTGATTTCACCAAGCTTAATGCAATCGCCAAAGGTATCGCATCCGATTTCGATGTTGAAGTTGCAAAAAAAGTTAACAACAATGCACTCCGCTTTGAAGGCTGGTTCAAATTACAAAGCGCAGGCAAGTACACCCTTCATCTGGGAAGTGACGATGGTTCAAAAATCTGGATCGATGGCAAACTCATCATCGATAATGATGGCATTCATCCGCACACCATAATCAGCAAAACAGTTGAGCTATATAAAGGTGAACACAAAGTTGAAGTGGGTATTTTTGATGGTGGAGGTGAGTACTCCTTAACCGTTGAAATTGAAAGCAATAATCTACCTAGACAGCCTTTATCAGGGATTTGTGCGCTCGACGAAAAAACCGCTGAAGGAACGACTAAGGCTGCATATGTTGCCACTGCCCCAGGCAAGCCAGAAGTTTTCAAATTAGATACAGAACTGGCAACCAAAGGTAGAGCCCTCTTTGCATCTGTTGGATGTGCGAATTGCCATGGCATGAACGAAAACAACAAGCGAATTCCCGCATTAGTTCAAGGTCCGGAATTATTAAAGTTGCGCCCAGAAACCGGCTGCCTTTCCGAAAATCCACAAGGCAAGTCACCCGACTTCGCCCTTGATACAAAACAAAAAGCTGCTATCGCTTTGGCCCTCAAAAACTTAGCAAGCATGCCACCCTCCCAAGATAGCAAAGCTTTGATCAATCAAACCTTTCTCTCTTTGAATTGCTACGCTTGTCACCAGCGTGACAAAATCGGTGGACCAGAGGACTCTCGTAATGCTTCTTTTGTTACCACCCAACCCGAAATGGGCGATGAAGGCCGGCTTCCTCCTGCTCTTACAGGCGTTGGCGCCAAGCTTAACACCGACTGGCTTAAACAAGTTCTTGAACAAGGAACTAAAGTAAGGCCTTACATGCTAGTAAGAATGCCCAAGTATGGCGGTAATAATGTTAATCCTCTAATCAAACCGTTGGGTGAAGTTGATACCATTGAACCGGTTGAAGCCATCCAGTTTGCAGACACGCCAGCTAAAGTTAAAACTTCGGGCAGACTTTTGGTTGGATCCAAAGCCTTGGGTTGCATCAAATGCCATACATTCAACAACCAAAAAGCTGAAGGCATTCAAGCCCTTGATCTCACAAGTATGCCCCAACGATTGAAGCGCGATTGGTTTCAACGCTATATGCTAGACCCCCAACCTTTCAGGCCCGGGACCAGAATGCCAGCACCTTGGCCCATGGGTAAAACCTTCTTTGATGAAATACTTGAAGGCAGCACAAAAAAACAAATCGAAGGCATTTATGTCTATCTCAGCCAAGGGAGCAAAGCTTCTCCACCCGAAGGCCTTTCACGCGAATCCATCGTACTAGTCCCAGAAAAAGAACCGATCATCTATCGCAACTTTATTGAAGGGGCAGGCGCTCGGGCCATCGGCGTGGGTTACCCCGAAAAAGTGAATCTGGCTTTTGATGCAAACTCACTAAGAGTTGCAATGATTTGGCAGGGAGCCTTCATAGATGCTTCTAGGCATTGGCGCGATCGCGGAGTTGGTTATCAGCCCCCTCTGGGTGACAATGTTATTTCTCTGCCTGCAGGGCCTACCTTTGCAACTTTGGCAAGCGAGAAAGAAAATTGGCCCGCTTTAACTTCCAAAGAACAAGCAGGAACCTTCATCAGTTATACAACCGATGCTTTGGGAAGGCCTTCTTTCCAGTACAAGTATGCCGATGTCATGATCACTGATTTCCCCACTCCTACAAACAACAAAGAGGGAGGGTTCTCAAGAGCGTTTACGCTTGAAAGTAAAACTCCACCTGCATTGCTTTACTTAAGAGCTGCTGTAGGCACCAAAATCGAAGAGCAAAAGGATGGCTGGTTCTTGGTCGATGGAGAATACAAGTTCCGCTTGGTAGGTGCTAACAAGCCTATCGTCCGAGAATCTAATGGCAAAAAAGAAATCCTTGTTCCTATCGTTTTCGAAAACGGTGTGTGCAAACTTGTTCAGGAATATTCTTGGTAACTAACTTCAACAATAAAAGCTTCAGGACCCTTAATATGAAACATACTCTGCTACTATCCAGCCTTTTTGCAGGCCTAATTCTTGCATCTTTCTCCAAAGCTGCGGACCCTATACCCACCGAAGATGACTACTACAAAATAGTCAAATTCGAAATCCCCAAAGATGTCGTACTTGAAGCAGGCGCAATCGAACTTACCGCAGACAACAAACTCTATGTTAGTTCCCGCAGAGGGGAAATCTGGTCTATCGAAAACCCCTTCGCCAAGGATCTAGCTAAAGATGCCAAGTGGACTCGCTATGCACATGGCCTTCACGAAGTCCTTGGGCTTGCATCCAAAGATGGTTGGATCTATGCCACCCAGCGTGGCGAACTTACCAAATTAAAAGATTCCAACGGCGATGGCAAAGCGGACATCTTTCAAACCGTTTCAGATGCTTGGGAAATCAATGGCGATTACCATGAATACGCTTTCGGCTCCAAGTTCGACAAAGATGGTAATGTCTGGATCGTTCTTTGCCTAACAGGTTCCTTTAGCAGCAATAGCAAGTATCGTGGTTGGTGCGTTCGTGTTAATGCTGATGGAACGTTCACCCCAACCTGCAGCGGTATCCGCTCGCCCGGTAGCATTGGTTTTAATGCAGCAGGGGATTGCTTCTACACCGATAACCAAGGTCCATGGAATGGCACCAGCAGCCTTAAGCATCTTTTACCTGGATCGTTCCAAGGGCACCCCGATGGCAATAAATGGTTTGATCTTAAAGAAGCAAAGCTCGCTGGCCCCAAACCTGAAACTCCCAAAAGCGGCTCACGCATGATGATTGAAGCAGAGCGCATTCCCCAACTGATGCCTCCTGCTATTTACTTCCCCTACAAGAAAATGGGGCAATCCGCATCGGGTATCGACTTCGATAAATCCGAAGGCAAGTTTGGCCCTTTCCAAAACCAACTCTTCGTTGCAGACCAAACCAATAGTACCGTCATGCGCGTTCATCTCGAGAAAGGTCATGGCAGATACCAAGGCGCATGCTTCCCTTTCCGAAAGGGCTTTGGCTCTGGCAATGTTCCCGTGATGGCATCGAAAAACGGACATCTCTTTGTAGGTGGTACCAATCGTGGTTGGGGCTCGCAAGGGAACAAGCCTTTCGCACTCGAGCGTTTGGATTGGACCGGAAAAGTACCTTTCGAAATCCACGAAATGCATGCTAAAAACGATGGCTTTGAACTCACCTTCACCCATCCTGTCGATCCTAAAACCGCTGCTGATGTTGCTTCTTACAAAATGAGCACCTACTGCTATATTTACCAATCTGCATATGGCAGCCCTGAGGTTGATTTTACTTACCCAAAAATCACCTCTGCAGTGGTCGCACCCGATAACAAAAGCGTTCGAATCGTGATTGATAAGCCAGTTGCTGGCCATATCCACGATCTCACCGTGGCGGGGGTTCGTTCAGAAGCAGGATTGCCTTTGCTTCACCCCGAAGCTTATTACACCTTGAACTACATACCTGAAAAAGCAAAGTAACCGGCTAACGGTTAAAGATTTGATACTCAAAAGCCAAAGGGTCTACTTTTACCAACAAAGTAGACCCTTTTTTATTCGACTTCCAGAAAGCATTAATTCCTTTTGCATTCTTGACAAGGCAACCTCTGGGCCTTAGGGTGACACCATATTTGATTATTTCAACCATAGTTAAGTTTGGAGAATAGGCCCATGTCCACTGATTCAAAATCCCCCAGCACATTGCCACCTAAACCTAGGGAAATCACCGTTTACAGCCATTCCATGCTGTTCTATTGTTGGCCTGTTTGGTTTGTAGGTTACATTCTCGCAGCGCTTACTCTTTGGGATCACCACCTCTTGATGGTTGTTCCTATTCATGCAGAAGCAAAATCCGTCGAGTTCAAAGATGGAAAAGAGCGAAATGTGATCATGGTTCCCGATAACGAAAGTCTTCTTAAAGATGAAAAAGGATCGTTGATCCAACCCACTCTTTATGTGGCACAAAGCAAAAACTATGGCGTAATCTTCTGCCTAACGCTTCTACTTACTATTTTCATCACCAGTGTATCCCTGCGCGGAATGTGGTCTATTCTGGTCATTGTTGTGATTGTCATGGGAGTCACCATTCTGATGCTTGCGGGTTACTGGGAAAAAATCACCAGTGCCTTCTCCCTTCTTGACATCCGAATCAATCTGGGCGGATATCTATTCACATCCACTGGCTTGCTTATCATCTGGCTAATTGCGTTTATGTTTTTCGATCGCCAGATTTATGTCACCTTCAGCCCTGGTCAATTGCGAGTGAGGACCGAAATTGGAGATGGCGAAAAAGTTTACGATGCCACCGGCCTTACTTTCGAAAAGCAGCGTAGTGATATTTTCAGGCATGGTATCCTAGGCCTTTGGTTCTTAAATATCGGGACAGGAGACCTCATTATTAAAACATCAGGTGCGCAAAATCACACCTTTGATCTTCCGAATGTAATTTCGGTTGAATCCAAGATCAAGGCTATCGAGCAATTGATGCAATCTAAAGACGTAAACCTGATGTAAGTTTGAAACGAGTTAAGTTAAAAGAAAAAGCCCGGCATGAAGCCGGGCTTTTATTGTAACACTATGAATCAAACGATCACTCGATCAATTCTTTTACAGGCTGAACAAAGTAAGGCCCGCCTGTCTTCTTATCTGCGGTTAACTTTTCTGCGTGTTCGTTTGCATCCTTCTTCTTAGGGTAATCAAATACTGCCACCCTCTGATTGGAATTACTGAATACGCCCCATACAAGTTTCATACGCACCACTTTGGATGCACGAGTCTTGCGTGGCTTCTTTTCTTTAGCTTCCTTTTTAGGCTTCTTTAATGCCTTCTTTTTCTTCTTCTTAGGGCGATCCTCATCATCGCCATCTTCATCGTCTTCAGATTCAGGGAAGTCATCATCGGCAGGCTCATCATCGCCTTCATCACCATCGCCTTCATCATCCCCTTCGTCATCATCATCATCATCGTCGTCGTCATCGTCGTCATCATCATCTTCCTCGTCTTCGAGGAGTTCTTCTTCTTCTTTAGCTTTAGCTTTTTTACGATTTTCAGCGGCATCATTAGCAGCGCGTAAATCTTTACGATTGGGAAGGCGGCGAGCCATGAATAATACCCCCATACCAAGAAAACATAATGAATGTTGCATAACAATTTAGCAACAGGTTAAGATGTCAAACTAGCAATTATGAGCAATTCATTCAAGTTAGAGTCGGGGAATATTCGCAATTTTTAGGGATATAGGTCGAATTAATGCTGAAACCGGGCAGAATATTTCAAATAGGAACCTATAATTGCAGTTAAGGCAAAAGGCAAAGAAACCTACTTTTTATCGTCTTTGCGCCCGCCATCTTCCCCTAAAACCTTTTCCAAGGTGCGAATTGCATCCGCAACGCCTTCCATGCGGGGATGAATTTTAAGGGTATTTCTAAAAGCTTTAAGAGCAGAACGGTGCTTTTTCATTTTCATGTAACTTTGCGCCATTCCCACCAGAGCGCCAAAATGCCAAGGATTTAAGTCCAATACCTTCTGGCAATCAGCAATAGAATCTTCGTATTGTTTCATGCGGAAATAAACAATCGCCCTTTGGTTGAGCGCTTCTGCAAATTCCGGAGCTTTTTCAATCAAAACCGTCATACTTTCCAAGGCTTTTTCGCGATCTCGCACTCGAGTCGCTTTTTGCAATGCCGTATTATTTTCTTCGCTATCAGCCCTAAACCATAAATTCCAAAGGCTGGCGGTTGCCATATCTGCAACATCGCTGTCGCCATCATGCAGTAACCTGGCCATGATAGGATTGGCTTCCATGGTACCTAAAAGCCCCAGCGCAAAAAGCGAGGCTTTTCGTGCTTCAGCAGACTTATTATCTAAAAGCCTAATTAAAGTGCCTTCAGTGTACCTTGCAAGCACGAGTTTTTTGAAACGCTTTGTTGCTTTGAAATGGCGAGCACGCCATTCAGAGAAATCCTCCCCCTCGCGGGGGCTAGGCAGATCGATAAAGTATTGAACAAGAAGGGCCGAAGGCATCGGACACCTCAATTTTTTAATTGTTGAAATATTGCCACTTTTGGCACAAACACTTCCACACTTATTAAGTAGCTGACCTTTTGATTAAAAATCAATCCGATCAACACAATAATATTCTATGATTACTTCCACTATTCAGCAAAGAGATTCAATCCCAAATAGTAAAAAACAAAAAATGATTTAATTAATATCTTGCCACCGCAGTTGATTTCTATCTAACTTTCCATCCTCAAGAAAATAAAAAAGATTCTCTCAGCGTTTGAGATTGCGAATCTTTTCATTCCCAGATTTTTTTATATCTCCCGCTTGCATATCCTTGAGTATAACCTCGACAGCTTTTTGTAATTGCGCATCAATTCCTTTTTTCAAATCATCAGGCATCGGCTCAACAAAAATATCCGGTGCAACTCCCACTGTATCCATATCCACACCTAGATTGGTATAAACCCCAATCCTCGGAATTCTAAATGTTGATCCATCAATCAGCTTTGTGCTACCCGTACCAATCACCATGCCACCCGTAGGTTGACCAACAAGCTTGCCAAGGCCAAGTGTTTTAAACGCATTGGGAAAAATTTCTGCATCACTATAAGATCTATTGTTAATCAAAAGAATCACGGGCTTAGTCCACTTGCGATCATAGCTTCTTAAAACTGCGCCCTTATCTCCCTCGCGATGTAGAAACTTCGTGTGATCCTGCGCACCAAGATAATTCAAAACCTGATCATGCGTAAACCCGCCACCATTAAACCGAACATCCAACACCAACGCATCTTTATCAAAATTATCTGAATAAAGTGAACGAACAAACTTATCAAGGCCTGGATCATCCATGCTTGGAATATGAATGTACCCAACCTTGCCATTACTCATTTCCAAAACTTTTTGGGCATTTAAATTAACCCAGCGATCGTAAAGGAACGGCGCCATCCGATCACGAAGGATCGGCGTAATTTCCACAGTGCGACGATTTTTGATCTTCGGGTCGGGTGAAGTTTCTAGGCCAACAGATACAGTCACAGTTTCATCATTCTTGCCATTAAGAAGCTGGCTGACTTCAACCATGGGGTTTAGTTCAACTCCATTGATTGCGAAAATAATTTCACCTGCTTTAAGATCTAATCCTCGCTTATCTGCGGGCCCACGCTTGATAACTTCTTTGATCTTAAGCCCTTTGCCTTTAAAAGTTTCATCGAAGAGCAACCCCAATTCAGGGGTTTGTTCTTCAGGAAAACTTGAAGTAAATTGCAATCCAAGGTGAGAGGCATTTAATTCGCCCAGCATTAAAAACACCAGAGCTTGAAAATCCTCTTTCATCGGGGCATGACTTACCATGGGCCTATATCGCTGGCGCACTAAATTCCAATCTGCACCATGAAACTTGGCATCGTAAAAGTTATCCGCAAGCAATCGCCAGCATTGATCAAACACCTCAAGGTTTTCTTCCCCTGCTTTGATCATCATCTTAATGCGAAAAGAAACAGACCCTAAATCTGCACCCGGTAGAGCTGAAGAAGCTTTGGCAGTGCGAAGGCTGCCATTACCATCTCTAAAATAAATGAGATCGGTTGTTTTCTTAGACCAATAAATACCCTGGGGTTTTACCGCGCCCGTAGAAAGCTTTGTAACCAATCCACCCGTTACTGAAGCAACCCAAAGTTCATCCCCTGAACGGAAGGCAATCTTGGAACCACCTGGAGAAATCGCAGCATCCGTGGCGTTCATTGAACCAACAGCACTAACTCTGGAATGAATTTCATCAAAGTCAATTGCGCCGGAATCCAAGTTGGTTTTTCCATTTGCAACAGGCTTTTGCATCTCCATAACAAAAAGGCCGGGGATATTTCTACGCTCGCTTACAAGGGCGATTCTTTTGCCATCCGTGCTCCAAGTCGGGGAATAATTTGAGGTGTCATATCGTGTGATGTTTTTTGGTGGGTTCTCATTCGTGGGGCCAGAGGCAGGGATTATAAACAACTCACTAGCAAAAGACCCATCCCTTCGGGAGTAAACAATCCATTTCCCATCCGGGGACCAAGAATACTCCGTAATCATAGAAAGGGATACGACTTCTTTTTGTTCAGAGCCATCAAGATTCATGCTCCATAATCTGCCCGCCCGAAGGAAGTAGATTTTTTTCCCATCCGGTGAAAAAGTCAGGCTCGATTCAGGCTTCTCATCATTGGTGATTTGTTTCACTTTAAACTGATGTGCTTCAATGAATTTAGGATGTTCAGTATCAGCATATTCAAGAAGAAAAACTTCAATTCTACCGTTACGATCGGAAAGAAAAGCAGCCTTTGAAGAATCAGGCGCCCAAACAGCACCAAAATCATCCGCAGGGTTATCTGTTAACCTGATGGGTTTAGCTACGCCAGAAATCCCCATGCGGTAAAGTTCGCCATGAACTCCAAAAATTACGGAAGATTCTTCTTTATTAAATGCAAATTCAGAAGCGTTTTGAGTGAATGTGACCAAGCGATCAACATTGGTTTTATCATCAACCAACGCCTTGATTATTATTTTTCGGGGCATACCTGGATTGGCAGTATCAATAAAATAAATATCAGGGCCACATTCATAAACAATGGCAGAACCATTAGCATTAATGCGGGCCTTACGAACCCCATCCGAGGTATGGTTCGTTATTTTAACGGGTTTGGCGCCCGCTTTGTTTTCCATGCGAACAATATTGGGTGGGTTACCAAAAACTTCGCTTACATAATAAACTGCATTTCCATTCTGGCTCCACATCGGTGAAGAATCCTGCCCATTAAAATCCGTAAGTTTTTTATTGCCTGTGCCATCCATTCCACCAACCCATATTTCATCATTGGAAGAGCCTCTATATCCTTTTCTGTACCATGCGCCTGGCCCACGCGTAAAAGCAATCAAATTTCCTGCAGGATGAATCGCTCCATCCTTGGCTTCATCGAAGGTAATGCGAACCGATTGACCGCCATCAATCGATACCGTATATAAGTTTGAAAACCCGGGATAACCCAACCCCCTGTTGGAAGAAAACAAAACCGATTTAGAGTCAGGCGCCCAACCACAAACAATATCGTTAGCAGAATCAGATGTAAGCCTTTTAGCTTTTCCACCTTGAGCGGGAATAATAAAGCAATCATAACTGCCGTGCCTGTTGGAACTAAATGCAATGAATTTCCCATCGGGGCTGAAAGCAGGCTGGAAATCATGTGCGGTATGAATGGTAAGTGGTCGGGCATTCCCACCCGTGGCATCAACGGCCCAAATATCGCCCAGATAACTAAAAACAACTGTTTTAGCATCGGGTGAAATATCAGGGGTCCGTGGAAAAAGAATAGGCTCCTGACCAAAGGCTAAACCAGGAATTAGTAACAGATAAAAAGAAATATAACGAAGCATGGAAAACCTCTAAGGCAGGGGCTGCTTTTCAGAAACATTCACCATTTCTTCAAATTAAAGGAAGAATGACCAAATAGCTATTTAAACCTTGTAGAAAGCAAGGGAAAGGGCTTCGGTTATAACGATGGCAGGGATCAAAACTAATTAGGGGGGGGCTAAAGCTTAGGTTGCTGGGGTTGCAGGGGTTTGTGCGTTTTCTTTTGGAACTCGGAAAGCCAGTAGCATTAGCAGGCAAGCGCCTCCGACCAACCAGCAATCAGCGAGGTTGAAAACAGGCCAATCGAAAAGGTAATTCCAATGGAGAAAATCCCTGACACCGTTGAACACTAGCCTGTCATAAAAATTACCCAGAGTTCCGCCTAAAATAAAACCCAACGCAATAGTAAGTGCCAGGTCGCTCATAGAGCCTTTTTGGGTACTCCAAAAAATAATCGCCATCGCAGCAGCGCAACTTATAACGGCAAAAAGCCCATTGGCAAGGCTCTGATGGTTACCAAGAAATCCAAAAAGAGCGCCTTGGTTCACATAAGGAATGGGATTTCCACGGGGATCTTTCTTCATCTGCCTGGTTTCCAAATCGTATTGGAATTGTGCCACCAGATGAAAGCCACCGCCTTGTTGCGATTGAAATAAACTATGAACATGATTGGTTGCGGGGTCACTAAGCATATCAAAAATGATGTACTTGGAGGATTGGTCTGCTGCGAGGCTGCAAACCGCAAGAATCCAGAAAAGAATCCGATTTAAGGTTTCCGACATTTATCTATGATCCTTAAACTCATTATTGTTTCAAAGCCACAATCCGTTGTGATACTGTATTACCTGAAATGTCGAATTTACCCAAGTGCAACTCGCTTTGGGAAGTTGTACACTATAACAGTTCGCTTGCCAAAACCATCAGTATTTTTAATCTTGCCAATGGTTATTTGTTTAGAAAGGCAATTATGGTTTCTTTGGATGAAAACATGCTCGTAAAAAAAATCCAGGAAGGAGACCAACTCGCATGGCGCGATTTGGTTTTACGGTATGAAGGACGACTGACCAATTATGCACAAGGCAAAATTAAGGATCATGCATCATGCCAAGATCTAGTACAAGAATCCTTTTTAGGGTTCCTTGCTAAAATAAATAATTTTGACGCCTCGAGAAGCGTCCAAAGCTACCTATTTGGTATTCTTTCCAACAAAATTACAGATCTTCTCAGAAGCTATGGCAGGTTGCGAACAGTAGAAACTCCCGTTGATAGCTCGGGAAATCAAAAATCTAGCCCTTTTATCGATCCTGCAATGGGTGCATCCACTTGGTACCGGGGCGATGAAAAGAAAAAACTCGAAAATGATGCGCTCATCAAATGCCTCGGGCTTTTAATCAACCAATTCGTCCAAAGAAAAGATTACCTCAAACTCAAATCAATTGAACTGATTTTTGTGAATGGACTAAGTAACCTAGAAGCTGCAAACATTCTTGGCATTGATAATAAGACCGTCGCCTCACATCGCCATTATGCCAACAACTTTATCATTGATAATTTGAAAAGGATGAACCTTTCCCCAGATATATTCCCCCACCTTTCCGAACAGGATCAAGATTGATGAACATAACCAAAGCAACTCTTGATGCATTCATTGATGACCATCTTAATGAACAGGAAACTATCAAGGTGGAGAAAGCTGTAAGAGAATCTCCAGAGTTACAAGCACAACTTTCAAACATCATTGTAAGCCGTGATATGGGAGATCATTCCATTGGAGCAATCTGGAGGCGCGAACACCTAAGCTGCCCATCCAGAGAAGAACTGAGCAGCTTTAAGGATGATGCACTAGAATCTCAAAGAATTGATTACATCAAATTCCACCTTGAAACCGTTGGTTGCAAAGCTTGCAAAGCAAACTTATCTGATTTAAATTCCTCGAAGGATTCTTTAACTAATCCCGATACTAGGGAAAAGCGCAGGCAATTCCTCGAAAATAGCAAGATTCTTCTTCCGAAAAAGCAATAACCCTTCACCTCACAAACCAGACCACCCAAGATTTTTTAAAGGCTCTTATCTTTCATTATTAAATTCTTTTGGATTGTGATAGATTCTACTTTGATCAAAGGAATGCTAGAATAGTATTCAAGTTAAACAACGACTGACACGGATCAGCCTCAAAGATTTATAAAAGGGAATGCCATGCTCTTACGAACCTTTTTAACATGCCTTGCTTTGCTTTCATCTTCAACTGCTTTTGCCCAAACTCCGAAAACAGATCCCCTTTATGAAGAACGCAAAATTCATGACCCAAATGGCATCGGGAAGTTCTTCAAAGGTCGCGAAATCGCTCATGTCATGGGATATCAAGCCGCTGGCTGGCTCGAACGGCCTGAACGCGAAAAAGAAGAAAACACAACCAAACTCATCGAATCCCTAAATTTAAAACCCCATATGGTTGTCGCTGATGTCGGCGCAGGCAGTGGTTATCTCTCTTTCCGCATGGCCCCCCTCCTTCCCAAAGGAAAAGTTCTCGCTGTCGACATCCAGAAAGAAATGATCAAAATCATCAATGCCAAATCAAAACAGAAAACCCTTCAGAATGTTGAAACCATTCTCAGCACAGAAAAAGATCCTAAACTTCCTGAAAATAGCGTCGACATGATTATCATGGTTGACGTCTATCATGAATTTGCTTTCCCTTTTGAAATGACGCAAGCCATGTGCAAATCCTTGCGCAAAGGTGGCACCATGGTATTTGTCGAATTCCGCGGTGAAGACCCTGAAGTGCCCATTAAACTGGTTCATAAAATGGCTGAAAAACAAGTTATACTCGAAATGAAGGGCCATGATCTCAAGCACAAAGAAACCATTGGTGTTTTACCCTGGCAACATATCATTATCTTTGAGAAAACAGATTCCCAACCTACTGACACTAAATAAATCAGGATCCACAATATGTCTTCTTCTGAAACTGCGATTGATTGCGGACCTTGGACTAAAAAACATCTCCTAGGCATCGAGGAACTCTCTGTCGCTGAATTGGAAACCATCTTCAAAGCTTCAGAATTCTTTGTCGAGGCAAGCCGTAACCCTGAAAAGAAACACACCTTCCTTAAAGGTAAGGTTATCGCAAATCTATTCTTCGAATCTTCCACCAGAACCCGGGTAAGCTTCGGCTTGGCCGCCCGTAGATTAGGCGCTGAAACTATCGATTTCTCGCCCGCTGGCTCTAGTGTCAGCAAAGGCGAAAGCTTCATCGATACCGCCAAGAACATTTTAGCTTTAGGCGTCCATGGCTTTATTATCAGGCATTCAGTACCGGGTACGCCGCATCTACTCGCACAACAAATAGGTGCTTCAATCATCAATGCTGGCGACGGTGCGCATGAACACCCCACACAGGGCCTGCTCGATGCGTTCACCATTCTCCAAGAAAAGAAAAAGATCAAAGGGCTGACGGTTGGATTGGTTGGAGATATTACTCATAGCAGGGTTGCCCGGAGTAACATTCACACCCTAACAAAATTAGGCGCCAAGGTTATTGTGTGCGGCCCACCTACCCTTATACCCAAAGAGATAGAGGAACTTGGCGTTCGCTCGAGCTACGATCTTGATAAGATTCTTCCTGAATGCGATGTTGTTAATGTTTTGCGGATACAATTCGAGCGACAACGCAGCGGGCTTTTCCCCTCCATCCAAGAATACTTCAGACTTTTTGGCATGACTATGGATCGCGTGAAAAAATGCAGGCCCGATATGCTTCTACTCGCCCCTGGCCCCATTAACCGTGGCATCGAACTCACCCCGGAAGTTGCAGATATGCCCAATAGCGCAATCTTGAAGCAAGTCACCAACGGGCTCGCAGTCCGCATGGCAGTACTTTACCTCGCTCTTTCTGCAAAGGTTTGACATGCCCGGAATTTCTCTTACTCAGGCAAAACCTCCTTTCATCCTGGCAATCGATATAGGAACTTCTTCTGTTCGTGCATTGCTTTATGATGCTTCCTGCAGAATCATCGAACCCGAAACTTATTTCGGCAGAGCACAGGTCGCATTACAAACAGATGTCACCGGCATGGCTGTGTTTGAACCACTCGCAGTTCCCAAGGCGGTTGTTGATGTTGTTGATGCTCTATTGGAAAAGCTCCAAGGCAAAATAGATCATATCCATGCAGTTGCAATCGACGCCTTCGTTTCCAGCATGATCGGCCTCGATAAAAACTTTGCTCCCCTAACGCCGCTTTACACTTACGCAGACACCCGTTGCGCAAAAGATGCACAATATCTGCGCGAGAATTACAATGAATCGGATATTCACGATCGCAATGGTTGCATGATTCATAGCAGCTATCTGCCTGCAAGGTTGCGTTGGGAAAAACGCACCAATCCCGATCGATTCAACGCTGTGTCGCATTGGTGGAGCCTTGGGTCATTTTTAAGCCAGCAGTTTCTAGGATGCTCGGATGTCAGCGTTTCCACTGCGTCTTGGACTGGGTTGCTCGATCGAAAAAAACTGCAGTGGGACCATATCTGGCTGCAGGAATTAGGCTTAAAACAAGAGCAATTGCCACATATTGCAGATTTCGGCCCAGGCCTATCTAACTTAAAATCCGAATGGAAGAAACGCTGGCCCGCCCTCGCCAATGCGCTCTGGTTTCTTGCTATAGGCGATGGCGCTGCTGCCAATGTTGGCAGTGGCTGCACCAATGATCGCAATATCGCCCTAACCATTGGAACCACCGCAGCTATGCGAATTGTTCCTTCTATAATTCCAGAAAAAATACCCCTCGGGCTCTGGAACTATAGAGTCGATGCAAAGCGGCCTTTAGTAGGTGGCGCACTTACTGAAGGGGGCAATGTTCACGAATGGCTCCTCAAAAGCCTTAGGCTGCCGGAACCTTCCGAATGTGAAAAAATTCTTTTGCAAATGAAACCCGCTGCCCATGGGCTATCCATGCTTCCATTCTTTGCAGGGGAAAGAGCACCCGGCTGGCGCGATGATGCTTCTGCAACTCTTCATGGCATCAGGCTGAACACCAAACCCATTGATATCTTTCAAGCGGGCCTTGAAGCGGTTGCACTTCGACTTGGGCAGATCTATCGAAGGCTATCGCCTTTAGCTCATCCCGATCATCGAATTCTTGCGAGCGGGGGTTTTCTTAACTCGCCTGCCTGGGCTCAAATCATTGCCAATGTTTTGGGTAAACCCATTACAGCATGCTTAGAACCCGAAGCCACTAGCAGAGGCATCGC
>JAPLNF010000144.1 GCA_026692965.1 Planctomycetota bacterium
CGCCGCTTCAAGTTCTTGAATGATCTTGCCATTGCCTCGTACAGGGCCATCAAGCCTTTGGAGGTTGCAGTTGATGACAAAAATGAGGTTATCAAGGTGTTCTCTGGAAGCGAGATTGATTGCACCTAAAGTTTCAGGTTCATCGCATTCGCCATCGCCTAAAAAGCACCATACTTTGCGGTCGGAAGGTGGAACAATTTTACGATCTTGAAGATAGCGGTTAAACTTGGCTTGATAAATCGACATAATGGGGCCAAGGCCCATCGAAACAGTCGGGAATTGCCAGAAATTAGGCATAAGCCAAGGATGTGGGTAGGAAGATAAACCACCGCCCGGTTCAAGTTCTCTGCGGAAGTTTTTAAGGTGTTGTTCGTTGAGTCTGCCTTCAAGGAAAGCTCTGGAATAAATACCAGGTGAAGCGTGGCCTTGGAAATAAACCAAATCGCCACCGCCAGGGGTCTCTGGACCACGGAAGAAATGGTTGAAAGCCACTTCGTAAAGGGTTGCACTGGAGGCAAAAGTTGAAATATGGCCGCCCAAAGTGCCATCTAATTCGTTGGCATGAACAACCATTGCCATGGCGTTCCAGCGGATCAAGCTTTTAATTTTGCGTTCGATTTCGCGGTCGCCTGGGTAGGCAGGTTGCTTGCCGGGTGGAATGGTGTTGATGTAGGGCGTATTTGCAGTAAAGGGAATATGTACGCCAGCAGTATGAGCTTTTAGTCGTAATTGAGTGAGGAGGTATTCAGCCCGATCAATGCCGCTGGTTTGTAAAACCGAAGAAAGAGAATCGAGCCACTCGCGGGTTTCCACCATATCAACATCATTTGGAACCGATGCGGATTCCAAAATTGCGGAAGATGAGCCGTTCACACCACTGTTGCCATTATCCATAAGCACCACTCCAATGGCACAAAACCTAGAAGCAGGCAAACAAATTGCCTGACCTTTCTATTCTATGTTTCCGACAAGACTGGGATAGACCAGCTTGGCCAATACGGAAACTTTTAGGGATTCATATTCATTAATAGCGCTGGATTTTCAGAGTTTTCTAAAAAACAAGCGAATTAACTTTCTGAAATATAAGCATTGATTTAGTTCTTCTAAACCAAGGTCTATAATTTCAATAGAGATCCATCCTTCGAGATGCTAATCTTTTCTTGATAATATACCTAGAGGTATTTTCTTTCCCGGGCTGTTTTTAAGGAGAATAAACCAAACCGTGACCCTAGATGTCCCACGCGATAAAATCACTGTAGGTTCTGAAAAAGCTTTTCTTGTAAGCGTTGTTCTCTCAGAACGACCCGTAAATGAAGACCCACTAGAAGAAATTCGAGGTCTTGCAACTTCCGCAGGTGCCATAATAGTAGGCGGTATCAGCCAAAAAAGGCATGGAATTGCCCCCGCAACCTATATAGGCAGGGGTAAACTTCAGGAATTGCAGGAACAGGTGCTGATGACTGAAGCCGATGTCGTTATATTTGATAACGAGCTTTCTCCCGCCCAAATTCGAAACCTCGAAAAAGCCACGAAAGTTAAAGTTTTAGACCGAAGCGAGTTAATTCTTGATATTTTTGCCACCCGTGCCAGAACTATAGAATCCAGGCTCCAAGTCGAACTCGCCCAGCTGGTTTATGCCTTACCACGCCTAAAAAGAATGTGGACCCATCTTTCCCGAATTGCTGCTGGTATTGGCATGCGCGGCCCAGGCGAAACCCAGTTGGAAGAAGATAAACGAATCGTTGGGTACCGAATCCGCGACCTTAAAAATAAACTTCGGGAAATCCAAGCTCGTAAAGAAAGGGAAGTCGAATCCCGAATGGGCGAGCACACTGTATCCCTCGTTGGTTATACCAATGCAGGTAAAAGCACGCTTATGAATGCCCTTACTGGGGCTGGTGTTGGAGTTGAAGATAAGCTGTTTTCAACGCTGGAAACACGAACTAGGCAATGGCGCTTGAAGGAATGGGGAAAAGTTCTCTTGAGCGATACGGTTGGGTTTATTCGCGATCTACCCCATCATCTGGTCGCATCCTTTAAGGCAACCCTTGAAGAAACGATGCAGGCAAAGCTGCTTATTCATGTTGTTGATTCCAGCAGCCCCCAGGTTGAAGACCAAATTAACGCAGTAAAAAAAGTGCTTTCTGAACTTGGTTGTGAAACAAAACCAACCCTGCTGGTGCTAAACAAAGTCGACAAAATTGAGGATGAATCCATCCTGCATGTGTTGCAGGCTAGGCATCCCAACGCAGTTTGTATTAGTGCAGCAACCCGCCAAGGAATTGATCAATTAAGAGACGCTGTAATCAGTGCGCTTAGTTCTGAATTTTTAATGCTGAAGATTGAGGCTCATTCCGGGAACGGTAAACTGTTCGCTTATCTTGCATCGAATGCGGAAATCATCAGACAAGAATTTGTTGATGATAAAGCCATATTCGTTTGCTCTGTGCCCAAGCATCTGCTGCACAAACTGGAAGGCCCCGATGTTACGATTACAAAGATGGATGAAGTCGTGGCGTAAAAAAAGCCGGCTTTTATAAAAAGCCGGCTTAATTCTATCTTTCCCCACCCAAGTTTAGCTGCCGGAATCTTCCTTGATATTTCTATTGCGGTAAGAATCAGCAATGGGAATTCTGCCATTATCGTCAAGCTTGCCTGAAGCTTCAGTACGCAACCTTTTCATGGTTTCGATTCTGAAATCCCTGCTGTATTGATCAAGGAATATCTGCCACAAAGTGTCAGGTTCCTTGGATCTGGAAGAAGCGTTTTCGTAGATCTTTTTAAATTCCTGAGAACCTGGCTCGGCTCTAGAAAGAAGAAGAGCGACATAAAAAGTATTTTCTGGGCGGTCTCGAACCACCATGGTATCGCCAGGTTTTTTCAAGGAAAGCAATTGATCCACAAGATTATTTCTCGGGTAGGGAATAATATCTGTGGGAATGCGGAAAGCTTGATAAACCTTGGATTGCCCTGGTCCTGTGGTGTTTTGTGGTAAAATCCGAGTCACCCCACTGAGTTCCTTAAGGTCGGAATCTTTCTTGCTAGCAATTAAAGTGGCAAGATAACCCTTTGATTCTCGAACGAGATCGTTGTAACTGGTTGGCCAAGTTTTCTTCTTGGCCTCTTCAGCGATTTTCTCGGCTTCTGCACGGGCCAGTTTTCTTGCCTTTTGCAGTTTCCAAGCTTTGATAATCTCGGGCTTAACTTCTTCGATGGTTCGATCTTTGGGTGAAGAATCTTCAGATCGCCAAATCAGGTAGGGTTCCTTGGAGAATATCCACCTGCTGGGGTCGTTTTGGAACATGCGTTCATCAGGCGACCATCGGGTTGTTTCGTAGGTGCCATTGCCTTGGAAAAATAGCTGCCAGAATTCGGGAGCTTGGGGAGCATCTCGGTAAGATTCAATGAAGGATTTTTTAAGATCAGAGAATTCAGGTACGGATGTCATTTCGAAATAAGGTTTGGGCGATTTCATCGATCGAATTTCCAAACCATATTCTGAAATACCCTTTGCAACCAACTTGCTTGCATCTTCAGGCTTATTTTTAAGCTTGGCAAGTTCCTCGGTGAAAAGGATAAAGTTTTCGCGCATCATTCTAGGCGAAAGAATGTCGAGATACTTATCAAAAAGAGTGGTGATAACCGTTTCCATTGCTGGAACCGGTGGCACAAAATTAAAGGGCAGGGCAATCGCAGAGTAAGGGTTTGTAGAGGCACAAGCTAGAATCGTTGAGGTAAGGATTTTAAGCCTTGCGGAGGCTTCGAAAGCTAATGCCCCACCGGGATAAATTGCAGCGGTAAGAAAAGGGGAACCAAGCGTTTGCTGGGTGCCCACAATCTGACCAAATAATCCTGCAATCAATGCGGGTTGTTGGGTACTTTGTTCGTGCAATACCTCGGAGGAAGCAAAGGGCGGATCAAACCAAGAAGAACGGGAATCTTTGAAAATACGATATTCAGCATACATCGGTTCTTGTGAAAACCCTGGGAGAATGTTGCCAATTGCAGCACCAATAGAGCCACCAAAACTATCGGCTTGCAAAAAGGCCAAAGTCCTAGTTACAAAGGGCGCCAAGGCATTAGCCTCTGCCTTTTTTCGAAAGACTGGTGATTCTGCTTTTGCAGTAGCATATTCACCCTTAACGACTCGGGGCTGGCGAAATCCAGGACGGTCGCTTCCGGGGTTTACTTCGTCATTCTTAAAGCTGTTGTAAAAACTTTTAATTTCTTCTGGTGAGGGCTCTTCTGTCACTTTGGAAATAAAATCTTCCGCTTGGATAGGAAGCATGATCACGCCAAGGCTGGCGCGGTAATCTTTAAAGAAGTTGAAGAATTCGGAAGGGGTGGGGGTTCCTGCATTGCCCAGACGCTGCATCGGTTCACGCAAATCGCGGTAAGAACGAACACCAGGCGACTCGCCTAGAATCGCTTCCTTGGCCATGATAACCCGGAACTCATTGGTTAGGCCTGCTAGAAGTTCATCTTCATTAAGGGCGCCATTTTTGGCCAGGCCTTGTACCGTAGGGATTTGTTTTAGAGGCAGCAATGCGGGCCATACTTCTTGATTTGCAGCTTCGCGGTTTACAGCCATTCGGATATCGTTAGTTGCAAGCTTGATGTTAAGCTTGTCTGCAACCTTAAGCCAAACCATGAAATCCAAAAGATCTTCGGGGTTTTTGCCACCACCAAAATACATCTCTTCCAAGCCCCTCATTGCGGTATTGGTTTCCCAAGCTTCAAAGCCTAGGGAAATAGATAGGGTTTCTAGAATGCGCATCTGATCTGGATTTTTAATTACACTGGCTTGGGCTGAAAGAAAACTTAAATCGTTTTGAACGCTCATTGCCTGCCAACCCGGGGGAAGGCGCATTTGTTGCGCAAAGAAAGGATTCCTGCGCATGCCCCAGCCCTGCATTACCCTGCCAAAGGGGTTATCCATGCCTTCTTTAATATCTTTTTGTTGCTTTTCTATTTCGGTCATGGCCATGTTCACACCCAAGGCCGTGGTGCGCACCATAAAGGAGTTGGTAAGATCGCGTTGGCGCGCAATTTTGTCTAATTGGCTTTCATATACAGGTTCACCGTATAAAGTGGTAACTTGAGTGCCTGTCCTTGTTCGGGTGGCTAGCCATTCCTGCAGGGTCTGGAAAAAATCCCCCTGTCCGAAGGAAAAAACAAAGACGATCATGCAGACAATGGCAGCGAAAGCCATGAGTGAGCGTTGATTTTTTCGAAAACTTTCAAAAGGGTTAAAAGCCATATGTCCGAGTCCTTTACGGAAAAAAACAGCACAAAATTAAAACTCTTCGGCCTTGACATCCCGCAAGACCATATATTAATGGAATGTTGGGCCATGCCAACAAGGTAGGGATTGTAGCGGGTCTTACTTTCCATACAACCTCAACTTATTCAATTGTTGAATCTTAACTAGATTATTATTGAAACTGAAGCAAAAAGTTTGGAGTTAGTTTAGTGAAAAAAAAAAAAAAAAATAGCTTGGACATTGCTGAATCACCTGCAAAAGCAAAAACTATACCGAAAAAGAAAAAAAGTTTGGTCATCGTTGAATCACCTGCAAAAGCAAAAACGATCCAGAAATATCTGGGTGATTCCTTCGATGTTGCTGCAAGCAAAGGTCATATACGTGACTTGCCAAAAAGTAAATTCGGTATTGATATCGAGGCTGGCTGGATTCCTACCTACAGGAATCTTTCTGACCGAAAAGAAGAATTAACTGCTCTAAAAAAGTTGGCGGCCAAGGCAGATATGGTTTATCTGGCGCCTGACCCCGACCGCGAAGGTGAGGCAATTGCCTGGCATCTTAGCGAAGCTTTGGATCTTGATCCAAAAAAAACCATGCGTGTGACTTTTAACGAAATCACCAAAAAAGCAGTAACAGAAGCCTTTAATACCCCAAGCGCCATTAACATGGGGCTCGTGAATGCACAAGAAGCGCGAAGATTTCTTGACCGGGTGGTGGGCTATAATCTTAGTCCGCTTTTAAGCCGAGTCTTGGCACGCGAACTCAGTGCAGGCCGGGTGCAATCGGTTGCAGTTCGACTTATTGTTGATCGCGAAAAAGAAATCCAGGCTTTCAAACCTGAAGAGTATTGGAGAATCATTGCAACCCTCTCAACTCAAGGGAAAGCAGCCAAGAAAAATCTTTTGACGATCAAAAAGGCCAAGGGTTCTGAAAAAGAAACCGAAGATGAAGACGAAGCTGATCCAGAAGTAGAAGCAGGCGCTGCGGAAGAAACACCCGGTTCCAACGACCTTCCCGAAGGCGTTTTCAAAGCTGAACTCAATGAATGGGATGGAAAGAAATTCTCCACCGTCAATGAAGAAAGTACCTTGGAAATAGCCAATATTCTTGAAAAAGGCACTTACGAAGTTTCCAAGCTCGAGCAAAAAGATCGGGAAGAAAAAGCTCCCCCTCCTTTCACCACCAGTACCTTGCAGCAGCAAGCAAGTATTAGAATGCGCTACACAGCCAAGCGAACCATGGGCATCGCCCAGCGTTTGTATCAAGGTGTGGATTTGGGCAGCGAAGGTTCGGTTGCATTAATCACCTACATGCGAACCGATAGCACTCGGGTTTCTGATGATGCGCTGAAAGCATGCAGGGAACTAATAGCCACAACGCACGGTGCAGATTATGTGCCTACAAATCCCAACAAATTTGCCTCTGGGAAGAGTGCTCAGGAAGCGCATGAGGCCGTTCGCCCCACCGATTTAAGCTACACGCCTGAAAAGGTAGCAGCTTTGATACCTCTTGAGCAATCGAAGCTTTATGCCTTGATTTATAATCGTTTTGTTGCAAGTCAGATGAAGCCTGCAGTCTTTTCTGTTACCCAAGTTGAGGTGAAATGCGATAAGGGTTTGTTTAAGGCGCAGGGTAAGATTCTTAAATTTGCAGGGTTTCGAAAAGTACTTGCTCCAGGTGGGAAACAGGAAGACACCATGCTTCCTGATCTCAAAGAAAAACAGAAGTTAAATCTTCAAGAGTTGGTTGGCAGTCAGCATTTTACCCAACCACCTTCACGCTATGGTGAAGCTAGTTTGGTGAAAGTATTGGAAAAAGAGGGCATCGGGCGCCCTAGTACTTATGCCACCATTATCAGCAAAATACAGGAA
>JAPLNF010000145.1 GCA_026692965.1 Planctomycetota bacterium
TATACCACCAGGCAGATCGATGAAAACATCTTGATCATGAATGCGAAATACTTTGCCCAATTTCATTTGGGGTAAAGGCTCTTGGCCTCTTTTGCGCTTGGGTATGGGTTCGCCACCACTAAGATCGGTTTCAGTTATGCCCATCATAGCGGCTTCGAGTTCGCGCTCGATGAAGGCATCGTTATCGATTTTGGAGAGTAGGGAAGGTTGGTCCGAGCTTTGAAAAGCTTGAGCCTCCGTATCTCTTCCTGCTTTGGCTAAATCGCCTGCTTTGTTCATATCGTATTTGGCAATTTTGCGGGCAGGCATCCGGTCAGGATTATCAGTCCTGGTGGAGGGTAAATTTTCATTATCTTGATTGAAAGGTTCATTGCTCATAAACAAAACTCCAATAAATCGAATGGAACCAAAGTATTATAGAAAGATCGCGAGATTATTTGAGTTCTTTAACCCGAAGATTTCGAAAATCGACTTTTCCACCATGATTTTGCACACAAACATACCCCTTTAGAGGTTTGTTTTTGATCTCCTCAACCGTGGTTTGATCAATATCGATGATTTTTTCGTCATTTAGGGTGACCTTTATTCGGGGCCCTTTGCACTCAATCTCGATTTTATTCCATTCAGGTGCGGGTTTAACTGCTTTAACCTTGGGGGCAATATAGCGGTAAAGTGAACCCGTGGAATGCTTGTCCGGATTCTTCATGGCATCATCCAAAAGTTGAATTTCATACCCTGCGCGAGAAGGTGGCGAGTCCGAATTTTTAGGATCATAAACCCCAGTACGAATACCAATGCCACTATTGCAAGGAGATTGCTTGGGTAATTCTTTCTCTGAAAGCCTGTACTCAAGGCTGAAGACAAAGTCTACAAATTGATTTTTATCATAGCGAAGAAAGCCATAGCTTTTACGATTATTCACCCTGCATGTGATCATGCCATTTTCGGCAACCCAAATGGGCTCTTTATTACCCATGTTTTCAAATTCTGTGGGCCCATCAACAACCCATCCCGAAAGATCTTTCCCATTGAACAACTCAATTTCACCACTGGTTTGCGCCAAAAGAATGGGAGTAACCAAAAAGAAACACAAAAGCCTTAAAAACATTTCTAGTTATCCTTAATATTGATTTTACGCTTTAGGTTTGGCACGAACCGTCATATGAAGATGGTTTTTCCCTGATGTCTGCCAATCGATAAGCACAGAATCCGAACCAAACTTCCAAGAATAATTCCCGCCCTGCAAATGCCCCTGTGAAGCATTCCCCGATAAAACAAGCTTTAACTGCTCAACGCCTCCCTGCGCATCGATTATTTTCTCCAGTTTTTTTCTGCGATCAGAAGAAAACACATCCAGCCTTTTCGCTAGTAACTTCTTGGCAAGTTCAACAGCGGGTTTAGGCAGATCTTTAAGTGCGATTCCAGACTTTCCTATCGGCTGGCCAGAGCCCCCGGGCCCTGCAAGTTTAGTCAGCGTTTCCTTATCAAGAGTCTTGGCGAGTGCAAGCAATATAGTCTCTTCTTCTTCCCAAAGATTGTTCACGGGATTGCCCCCCAACAACACTGGGCCAAACTCGCCCTGGTCATCTGCTGAAAATTCGCAATGAAGCAGTGTTAAATGATGCTGTGCTAATCGAAATGCAAAAGACTTACCTGCTTCTGGTGCGCCAAAAAAATTGATGTATCTGCGGTTGGCTTGCGTTTGCTTGGCTACCTCGATGCAGCGGGAAGCTCCATAAGCATAAGTCATAGCTTGGATCATTTTTTCAACAAGGGCTGCCTGCTCAGGCTTTAGTTTGCTTACAGCAAGGCCTTTTCTTTCAATGGCTGGAAAGACTTCTGAAAACCGATCTTTATCATCGAATGCTTTTAAAGCTTCGCTTTTTTGTTGCTCATCCAAAGACTTGAATAATTCGATTGCAACTCCTCGGGCAGCATCGTCGGACCCTTGAAACACAAAGGCGGACGCTAACAGAGTAAATGCAGGAAAGACAACAAAAGCAATAACCCCAGCAATTTTTTTCATCGTTTTTTCCTTTATTCAAATAGGTTTTGTACAACAACATAGCAGACTTAGATATCGGATTCCACTAATTAAGGCAGCCATGATTGATCGGATGAAAAAATATACTGGCCCTTCATCAAGATATTCATTTGGATTCTGGTGGCGTTCGCTGTTGGATTTCAGTTCTGGAGAATCCTCCACCTTGAAGCCCTTAAAGATCCAGATGGCAAGCATAACTCTTTGACCCTGCTTCTACAACAGTTACAAATCGTTTCTATATCAGGCGTTTTTCTTTGCGGCTTGCTCTATATCGTTGGTATCGGTTTTTCGGGATGGTTCTGGGCCGACCTTTTAAATGATATCAAACAACCTATTTCCCTCCCGTTTGGTTTACGTTGTTTCTACATCGCCCAATTAGGCAAATATGTACCCGGCAAAGGCCTCGCTTTATTTCTTAGAATCAATTCTGCAATGAAAGAAAATGTTTCCATCACCGCAGGAGTAGTCACCTCCATTTATGAGGTGCTTTTTACGATGGCAACAGGGGCGACTTTGGCGGTTGCGCTAGGTTTGCTCTCTCCGGAAACTTCAACCACGCAAATAACCGCAGCAGCCTTCCTAATGCTTGTTACTGGCATTCCAATTATGCCTGGTTTGTTTCCGTTTATAGTAAAAAGACTGGGGCGACGATTTTTGCCCGCAGAGCAATTACTTGTACTTCCAGGCACCTTTCGCTCTTTTTTTCGAGGGCTTTTGTCCTCCATGCTTTGTTGGTTCTTTCTGGGGGCAAGCCTTATGGTGCTTTGGCAAGCCATGGATACCTCAGTAAATGGCATGACCTTTTCCCGCTTTATCTGGTGCACAGGTTGTATAACTTTGTCGAATGTTGCAGGGTTTGTAGCTTCAACCCCCGGTGGCCTGGGCGTTCGCGAACAAATTCTACAAATCATGATGGCCACAACACTTGGCCCTAAAGCTGTTACTGCAGCGATTCTACTTCGTGTCATCTGGACTGCATCAGAAGTAGTAACCGCTTTTGGGTTTTACTGGATTAAACCTCGAGCAACCGATAGAAAAAACATAGATGGTACTTTCCAACCCGTTTCCACTCAGGCAAACCAGCCATGATTTCCATTATTGTCCCTGTCTATAACGAAGATGAAAGCATTGTTATTCTTCATGGCGAAATCCTAAATGTTGCACAACTTCATCATCTAGATGTGGAAATTCTTTTCGTCGATGATGGAAGCAAAGATAACTCCTGGGATAAAATCTGCGAACTGTCCGCAGTTCATGCGAATACACGGGGAATAAAGTTTCGCAGAAATTTTGGCAAAGCTGCAGCTTTGTCTGCAGGGTTTCAGGCTGCAAATGGGGATATTTACATCACCATGGATGCAGACCTTCAAGATGATCCGATGGAAATCCCAAACTTCCTGAAGAAACTCGAGGAAGGTGGCCCTGCAAAAAATGGTCAGCCCTTTACTCCTCTTGATGTAATAAGCGGCTGGAAGAAAGTCCGGCTCGACCCCTGGCATAAAACCTTCCCGAGTAAAATATTCAACAAAATGGTCAGTAACCTTACTGATGTATATTTAAACGATCATAATTGTGGCATGAAATGCTACCGAGCGCCTATCTTCAAGGAAGTCCGACTTTATGGTGAATTGCACCGTTTTATTCCGGTGTTGGCCGCTGCAAGAGGATTTAAAGTGGGAGAATTGGCAATCCAGCATCGCGCCCGAAAGTTTGGGCACTCAAAATATGGCATGCGCAGATTTATCAAAGGGTTTTTAGACTTGCTAACCGTCAAGTTTTTGACCGGATTTGGCCAAAGACCCCAGCATCTTTTAGGGGGAGCTGGCTTACTTTCCTTCCTTGCAGGCAGCTTGGGGCTTGGTTATTTAGCGATTACATGGATTATCAGGCTTTGGGAACCTGATCTTTTTCCCCCGCTTCATGATCGCCCACTCCTCATTTATGCAGCTGCCTTCCTTTTATTAGGTGCACAAATGATGACCATCGGGTTCCTAGCCGAACTTATCACCGCCTTTCAGGGAAAAGATGCCGATACTTACAGTATTTCCGACACGACTAATGTACAAAAGAACACTTAATCAGGTTTTTTAAGTTCTTTTTATTTGACACTCCATTAATTCCGATCTTTAATAGACAGGCTTAAGTATTTGTCTCTGCATTTGTTTTGCATTGATATTATGCTTAACTTATAGTAAACTGTGTGTACCTGCCTGAATAGGTATTAGTAACCCGCCTTTTTAAATCTTTTGGAACCGGAGAGAATACAATGGCTCATCAACCTGGAACTTGGTTTGCAGACCCCGCTCATTTCAAAAAACAAAACCGCAGATCTTTTCTCCAAATCGGTATGATTAGCGGCCTTGGCCTCACCCTCCCCGAATACTTCAAAATGCAGCAAGCCCATGCGGTTGATTCCGTTGGTGGCAAACCTACCGTTGAAGGCAAAGCTAAATCCGTTATCCATATTTATCTTCCAGGTGGCATGGCCCATCAAGATACTTTCGATCCTAAGCCTTTGGCTCCTATCGAATACCGTGGCGATATTGCCCCGATCAAAACCAAACTCGAAGGCGTATACTTCGGCGAACATTTCAAAAACCTTGCGGGCGTTGCTGATAAAATCACCGTTTGCCGTTCCATGACTCATGGCGAAGCTGCCCACGAACGCGGCACCCACAACATGTTTACTGGTTATCGCCCTAGCCCTGCGCTTAGCTACCCTAGCTTTGGCAGTATTGTTTCCCATGAATTTGGGCCTAAAAACAATCTTCCTCCATATATCTGTATTCCCAACCAGCCTAATGAATTTGCTGGCTCTGGCTACTTAAGCTCTGCTTATGGTCCTTTCAGCTTGGGCAATGACCCAGCGAACAAAGGTTTCTCTGTTCGCGATCTACAACTCCCAGGCGGAATTGATGTAAACCGCTTTACACAACGAAAATCCATGCTTGAAGCGGTTAACGACCATTTCAAAACCAAAGAAAAGTCTGACAACCTCGACGCAATGGATACCTTCTACAAACGAGCCTATAGCCTGATCAGTTCTGATCAAGCCAAGGAAGCGTTTAATATCAGTGCAGAAAAAGAAGCAATCCGTACTGAATATGGCCAAAACTCTGCTGGTCAGCGTATGCTATTGGCTCGCAGACTTG
>JAPLNF010000146.1 GCA_026692965.1 Planctomycetota bacterium
AAAGGATCTATGCCATTGGGAAATATCTGGGCATTTCCCTCAAAAACAATGGTATATGACAAAACATTAGGAGCGATGAAAGCGATTGCTGCAAGTTGCGCTTCGGTTTATGCAAAAACAAAAACGAGTGGTCATCCGATTGAAATTACTTGGGAGCTGGAAAAAGAGCTATTAAGTAACGCTGAGGCAGAAGGCCGTAAATTAAATCTGGATGACCCAGTGCCACCGCTTGCGACTCTGGTTTGCGCTAGCCCCTTCGATGCTGCGTTGCACGATGCCTATGGCAAAGCCCATCAGTTAAGTTGCTACCACACTTATGGTGGGGAATTTCTTGATAACGACCTTGGTCGCTTTTTGGGTAACGATTTTAAGGGTGTGAAGATTGAAGACCATGTGATGAAAGAACCAGTAGCAAGCCTGCCATTGTATCATCTTGTGGGTGCACTTGATCCGTTGTTCAGTCAGGATGTGGTAAAGCATGTGGGGGATGGGTTGCCTGAAACATTAGGCGAATGGGTGTTATTTAATGGGTTGACGCATTTAAAAATCAAATTGAATGGGGATGATTTGGGTTGGGATGTGAACCGTGTAGTTGGGGTCGAAAAAGCAGCGGAAGTAGCGCAAAAACAGCGGGGACAATCTTCTTGGCATTATTCACTCGACTTCAATGAGAAGTGCAAGAATGTGGAATACCTGTTGGAGTTTTTGGGGCAGGTGAAGGAAAAATCGCCCGCAGCATTTTCGCGAATCGCCTACATCGAACAACCCACGGGAAGAGATTTAAAAGCCAGCAGGGCGAATGTCATGCATGCAGCAAGCAAGCAGATCCCCGTGGTGATCGATGAATCATTATTGGATTTGGAAAGCCTGCTGATGGCACGGGAGATGGGATACACAGGCGCAGCGCTGAAAGCATGCAAGGGGCAATCGCAATCCGTGGTACTTGCAAGCGCAGCTAGGCACATGAAAATGTTTTTATGTGTGCAGGATCTTACATGCCCTGGGGCATCATTAATACAAAGCGCAAGCCTTGCAGCGCATGTTAAAGGGGTTAGTGCAATCGAAGCGAATTCTAGGCAGTATTGCCCTGCTGCAAACACTCCTTGGGAAAAAAGCTTTCCGGGAATCTTCAAGATCACCAATGGCTCTATGCAAACCAGTTGCTTAAACGGTTTGGGCTTAGGGGCAGACCCAAAGTAAAGCTAATCAGGAAGAGGTTGCCCCTTAGTTTCACGCATGAGAGGCAGAAGCAAAAAGCCCGCGAGATAGATGAAACTCATGGTCGCACAAGCTTTGCCATAATCGCCACCAAAGACATCGTTCATCAGGGCGCCTGTTTGCAAGGAACCGATTGCAGCAAGAATACGGCCAAAGTTAAATCCAAAGCCCTGGCCAGTGGCGCGTATTCGGGTAGGGAACAACTCTGGAAGATAAAGAGGCAACCAACCATAAAACGCTGCGGTGAATGCTCCTGCGGTAAAGATTGTGAAAAGGAACCAAGGCCCGAAGGAATCATTGGTACGGAAAAAGAGTTGAGCAGAGCCTAAAGATATCAGACATAAAAAAGCATAAGTCCAGCGTCTGGAAAAGCGCTCGCCAATGATTGCAACAACAAAGCATCCGATTGACGCGCCTAATGCCGAAGTAAGCTGTGTGTATTGCTTGGCACCTGCCATTCCTTGGGAAAGTTTATCCGCCCACGGAGCAGACCAAAGAACAGATCCCCATGTGCCTAGAAGAGCTACGCCTGATAAGCCTGCAGCAACCATCATCATGGATATTGTTGCTCTACGAAATTCAGCAGTTTCGTTATTGCGAGTTAGATAATTGCGGATGGGCCAAAGGTAGCCAATGGTGACAGCAATTAAAAGAATGCAGGTTCCGACTGCGCGCATAACCCAGTCGCAATCGATAGCCCAAAGATACAGGATGCCAAAGCATGCGAAAGAGCCAAACAAAACGCCCATAAGATCGATGGTAGCCCAACCCTTGGTACGGCCCTGCTCTTTTTCCTCTTCCCACTTGTGCGATTCAGGAACAAAAAAGCGAATAATCATGGTAAGGAAGGCTGGCAATATGCCCATCAGCATGAGCAATCTCCAACCCGAGTTAGCTGTTAAGGCGTTAATCCAGCTTTGGGGCATATGAACTATTTGCAAGAAACTTTCGAGTGCAGTGTGAACCTGCGTTAGAAATAAACTAAGCAAGGCTACTATGACATAACCTAGATTTCCCGCAGCACCAATCAGCCCTGCAAGCAATCCACGCGATTTGCCCTGCCAGATTTCCATCACCAAGGCCACACCAAGCGACCATTCCCCACCCATGCCCAAAGCTGCAAGAAAACGAACTGCTACAAGATGCCAGGGATCTTGTGCAAATGCCCCAAGTGCGGAAACGATGGCATAGGTAAGAATACTGATGGTCATGGCACGAACCCGGCCAATACGATCGCCAAACCAGCCGAACAGAACTCCCCCGGTAGCAGCGCCAACTAGAAAAGCTGCTGTAATTACGCCATACCATCTGCCGAAGAGTGCATCAGAAAATTGATCACCCATCAATTCTTGCAAGGCAGGTCGTGCAACCACAGGAAAAAGCCCCATTTCAAAACCATCAAACATCCACCCTAGAAGGGCGGCAATAAGGGCCATGTATTTTCCGCGATCGCCTGTAACTTGATTCATTGCTAGTTCTCATAAAAAAGAAGTCTTTGAGACCTCCAGCATACTGTACGAATTGACTGGGTCAATCGAATGAGTCGATACTAAGAGTAATTTTAAAGAATATCTGCTGGCATAAAAAGCCTTTCTCTTGGTAAAAGTAAACTGGTGAATTCAACAACTGGAGATAGCATGGCAGGATTAATAGTAAGTGTTTCAGGTATCCGTGGCATTGTAGGGGACACCCTTACTGTGGAAGTTGCAATGCGCTTTGCACGCGCATTTGGAGACCAACTAGGAAAAGGCCTAGTTCTAGTCGGCACCGATGGCAGGCCCAGCGGCAGAATGCTGAAGCATGCAGTTTGCGCGGGGTTGAATGCCAGCGGTTGCCAAACCATGGATGTAGGAGTAGTGCCCACACCAACCATGGGAGTTGGAATTACCGCATTAAAAGCGGTGGGAGGAATTCAAATAACCGCGAGCCATAATAGTGCGCCTTACAACGGCATGAAACTATTTGGAAGCGATGGCAGAGTTATCCCCGCAACGGTTGGCGAAGTGGTAAAGAAGCGCTACGAATCAAATTCATTTGTTCATGGCAAATGGGATGAAGCCCCAGAGGAAACAAGTACTACGGATTTAGTGGAAAAGCATGTACAAAAAATTCTTGCAGTTACCGATGTTGAAGCGATTGCAAAAAGTGGCTGGCGCGTTTTTGTGGATGCAAATGGAGGCGCTGGCGGGCCAATTGCAACAAGGTTGCTTGGCGCACTAGGTGTTGAAGCACTTTTGATCGGTGAAAAAGCCGATGGCAACTTTACCCACGAACCCGAACCCATCGCTACAAACCTTGCCAGCATCGGGCCGATGGTAAAGAAGGCCAAGGTTCACGCTGGTTTTGTTTTAGACCCAGATGCAGACAGGCTGGCATTATTCAACGAGAAAGGCGAATTTCTAGGAGAGGAATTAACCCTCGCGATTGCTGCATGGGCTAGATTAGAAGAAAAAGCCGGCCCCATGGTTGTCAATATGTCTACCTCTTTGGCCAGCGAAAACTCCGCAGCAAGATTTAACCAACCTTGCTACCGCAGCGCTGTAGGCGAGGCCAATGTGGTAGATCTTATGATTGAAAAGGGTGCGGTGATTGGGGGTGAGGGCAACGGCGGGGTTATTGATCCAAGAATCGGCTGGGTACGCGACCCCTTCATCGGCATGGCGCTTATCCTTGGGCTGATGACCAGAAAAAAGAAATCTCTCGGAGACCTAGCCAAAGAAATACCCTTATTTAATATTCACAAAGATAAAATTGATATGAATAGAAACTCCTTAGAAATTTGGTACGAAAGGGTTGCTGAGGCTTTCCCTGACGGAGGCACCGATCGAACCGATGGATTAAGAATTAGCTGGCAGGAAAAATGGATTCACCTAAGGCCAAGCAACACCGAACCTATTGTCAGGGTGATTGCAGAGGCGCCAACCCTGGAAGAAGCAATTGGATTATCAGAAACGTGCAAGACATTGGTTCCAGATTAAACAAAATCAATTGGCTTGCCAAGATAGAATGAGCAAGCTAATTATGATGATGCGTAACAGTCATTCGAATTGCAATTGGTTTATCCTCAACTGAAAGCTCATCAGGAACGGTGTTTCTGATCAATTCGCCTCGAACGATGGAAATGTTATCAGGGGCATCAATGCCAACCCGAACTTTATTTCCCAACACTTCAAGAACAGTGACAACAATATCGTTGCCAATTCTAATTTGCTCACCAGCTTTTCTGGTTAAAACTAACATGGTAAAACTCCTCCTTGAGATTAAAAAAAATTACATCATCGAGATTCAAGAGACTGGGATCCTTCGCCACAACCCTCACATAACATAAAACCGCATACCATACATTTAGACAACCCACCGAGGGAAACCCATTGCCCGGAACATAAAGGGCAAGCTTTTGCTTGTACTGGCAAGGCTTTCCTCGCAAAAACTGAGTTGTCGCAGGATTGCGATAGGGTTTCGTTGAGCATGAAAAGCCTCCAAATAAATATACGTAACCTATATTGTGTTCGTTTGTACACTATACCTTATTTTCCGAACATTTGCAACCACAGCGCGAAAAATACCCATTAACTATTACCAATTAACAACTTACAG
Organism: Planctomycetota bacterium; assembly: GCA_026692965.1. Lineage (GTDB taxonomy): Bacteria > Planctomycetota > Planctomycetia > Gemmatales > Gemmataceae > UBA969. Next base: position 4,816 of record JAPLNF010000146.1, read on the forward strand.
CATTCTTAAAAGGCATTAACGCAAGCAGATTTTTACTAAATGCTTGCCAGATTCTTCCTTAGACACCTTGTTTAAGGCTTCAGTCCCCAACCTTTAGACATCCTCGCATGACTATTTAAAAAGAAAAGGTTGGCAGGTAAAATTTGTTTACAACATTTTCTGCTTCCTTCTTGAATCCAATCAAGACTGCCCTTATAAACAGTTATTCGTGAGATGAAGGGTATTATTTCCCGCCTTCGATTTTTATTTTCTGCGATACAATTTGAGGAGTGATTGATCATGCGTATCTTTGGACTTTTTGTTTTAGCAATTGGAATGGTAACCCTTGCAACTGCTCAGGAAAAAGAAAAAGCGGCTCCCCGAAGCGCAGGCGAATTAAAGGCCATCGAATCACTTCGCAAAATGGGAGCCCTTGTTTTGGAAGTTGCCCAAAACGATAACCACCTAGACATCTCCTACCTTCAACCTGATGATAAGTTTGGCGATGCCCACCTCGCGCCTCTCAAAGAACTTAAAGGTATCGTTCACCTGAACCTTCGTAACCAACCAGTCACCGATGCACTTCTAGTTCACATTAAATCTGTTGACAGCCTAACCCAGTTGCACTTGGAAAAAACCAAAGTCACCGATAAAGGGCTTGCTGAACTTAAAGGCCTGAAAAATTTAGAATACCTCAACATTTATGGCACTGAAGTTACCGATGCGGGCGTGGCACAACTTTCAGATCTCAAAAAACTTAAGAAGGTTTTTCTTTGGCAGACCAAGGCAACAAAAGCAGGCGCAGCAAGCCTAGCTAAAGCCATCCCAGGAGTCGATGTAAATATGGGCTACGATGACATCAAGTTGCCCGAACCTAAAAAAGAAGAACCAAAGAAAGACATGAAGAAAGAGGCAAAGAAGGATGATAAGAAAGAGGCAAAGAAGGATGATAAGAAAGATGATAAGAAGGACGATAAGAAAACGGATACGAAAAAAGACGACAAGAAGGCTGATGCTGCCAAAGACGTAAAGAAAGATGTAAAGAAAGAAGACAAGAAAGAAGATAAGAAGTAACGTTATCGATACTCAAAAAAAGCCTCGCACAAAAGTGTGGGGCTTTTTTTATTCCTACAACATCGATCATGAGCATACAAACCTATCCGGGGCTAAAGCGAAGCACATCTAAAGGCACGGTAACCGAAATGCAGTTACAAGAAAAAGTGCTAAGAGTTTTTGTTTATTAGAACTCAAGACTTTCAAAACAACCCTTTTGCCTATATCATATTTTTCATCATGCAACCTTTCCTACAATTAATCAGGCTCCCTTTATTACCCTCAGCCTTGGGTAATATTTGCCTGGGTGCGCTTAGTGCTGGAATAAGCCAAACTGATTCCCTAAGTTTTATCTTGATGCTATTTTCATCTGCGTTTCTTTATGCTTCTGGAATGGTTTGGAATGATTATTTTGATGCAAAAATTGATGCAATCGAAAGGCCTGAGCGCCCCATTCCATCTGGAAAAATAAGCCCGAGGAATGCCGCCATCTTTGCGATCATCCTTATGGCTTTGGGAATAGCCTTTGCACTTTCGGCTGAATTGTTTCGCGGTTTTTCTGGAACTACCTTAGCTATTGCATTGCTAATTGCTTTCTTCATTTTAGCTTATGATGGGGGTGGGAAGAATTATATCGTTGGCCCTATACTTATGGGTTCATGCAGGTTTTTTAATGTACTTCTGGGCTGGTCGGTAGTGGTACAACCCCTTACAGAAATTGCATTTCTGCAGGCGGGGGTCATAGGCATCTATATCATCGGGGTAACATGGTACGCAAAATATGAGGCAGAGCAAAGCAACCGTATCTCGCTAATAGCAGCTAGCCTAATCATCATCCTTGCCCTTTTTATTGGATTGATATTCCCAACTTTTAACCACCAGGCAAACGCCCCCACTTGGTTATACCCTTACCTTTTCTTTCTACTTATGACGCGGGTGGTAAAAGCTTTATACCGTGGGGTTCAAGAACCAACCCCGAGAAATGTTCAAATGGGCGTAGTAACTTGCTTAAAATCCCTTGTATTGATGGACTGCATTTTAGCAATTGGTATAGCGGGGTGGGTAGGCTTATGGATACTTTTACTTCTAGCACCAAACTTAATCATAAATCGTTTTAAAAAACTTTACTCAACTTAAGCAGCTTCATAATTAATTATCATCAAGCTCATCCAACTGGGCGAGGATATCCCTAAGGTTTGCGCCATCAGAAATGCGAATGGAAGAATTAGTTTCGTTAAGATGTGGGGGGTCATTTCGCCCTCGCAATTCAACAAACTCATCGCTACCTACATGTGTTTTCTTCTTTTTTGGGGGCGTTCTTTGCGATTTAGGGGATGGTTGCTCCACTTTTATTGGAATAATGCTATCGCTGTCATCGGGAGAAACACTAAAAGAATCACCATCATCATTTGATTCGGGTTCTGGAAAAAGCTCGAGTTCGAATTCGGGGTCTTTTTTGGGAGATTGATTTTTAGAAGGCCTCACCGGAGTAATGGGCTTGGTGACAGAGGTGGGGACCATTACTCTGAAAGTTATTGGCCCGATCAAAAGGATGTCACCTTCACGAAGCTTGGTACTCTTGGAAATTTTAGCACCATTTACAAAGGTTCCATTCACACTTTGTAAATCAACAATAAAAGCTAGCTTATCTTTAAGAGTTAGTTTGCAATGTTTTCGACTAACATTTGTGGAGGGGATGCGAATCTTGCAATCATCTGCACGACCAATATAGCTTTCACCCTCCTTAACAACAATGCGTTGTTTGGGTTTGCCATCCTTCAGGATTTCCAAGAAAAGATGCATTACTATTCTAGCCTTTAGACAAAAGATAGTACCAAAATAATCATAGCAAACAAAACTCGAATCAGCCATGCTTTATTGAATACAGCTAACAAAAAGAGGGAGAGATCCTTGCCTAGGTTCTCCCCCTCTTTATACGGGTTAAATTACAGACTAATTAGCCCCGGGAATTACAGAACTATTCACCACAGTCGCACCGGGCTTGATGTTTGCAGTGCTTTCAAACACAGGGGTAACGGAAACCCTCATCGATCTACGGTCTGAAGAAAGCACCACCTGGGTTGTCATATCCATGGCATTTTTCATGAAGGATTGAACTCGGGTTTGATAAAGGATCTTATCGTTCCCATCGTTTTTATTGGCAGCAGGTGCTTCCATTTCAATAGGTATTGCGCCACTTGCGATCGAAGTTCCTCTTTGAAAACCTGTAACTTCAGGATCAGCAATATCGCGAAGTTGGGTTCCAATATCCTTCGAAACCATGCGGATTTTTTCAGACCTGCTAGTAGGCCTTAATGAAGGAGGCGAAACATAGGCAAGTTCCGTCCTGCGACCTTCATCAACCTTAACAACCAATGGAGCATTCTTGGTTAGGTCGATAGAGAAGATATCTTCATGCTGTTGAGCAGTACCTTGGTTATGGATAATGCGAACCTGAGCTTTGTCACCCAGGGTTTTGCCCCAGACTTTCTTGACTCTGATTTCGTAATTACCCTTGAATGCTTCTGCAGCGGTGTAAGTTTCCAAGCCTGCTTCGGTAAGAGAATCGCCCAAGAACACACCACCGCCAACGGTCTGAGTGTTAGTTGGGTTACAAATACTTCCAACAGGTTCTTTAACTTGAAGGTCAAGATCTGCATCGCCCTGCCAAGCCAGCTTGATGACAAGATCCCTACGGCCTTTTTCCTTGATACCTGCGGTAGCGGCATTTTGAGCTTGGTCATTACCGGGCTGCCTTAGCTTTCTGGCAAGTGCTTCGGATTTAATGACTGCAAGTTCTTGAAGATCTTTATTATCAGTAGGCCAATCCTGCTTCATCAGGTTGCTTACAGCCCAATCCATTGCCTTAGTATCATCTGCAAGTTGAGCCATGGTGTATCGTTTCATTTCGGCCATGGTGGTTGCGGCTTTAAGGAAACCGTGACCATCTGCAGGCTCGAGATCGATTGCAGCAACTTCAGCGCGTTCGATTTCAGCAGGTGAGCCACCACTTTCGCGTAAGGCAATAGCAAGTGCTTCATAAACCCAAGGCTTAACAACAATCCCTTTACGGATGTTAGCCTTAAGAAAATCTGCTGCGTGATCGAAGTAACGATTCATTGCAAGGAAATCTGAAATTGCGATGACCATGGAAGGATTATCACCTGCTTTTTCAAGCGCTTCCTGCCAGTATGCCTGAGGATCAATCTTCAGTTTTGCTGGATCAAGTTTAGGAACCGCAGCCACAACTTTACCATTTTTGTCCACTTTGTTTTCAACAATGGCCTTGCCATCTTTGGGCTTGTCTAAGGCACCCATACCCGCTGCTGCACCACCGATATTGATAACAGGTGCATAAGCGTTTGTATGAACTCTTGAGGTACCTTTGATAACCAAAGCATTAGCTGTGGAGTAGAAACCGATCTGGTTTTTTTCTGGCCCAGCAGCAGGGTCTGCAAGAGGATCAGCAGCAGCAGCACCTGGAGCGGCAAGAGCTGTAGCCCAATCTTTGTCACCATTTCCGACCACACCACGGATAATAGTGATCAGAACATCAGAGGAGTTGCCACCTTGCTGGCCGAACTGGGAGCCTGCGTTTCCGAACTGGCCCTGTTGGCCGACGGCACCGTTTTGCCCGAAGTTTCCGCCATTACCCGCCATGGCCATACCGCCACCGATACCAAGGCCTGCGTTTCCACCGAGGAGACCTGCCCCACC
>JAPLNF010000147.1 GCA_026692965.1 Planctomycetota bacterium
GCAATATTGCATACCTCGATCAAAAAAAGAAAGAAGGGAAAACCATCTTTGGCATGGGTGCCCCGGTAAAAGGAAATACCCTTTTAAATTATTTTAGGGTGGGAAAAAACCATTTAGATTGTTTGGTTGAAAAAAACACCCTACGAAAAGGTTTAATTTCCCCAGGCATGCATCTTCCGGTACTAATAGAAAGCGAACTTACTACCACGCCGGATGTTTATTATGTTCTTGCTTGGAATTTCAAAAAAGAAATTTTAACAAACAATAAACACCTGATTGAAAAAGGTGTTGAATTCTATTTCCCTGTAGATGCAGAATAAATAACAAGGACTTTAAAATGCTTGCCAAAGCAATTACAGCTTTATTGCCTAAAAAAATCAAAACATGGATTAAAGCTGTAATTAATCACGCCTCAGGATTTGCAGAAATCAATCAATCTATTTCTGCAGTTTCAAATAAAATTTTAGAAACAGCTCAAAGATTAAACACCTTGGACAATAAAATCAGCAATATTCATGGTAACAATGATCATGAACCAAATCTTAAAATAAATTCTTGTAATTTTATAGTTGCCCCATGGTGGGAAACAAACTTCTGGGAACCTTCTGTTCAATTGGCACTTCGAGATTTAATTAAACCAGGAACCATCATTTTTGATGTGGGCGCAAACGTAGCTGGCTTGTCAATTCTAATGTCGCGTTTGACCGGACCTAAAGGCACCGTTTGTGCATTTGAAGCCAGTCCCCGAATAATTGAATTAACTCATGGAAACATCATCGCAAGCGGTTGCAACAATATCCAACTTTATCATAACGCCATTTTTTCTGAATCAGGAAAAGATATTATGATCTATGCAGGCGGACATTTAAACGACAGCATTTATAATCAAGGTGAATTTAAAAATAATGTCGGCAAAACGGTTAAAACTATGGCATTGGATGACTTCGTAAGTCACACTGACTTCGTAAATCACACAGGATTAAACCCAGATATTATAAAAATGGATATCGAAGGTGCAGAATTTGACGCACTTCAAGGAATGAAAAATAACACTTTGATGACAAAACCTCATCTAATTCTAGAAACCAGCCCAAATGATATGCGCTGTTTTGAGTTTCTTCTTTCCTTAGGTTACGTAGCATTGGATTTGAGTAATTATAAACCAATAACGTCAGTAAATGATTTTTCCAACGGTTCTGAAATAAGAAATCTTTTATATGTCCATGAAACACGATTACAAGAAGCGCCATACACTAAGGAACCCCAATTAATAAAAGATTCCGCTTATTTAGCTTCAGATTTTGAAAATCAATCAGGATCATGGTTTTTAAAGTGGATTACTCTAAAACCAGGGCGGTATGTAATCTGCTATGATCTATCCGGAAATCCAGAAGATGAAGTAATGGTAGGCATCGAGGATGAACAAAAAGGTATTTGCAGATATCATGCAAATCGTGGATTTTTGAACGTCCATTACCCAGACATGCCTTTTCACGTCACCAATGAAAAAAATGTGCGTTTATTCTTGAAATTAATGAAATCAAATTCAAAAACCCATTGTCCACCTGTATCAGTCACCATTTTTAAAATGACGGATTTCTTATCAGAACGAATGTCAAAAATTAATTACCTTGTTGCCTAAATCTAGGAATTTTAAATGCGTATCTTATTAACAACAGTTGATATATTTCATGGAATAGGAGGCGGCCAATCTTTCTATAAACTATTAATAAAAGCATATCCAGAAATAGAATTCTCTTATTTTGTTGATAAGGAACCAGAAAATACAACAAGACTGGTTAACACAAAAACCATAAAGCTAAAACATTATTTCCCAACCTCAAAAAGTCATCAATCAAGTATTGATTTTACTTCCATTCCTTCATGGGCTAAGCATGCCGTTTCTAATGCGGCAAATATCGCTTACTCCGCAAGAGATTTAATTTTTGATGTTATCGATATACCTGACTGGGAGCAACATGGGTGTTTTTTAAGGTTCTTCCTAAATCATTTCAATGTTAAATTCGACAAAATAGCCCTTTCTATGCATGGGAATATTTCAACAGTTTTATACTCCAACTGGGATACGTCACACCATGATTACTCATCACTGGAATTCCTGGAAAAAGCACAATACTTAGGTGCAGATATTCGGTATGCAATAAGTGAATTCTATATTGAAAAATGGGAAAAACAAACTAATGTAAAAGCTGATTATTTACACCCTTTCACATTCTTTAAACCAGAAAAAGCAAAACCTTATATCAAAACATCAGAAACACCTTCACCAGTGTTATTTTGTAGGACCGAGAAAATAAAAGGACCCGACATCTTTGCAAATCTTGTATGGATGCTACCGAAAAAAATATCATCAAAGGCATTTATTATTGGCCCCTCAGTCCCGTTAGAAAACGGAACAACATCAAAAGATACACTAAACACAATTACTAAAAATCGAAATCTTGGCATTGAAATAAGGGATAGTGTTTCACAAGAAACAATGAGGGATTTTTTTGCACAATCTTATTTAACGGTATTACCATCAAGATATGACACATTGAATCTTGTCGCCTTAGAATCTTTGTTTGCGGGTTGCCCAGTAGTTTTAGGGGAAAACACGGGCGTTGTAGGGTTCATCAAAAAAGAATTTCCCACAATGCCAATCCATGTTCTTCCAACGGATGATCTATCTACTTGCATCGATGTATTACAACATGCAATTGAAAACTACCATGAAGATAGAAAAGCAATTGCTAAAATCCTCGAATCATTTAACACCAGCACTTTTTCTTCAAAATCACTTTTAGATATTTATAAGCAACCTTCCATGCGTATTAGGAAAACAGATTTCCCCTTTGATGACATCGCCAAATCTTTTTTTCAAATCTGCGCTGAAAACTCAATAAGTCAAAGTATTGAAATCGCCCCCCCTGCAACTTTATCTTTAAAACAGTTCGTAATTAAAAAAATCAAACACCTTGCAAAACACAGAAACTACAAAACCGAAACTGGGTACAAAAAAATAATATCTTCAATTGGTGGGTTTTTCCCGAGACTAGTACGAAAATTGAAACTAAAAAAATATAGGGCAGTTTGGCTTAATAAAATATCAAATTATTTTAATACTATTTCCAGACTTACCGAATGTGGAAAAATAAATGTTGAAACTAAAATCAAAAATCTCTACGACCATATTACAAACCTACCTTATGGAAAATCCCCCATTTACAAAAGCATGGCTGGCTTACAAATCGTCCTTGAAAAACCAATTATTGCAGCAACTTATTACATCCGATCTTTCCGATTAGGCGGCATAAGTAATTCCGATCCCCTTAATTTCGTAACCGCAACCCTTGCTTCAAGTAATTACACCGCTGAATCCGAAGCCACCAAGCTCCTTTATAATGGCGATCAACAGCAAACAGGAATTAAAGAACATCTTGAAAACCAGAGAAAAAAACTTTTACCTATTCCTAGGTATGATGAAGATTTTTTGTACAAAGATGACAGACGAAGCAAGCCATCGTTCAAAATTTCAATAATAGTTTCTCTTTATAATGCTGCAAACAAACTGAAATTCTTTCTTAATAACCTGCAGCGACAAACCATGGTTATCAATGGAACCGCTGAAATTATTTTAGTCGACAGTGGTTCCCCCGCCAACGAACGAGAAGTATTTTTAAAATTGATTGATTCATTAAAAATCGAAGTGCTATATGTTCGAACAAAATCACGAGAAACAATTCAAAAAGCTTGGAATCGAGGAATTCAATTAGCTAAAGGAGAATATCTTACTTTTTTAGGAGTCGATGAAGGGGTCACCCCTGAAGCACTCGAAATTCTTTGTGCTGAACTAGATTCCGATTCTTCAACAGATTGGATACAAAGCAACAGTTTAATGACTGATGTTTCAAAAAATGGGACTTGGCTGAAAGATGTTATGATTTTTGAACGGTCTAATTTTCATCCTTTCCATATTTACCTTGAAACAGGGTACATCTCTTGGGTTGGGGCCCTTTATCGAAAATCAATCCATGACCGATTTGGTTATTACGATGATACTTTCCGTGCAGCAGGCGACACAGAGTTTAAGAATCGTATGGGCCCATTTGTCAAAATGAGAACAATTCCGGTAACCTTGGGCATATTCTTCAATTATCCTGAGGAACGGGCTACACACTCTCCTACTGCTGAACTTGAAGATTTACGGGCATGGTATTTATTCCGAACACCCGAAGGAATGGAATATGCGCTCCAAGGAAGAGATCAATCGTTTGTAGAAAAATCCCTACTTTTTTGCCTAAAGTACCGAAAGTCATATTGCTCACATTGGAGCACCGATATTGAACTTGCATGGTCCGTCATAAATTATATCGAAAAATATTTCCCCATTTCCAAGCTTACAGTATTGAAAGACAATATCTTTTCTCTGCGAGAAGCATTTAAAGGTTACGATAATGAAGCATTCACTTCCGCAGAAAACATGCTAGTGAAAAGAAGAGCATTTAATAAAGCTAGAAAGAATCTTCAAGGTTTATTAAAAAATTTGGGTTTTGATAAAGCATCAGAATTTCATTATTCAAATGACAATCGTTACGAGCAACATCAAAGTTTTTGGTGAAAAATCACATGAATATATTAATAACAGGTGGTAGTGGTTTCCTAGGTTCAGCCCTTGCCTCTGCGTTATCAAAAGCAGGCAACAATACCATTGCGCTAAGCTCTAAGGATGCAGACCTTACCATTCAAAACTCCTTGAGCAAATTCAACGACACCCACTTTGATTTCATTTATCATCTTGCAGCATGGACCCAAGCAGGCGATTTTTGCCTAAAACACCCTGGTGAACAATGGCTCAATAACCAAAAAATTAACACCAATGTCCTCGATTGGTGGAAAAACCATCAACCCAACGCAAAGCTAATCGCAATGGGAACCAGTTGCGCCTATGCCCCCGACAAATCCCTTGTCGAAGATAATTACCTTGAGGGCCAACCTATCGAAAGCCTTTACACCTATGCCATGACCAAACGTATGCTTTTTGTTGGCATGCAATCACTTAGCAAACAATTTGGGCTAAAATATCTTTGCCTAGTTCCCAGCACTCTCTACGGCCCGGGTTACCATACCGATGGTAGGCAGATGCATTTTGTTTTCGATTTAATGCGTAAAATATTGAGAGGTAAACTCTATGGCGAACCCGTATCACTTTGGGGTGATGGCCATCAAAAACGAGAACTGGTTTATCTGGATGATTTCGTAACCACTGCAATCCATCTAGCAAATTCACTAGATAATGATTTGATCAACATTGGGGCGGGAGAGGAATATTCCATCCGAGAATTTGCGAAAGAAATATGTGCTATTGTGGGTTACGATTTAACAAATATCAATTATGACACAACGAAATATGTGGGGGCTAAATCAAAAGTTTTATCCGTTCAGAAATTAGATAAGATTTGGGCTATTCGCCCACGCACCACTCTAGGAGAAGGATTAAAATTCACCTTAAATTGGTTTATGCAGCACAAGGAAATATTATTACCAAAGAATACGCAACCCTCGGCAGTTGCATAAAACAAATCGGCATTGAATAACCATTAGTTGCATCAAATGAAATTCCCCGATGAAAACCATGGTACCAAAGGAATCATAGATTTAACTATTCAGAAAGAAAACGGTTTTATATGCACCTTATAATTGCAGATCACACGCTAAAAGATTACCAAGGGCATTCCTTCGAATACTGTAAATCAGTTCGCGAAATCGCAATTGCTAAGGGATGGAAAGTAACCACATTGGGAACCAGCCAGATCTCTGCAAAAATACAAAAAGAATTAAATGCAACAGCCTTTTTCAAGCATGACTTTTTTCACCATTACCCCATCAATCGATTAGCGCATCTATTTCCATCAAGAATTGCAAACGCTCTTCAGTCTCGCTGGAATTATCGACAACATAGTAATTCACTATTCACCGACCTTTGCAAGATCCTTCCAGATTGTAACAACTCTGAACCCGTACTTATCCTTTTCCCCACCTTCAGCTTTAACGACATTATTGGTATCACCCGATTTGCAGAAAAACTAGCCCCATCCTCTAATACACAAATCGCAATGGTCCAACATTTCACCTCCAAACCCAATTTGGATAAAGACAACTTCCCCCACAGGCTTTACAGCCATTCATTAAATTATTTATCTCAAAGCCCAGCTAAAAATAGAGTCAATCTCTTTGCTGATAGCCAGGATCTGACTGATGAATATAAATTCTATATTGATAAACCATTTAAAGTACTTCCCATCCCACACACACAATATCCCTCTGAACAACCTTCAATTAAAACACCCTCAAAGAAATTAGTGATTGGATACCTGGGCGATGCTAGAACCAACAAAGGATTCCACTTGATTCCAGAAGCAATCAACCATGTAACCACTGTTTTAGGGAACAACGCAATACATTGGGAAATTCAAGCAAACATCAGGAATCACCAAGAATGGCAAACAATACAAGCTGTGAACTTGCTCAAAAGAATGCCAACTATAAAACTTCATGAAGAGGCCATGGACACCGATGACTACCATAAACTGATGGCAAAGATTGACATTTTTATGCTACCTTACACTTTAGATAATTATCATAGTCAAACTTCTGGCGTGTTCTCGGAAACAAGAGGACTTGGTAAAGTATCGGTGGTAACGAGAGGGTCATGGATGGCACGAGAAATCAAAAATCATGGTGGGGGAATATTATCCACTCCTGAAGACAGTAAAAGTTTGGCGGATGCAATCATTGAATGTATTAAGGCATATCCGCAGTTGAACGTTGAAGCTGGGTTGGCTGGAAAAAAATGGTGTGAATTCCACAACTGCGAAAGCTACTTAATCGAATTGCTTGCAGATATTCTTTTTAAAATTTAAGGTAAGTAAAATTCATGACATCGAAGATCGGTTTATTTAAATCAAATTTACATGATACTTATCCCCGCGGTGCACGCAGGGCAGCTCGGGCGATTGTCGAAATAATTGATGGATCCTCAGTAAACAATCAAACCTTCATCTGCCTAGAAGAAAAGAAAATACCGAATTCACGACCTTTGAGTTTTGATTATGAGCCTTTGAATGAATGGTTAAAAAACAACCCTCTTTCCAAAAAAGGGGTATCGAAATATTCTTTACCCCTTAGCGCAATCAAAAAACTAGCTAGGCTGTTTATACCTCCAATTTTTTATCCCCTTATCAAAGGAACAATTTATTCCATAAAAGCATTCGTAATAAATCTTAGAAAATTAATCAGTAAAATCACAAAGAAAGTGAGCTCTAATCTTGCGCATAACAATGAAAACTCGCAAAAAATCATTGCGTTAAGCGAACTTGATGCGTTCGTTGCATTTGAACCGTTCAATGAAATATGGATGTTACCAGTTGAGAACAGTAAAGCTCTGGCAATAGGCTGGTTTTATGATGCAGTACCCAAAAGATTAAATGAAGGCGAACATTGGCGTCCTGATCTTTTTGATACCTTCGTTAGCTTAATGGCACTTCGAGCAAACCATATTTTCTGTGATTCAAAAAGTGCGGAAAGTGACCTACATTATTTCTTTCCTGCATCGCTTGGAAAAACCTCGGTCATTCACCTTGGCCATGATATCGAACGCTTTGAAAAAAAGCTTTCAGATTCGGATACAACTAAAACTCTGCGTGATGCTGGGGTTGACCCAGTAATTCCTTATTTTCTTTTTGTAGGAACAGTAGAACCCAGAAAAAACATCACGGGGATATTACTTGCTGCTCAAAAACTTAAGCAAATACAACCAGACGTTTCATTTCAAATTGTTCTAATCGGCCAAATCCCAGGGCAAAATGAAATCCGAAGGGCTATCAAACAAACGAACATATTACTTCCCGTGCATGCGCTCGAATATCTGCCCGACAATCAAATTAGCACCTTCATGAATCGTGCCATGGGATTTGTATTTCCATCCAAGTGGGAAGGATTTGGAATTCCGAATTTGGAAGCAATGACTGCAGAAACTTTGGTTATCACATCCGACCTTGGCCCGATGCCTGAAGTATGTGGCGAGCATGCACTGTATTGCGATCCTTACGATCACACCAGTATTGCTATGCAAATGCTAAGGTGTTTGGAAATGCCTAAAGAACAAAGAGCGCAAAGATTGAAAGCTGCAAAACTTCATGCTTCGCAATATACATGGAAAAAAGCTGCAGGAGAAATGATGAACACCATCAACCAATTATTGGAAGCTAGAAAAAAAGCGTAGTAATAATAGAAAGTTCTATTTTTCGTCTTCAGTATCATCATCAGGATTAGCGCCATCGGTTGGGGTGTTAAACCCTAGTTCGGTAGGCCTAGCTTCAACGCCTTGAGAATCTCGCATCATCTCGCAGAATCGGTTTGAAGAAAGTTGCAGAACCCTTAAGCATCGTTGGAAAACGGATTTGCAATTATCAATTGGCTCGCAAAACATTTCGACCCCGGCCCAGACTTTGTCACCCAACTGATAAAGCTTTACAACCTTCATTTCAGCATTAATATCCATGATGAAGCTAGCTGCTTTTTCTTCTTCATCAGGTGTACTGATTTCCCAGAAGGCTGGGTAAACAAGCCTGAAATAGCTATTGTCCTCTTCTTCTACAAAAAGAAGATAAGTCACTGCTTCATGTTTGAAAACAATATCGCCATCATCGTCCTGCGATGGCCTATAGCCTTCTTCCTGAAGAAAATCCATAAACAACTGCTGTTTAGATTGCATACTACTCCCCAATATAAGCAAGAACTGTAGTACTACCTTACAGGTAAAAAGGTATCACAAGCAAGCTGATTCGAAAAGAATCAGGAGGGTATTTCCAAAATATTTATAGGGGAGTAATTAGCAGCATAATCCTTGTTTTTATCAAGAACTTTACCATTACCTGAACTATTAGCATTAGTAGAAACGACAGCAATTTTTTTACCTAAAGGATGAAGCGCAAAAGAATGGCAATTAGGCAAGTTGGTAAGGCTGACAAAAGGCTGGGTTTCGCCAATGAGGTTGAAAAATACTTTACCGTTACCGGGCTGCCCACTGCTAACTCCAGCAAGAATGGAATCAGTTATAAAAAGTAAATCATAGACAAAACCATCGTTTTCACTTCCCGATTGGATTCGAGAGATTTCTTTACCAGATTTCCAATCAAAAACAATTACAAGTGATGGGCCTTGTACAAATCCACCCCGATTAGGGTTGATGCCACCGCAAGCGAGTTTCTCACCCTTCGAATCAAACGCTAAGCATCGCACGCCACCTACATCTTGCAAGCGATCAAGTTTATACATCGCAGAAGCATCAAGTTCACGAAGTTTTTTTCCGGTAGAAGCATCAACTTGAGCAATTTTTCCATGCAAGTCGCCAACCAAAATAGCTTTGGAATCCGGGGTGAACGCCACCGACAGAGGATCCCAAGAGAAATCTTTGAATTCCTTTACCAAGGCACCATCAGTAGCAGACCAAACTTTAATAAGTTTATCGGTGCCACAAGTTGCAAGCAGTTTACCATCGGAGCTAGTGCAAATTTTTCGGATCCACCCATCATGAGCTTTATCATTCTTCCATATTGGCATCACATCTTTTTCAAGGTAATTGGAAGCGGCCAATTTACCCCAGGAGTCTGCGGAATACAAAACTTTATTGGTAGGATGAAAAGCGATGGCTTGCACCCAACCATTATGGCCGTTGATAGGTGTTAGCTCTGCAAATTTATCCGTGGAAGAATCCCATCTGCGGACGGAACCATCAAAGCAGGCAGCAGCAAGCACATTACCACAAGGGCTGAATCGAGCAGCGCAAATTTGAACCGGGCAAGCAAGATCAATGATTTTCTTGGTTTTATATTTAATAGCTAGTTCTTTAGAATCTTCCTTCATCTAGATATCTCCTTCTTGTCAGGTTCTCAATTAAGCAAGAACCTCTGAAATAATCTTGCACTCTTCATTGGCAATAGGCAAAGGTTGCCCTTGATTGTCATATTCGGTTTTAGAAGAATCTATGCCCAAGGCTTTGAACCAAACATGAAACATGGAACCGATATCGTGCGCATCACCTTCGACTGCGGTGCCAAGCTTATTGGTTTTCCCTGAGGCCAAGCCTTTTTTAAGGCCGCATCCGGCCATAGCCAAAGACCAGGCTTCGGGCCAGTGATCGCGTCCAAGATGACCATTGATGCGTGGGGTTCTACCAAATTCAGACATAAGAATTACAAGAACATTATCGAGCATACCGCGCTGCTGCAAATCTTCAAGCATAGCTGAAAACGCCATGTCTACCTTGGGAACCAAACTAAGATGGCCATTGAAATTATCGCCATGAGTATCCCACCCGTAAGAAGTGACTTTAACAAAACGCACACCCGCTTCGAGCATACGCCTAGCTTGAAGCATATGCCTGCCGAATTCGGTGCTGCCATAGCGTTCAAGATCTTTGGAAGGGATTTTAGATTGGTCAAAAAGATCGATGCGTTTTTGCAATTTTGAGACCATATCAAAAACAGTGCTGGAAGCCTCGCTACTTTCTTTTCTTCGAGCTAGCCTGTAAGTTTTGTCAAGCTTTTCGCGTAGCTCATTGCGAGCTAGATCCGCATCAAGAGAAACAGATTCGGGCCTGAGAAGGTTTTCGGGGGCTTTGCCATCACCAAAGGCAATCGCACCATATTTGGGGCCTAAGAACCCAGCATCTTTAGTAATAAACCCTCCACTCATCGGCTTGATCCAAACATAAGGTGGCATTCCAGAAGAGCAAGGACCCATCAATTTGGAAACAGCAGAACCAAGATAAGGATAGGTAACGCCACGGTTTTTTGGATCGCCCCGCTGAATTCGATCGACACCTGCAGAATGCGAATTATCCTTAGTACTCAGGCTTCGAACCAAAACAAGTTTATCCATGTGGGTTGCGGTTTTAGGCAAAAGCTCGGAAATATGAATACCCGGAACCTTGGTGGGGATCGCCCTGAACGGTCCGCCAAAAGTAGTGTTTGGCTTCGGGTCCCAGCTTTCAAGCTGACTAATACCACCATCGAGCCAAATAAACAAAACCTGCTTGTCGTTTTTGAGAAGTTCCTCAGCAATAGCGGGTTGAGCTAGCATTCCTGATGCGCCCATAGAAGCAGCGCCTAAAGTGGAAGTGCCCAGCCATTCTCTTCGCGAGAGCAAATGATCGTGCGGAGTGCATAAGTTTTTCATTTTAATTCTCTAAATACAAATCAATGATTCAAATTAAACTCTGAAGAAGCAAGCAAAGCCCATACTAGATTTTTAATACCGACCTCACCTGCACTTACAGGCTTCGAAAGAAACTCGAGCGCATCCTTAGTTTCCTGCGGTTCGGGTTTGCGTGAAAGTATTGCAAGGTAAGCTTTCTCAATCATGACACTATCAGGATTCATTTTCATCAACCCAGCAACGATACTATCAGCTTCTGGTTTTAACAACCCAAGCACTGCTTCATCATTCAGCAGAAACAGTGCAGCTTTTAATGAAAACGCAATCTCATCTTCGGGGTCACGTGCAGCGTTGGCAAAAGCCTTGGCAAACTTCACTTTTAAAGCATCGGGCATATCAGGTTCATTGCCACCTTTTCTCTCAAGTTTTTCATAACGACCTGTAGCAACCAGAATCGATGCCAGTAACTGTTCAGCGGATAATCGTTTTTCAATCGCAGTTGCAAAAAGTGCTGGTGCTTCAGGAATTTTACCAATATCGACTTTACTGGAGCGCTGATAAACTTTAGTGTTTGCGAGTTCAGTAAATAACCATTTAGTATCAAACTGATGTGAACTGAATTCTTTTGCAAGAAGAGAGAGCAATTCTGGATGCGAAGGTGGATTTCCAGCATGATGCAAATCCAAAGGGTGAACCAATCCCCTACCCATCATCATGAACCAAATACGATTCACAATATTTTTTGAAAAGTCAGCGTTCTCCGGGGAAGGCAATTGTTCAGATAGTCTTTCGAGAGGGCTGAACTTGGGTACGCCTGCTTCTTTCTTCTTCGGATCTGGGGGAACTAAAAACTCCTCGCCCTTCTTAAACTCAGGGATTGCAATTTCAGCCATTCCTGGAAGTTTGGGCGCTATCTCTTTTTTCTCTTTCTTAAAGACAGACATAAACTCCATTTTTTTCGCAGTCAACTTTTCGCCTACAATCCCAGCCTTGGCATCAGCAAGATAAGCGTTTTGAAAAAAAGCAAACAACCCTTTGAAGTCTGCCTGTTTATATTCATCAATAAAAAGATGGTCGTGACATTCTGCACAGCGGAAGTCTTTACCTAAAAACAATCTGCCCACATCCCGGGTAAGGGCGGAATAATCAACAGGGTTTTGGCCGTAGTTTTCCAGCCTTTTAGAGAAAAAGAAGTTGGCGCCTTTCAAATCTTCTTTGCTATTTATTCCCCTCAGTATTTCCTTCGCCATAACATTCCAACCTTTGTTTTTCTTGAAGGATTCTTCAAGGTATTTCATCCACTCAGTATTATCGCCCAATCGTTCCATGAAATGAATGTGAAAGGTATTGGCCATTTGTTTTGAATAAGAAGGAGAATTAACTAATTGAACAATCAAAAGCTTTCGCTTATCCAAAGCCTTGTTGGCAACAAAAGAATCAATTTCAGCAAGGGTGGGGATACGGCCTACAAAATCAAGATAAACTCTGCGCACAAACTCGTAATCATCAGATTGCTTGCTAACCACCTTGCCTGTAAGTTTGGCATCAATCAACGCATCGATTTGTTCATGCAGAGATGGTTCTGCTGCAACACTTTGGCGCAACATCAGTATTAGAAAAAGCCAAATGGGAGAGGATCGCAACAAAAATCGGTTCATTGAAACCTCGGGCAGCAACTACTTTGGCGGGAAAAACATCAGCAGTTATCAGACCAAGCATACCAGATTTCGGAACTAAACAATCAAAAAACTAGGGTGTTTAACTGTTCTTGGTGGCATGCAAAACTCGTGGGTTCCGTCCTCCATCCAAGATGGTGGGGTGCAACTGGAATCCAGAATAAGCCTTAAACCTAGCTCGCGAGGACTCTTCCTGCGGAGATCCAATTTCGATAAACAAATGCCCACCTGCGTTTAACCTAGATCCTGCGCCTACGAGGATTTGATCGAACACGGAGAATCCATCCCCACCCCCGCTCAATGCCAACCTTGGTTCATAATCCTTCACATCCTTATCCAAATCTTTAATATCGCTATCAGGAATGTAAGGGGGATTACTAACGATAGCATCGAAGGCCAAGCCTTTTTCCAGCGGCGTAAACAAATCTCCTTCAGCAAAGCTGACCCGGTCTGCAACCTTATTCGCAATGGCATTCTTAGATGCAACCGCCAAGGCCTTGGGGCTGATATCAACTGCAATAATCTTTACTTGGGGAAGGGATTTGGCCAAGGCAATTGCAATGCAACCCGATCCGGTTCCGAGATCAAGGATTGTTTTCCAGTTTTCTTTTTTTGCAATGCGAAGAGCAGCATCGACCAGGCACTCGGTATCTGGCCTAGGGATTAAAACATCCTGATTGACAAAAAAAGGAAGGCTGTAAAATTCCTTGCTGGCGACAAGGTAGGCGACGGGGCATCCCTCTGCGCGCCTTCGAACCAGATCGCGAAACTTTGCTTTCGCTTCTTCCTGAATAATTTCATTGTAACGGGCATATAAATCAATGCGCTTAAGTTTAAGCGCATGAGCAAGAAGAACTTCTGCATCCAATCTGGGAGAATCGCAACCTTTTTTGACAAAATGCTGGGCAGTCCAATCTAGCAGGGCGCCAACTGTCCATTCTGTTTCAGGTTGCATGAAAGTACTTTTGGAAAATGGTCAGGTGAGTTTTGCCTGCTGAAGCCTGATCTTTCTATCTTGTTCGCGCAATGCCATAAAAACATCACCCAATTCGCCCAACATGATTGCATCTAACCTGTAAATATTCAGGTTGATGCGATGATCGGTAAAGCGATTTTGGGGGAAGTTATAAGTTCGTATTCGTTCACTGCGATCCCCCGAACCGATCTGCTCTTTTCGCGCAGCAGAGCGTTCATCATGAGCTTTTTTCATCATCATTTCTAAAACGCGGGAACGAAGGACACGCATCGCTTGTTCGTAATTTTTATGCTGGCTGCGCTGATCCTGACACTTAACTTCAAGGCCCGTGGGTTTATGCACGATGCGCACAGCAGATTCTGTTTTATTAACATGCTGCCCACCTGCGCCCCCTGCCCTCATGCGTTCCCATTCGATATCTTCATCGCGGATTTCCACCTGAACATCATCGGGTTCGGGCAATACTGCCACGGTTGCTGCAGATGTATGAATTCGCCCTTGAGTTTCTGTTGCAGGAACTCTTTGTACGCGGTGCCCACCGCTCTCAAACTTTAAGAATTGATATGCGTTATCGCCTTCCAAGCTGAAAATCACATCTTTATAGCCACCATGCTCGCCATTACTAAAAGAGATGTTTTCAACCTTCCACCCTTGGCTGCGTGCGTAATAAGTGTACATGCTGTAAAGGTCGCCTGCAAAAATCGCAGCTTCATCACCGCCTGTACCCGCACGAATTTCAACAATAAGCCTGTCGTAATTCTCGTCGCCCGCTAAGAGAAAATCTTCCAGTTTAATCTTCAATTCATCTCTGCGAGTTATCATCGCAGTCAATTCGTTCTGAGTGTAGGCAAGCATCTCTGCATCTTTGGCATCGATCAGCGCAAGCATCTCTTCGCCAGCAACAATATCGGCTTCTAATCTTTTAAATTCTTCGAATGGTTTAACCTGTTTGACGAGCTTACCATGTTCTTTGGCAATGGTTGCAAACTTGAGTCTGTCTGAAACAATAGTCGGATCCGAAAGCAGGAATTCCAGCTCTTTGTGTCGTGCCACCATGGATTCGAATGCGGCCAGCATGGATGTTTCACTTTGGGTTTAAAATGCCGATGCCCCTACCCCGTCCAACGACAGAGCAGGGGCATCAAGGATATTAGAAACTACTTAGCGGCTTCAGCAGATGCTTCAGTAGGTGTTTCTTCGCCAGTCTTTTTGCGCTTGTCCCAGTTGTATTTTTTCTGGAACTTTTCAATACGGCCTGCAGTATCAACAAACTTCATCTTTCCAGTAAAGAAAGGATGACATGCAGAACAAATTTCCACCATGATGGTTTTCTTGGTGCTGCGGGTTACAAACTTATTACCGCAACCGCATGTGACAGTTGCTTCAATATACTCTGGATGAATCTTAGCCTTCATATTATTCTCCGGTTTTCATAATCTGCTTAATTGTTTATTCTAGAACTTAGGTATTACTTGCGACAAGGGTAACAACCCGAACTTACTCAATTTATTATGGTTCCCATGGAATTTATCACCAATTTGTTCCCCCCGCATGGCTGGATCACCTTCTAAGGAACGCCACCTACCTCGGCGACTCCCGCCTTATGGTAATCCTTATCCCATTGCTAGGCATATACTTACAACGATTAAAAGGTTGGAGGACAGCTTTAATTTTCGTGCTAGGGGCCTCAAGCGCTTGCTTAACCTGCGAAACCATCAAGCATTTGGTGAACAGGTCTAGGCCCGAGGTATCCCAAATGCGACTAGAAGGAATAAAAGTTCCAACTTCGCCAAGTTTTCCTAGCGGGCACACCTTTTCTGCCTCTGCCCTCTACCCCGGCATAGCATTAATAATGGTGCGTTTTTCCTCATCCCTGCCCCTCAAAATCGCCCTACCATTATTGGGTACCGTTCTAGCACTCTTGGTTGGCTACACTAGGCTCTACCTGGGAGTTCACTTTTTCTCTGATGTAGTTGCAGGCCTAGTTGGAGGGCTAACCTTTGCTTTAGCAATGGCTTTCCTTATTTCTAAACCAGTTGACACAAAAACAGATGAAGCATCATCCTTGTTAACTTAAGTTGCTCAAGGGTAATTTGAATCTTGGGTTGGTCAAGCAATGGCCATTGACAAGATTCACCACAGGTTGGTCAAGCACCAAGCGCCTGACTTCTTCTGCGCCTTTTCTGCGCATTTCAATAAACCCTTCCACCGAATAAAAAGCACTGTGTGGCGTAAGTAAAACCTTAGGATGTTTGCGTAATCTTTCATCATCCAAGGGTTCTTTTTCAACAACATCGAGTGCTGCAAACGCAAGCTGCCCCGATTCCAGCGCGCGCACTACTGCATCGCCTGAAACACATGGGCCTCTAGCTGTATTCACCAAATATGCACCCTTGGGAAGTAATGCAAGTGTCGCATCATTCACAATATGCTTTGTTTTAGGGGTTAATGGCGTATGCACGCTCACGAAAAGGCATTGGGGAAGCATTTCTTCAAGCGAATGGCATCGTTCCATGCCAATAGCCTTATCAAGACCAGGTGTTGCAAACGGATCGTAAAATAGCACGCGCAAACCCAAAGCTTTAAAGCGAAGAGCAGCGGCAGTACCAATTCTGCCACACCCTATAAGGCCAACGGTTTTGCCTCGCAACCTAGGTGCTCCAAAAACGTGATTGGGTTGCCAGCCACCAGATCGGATATCATCGTAGCAGGGAATTAATCTGCGGGCGATTGCCAACATCAGCATAATTGCATGGTCTGCAACTTCTTCGGTTCCGTAATCGGGAACATTACAAACTGCAATGCCTTTTTCTCCTGCAGCTTTAATGTCAACATTATCATAACCCACACCACAGCGAACAATGCCCTTGCATTGATCAAGCTTGGCGATGATGCGAGCAGAAATTTTGATGTCATGAAATACCAGAATGCCTTTTACTTTAGAGGCAAAGGGATCGATATCCGTATCGATGTGAGTATTCAGTATCTTGATTTCCGCACAACTTTCGAGAACTGGGTTTTCGATGTCTGCTTCTTCGAGGTAATCGGTGATAAGCACTAGCGGTTTTTCAATTGCCATTGATTGCTCCTTGGGTTTGCATCTTCATAATGCTTATCTTAGGAACCAGAGGGGAAATGTGGAGTTGAATACGGAGAAGGGGCAGGTGTTTTTTAAAGTGGGTGAATCTTTGGGTTCTCTTACGGTTATAAGGAGTAGGGGGTTGGATAATAAGGATTAATCGCAAATGTGGGGTTCGAAACGGTTCTTCAACTTGGTCTAATAGATTAACGATTGCAAACAAAGGTACGATAATACTTTTAAGGCAATTGGGGTAAATAGCTGATAGTTTAAACGAAATTATGGGAATTTGATGAGAACAGACGAACCGTGGTACAAGGATGGCCTAAAATTTAAGTGCACCCAATGTGGCAACTGCTGCACTGGTGAACCAGGGTATGTCTGGGTCACCGAAGAAGAGATGCAAGCTATTGCGGATTTTACCAAAGAACCTTTGGAAGAAGTTAAGCAGTTAAGGGCGAGAAAAGCCAAGGGGCGATACACTTTACGAGAAAAAGCGAATGGAGATTGTGTTTATTTGAGCGAGAGCAAAGGCTGCACGATATACGAAATAAGGCCAGTGCAGTGTCGAACTTGGCCATTTTGGGAAAGCACCGTGGGAACCCCCGAAGACTGGGAAGAAACAAAAAAGGTTTGCCCTGGATCTGGTGAGGGGGATTTAATTAGCTCGGAAGAGATAACAATGCGCTTGAAGCGACTACGGCTATAGGTAATAATAGAAATGTTATTCCTACCTGAAGAAGTAAGCTTTAAAACCTGCCTGCACATTTAATTTGGAACTACAACTGTGATATTTAACACGAAGTTGAAAATGGTTCTTCTAAGCATGCCAGCAATGCTGGTTATGTTTACTATCGTTTCTAGTGCTACTAAAGTACATTCTGCAGATAAAGAGCCCATTGCGAACTTCGACAATGATATTTACCCGGTTTTACAAAAGCATTGCCAAGGCTGTCATAACGATAAGCGCAAAAGTGGTGGCTTCAACTTATCGAAATACAAGAATCTTGCAGACATCAAGAAAGACATGAAAACTTGGGAGCGGGTTGCAGATAATCTTCGTACAGGCGATATGCCACCTCCAGGAAAACCCAAACCCAGCAATAAGCAACTTGATGTTGTGAATCGCTGGATGGATATGCAGGTATTCGAGTTCAGTTGCGCGGGTCAGAAAGATCCGGGCAAAGTTACCATGCGCAGATTAAATCGTTTTGAGTACAACAATACCACTCGTGATCTTTTTGGTGTGAACTTCAAACCCGCGGAAGAATTTCCAGCAGATGATGTTGGTTATGGTTTCGACAACATCGGCGATGTGTTGACCATGCCTCCCATTCTTATGGAAAAGTATCTGGATGCAGCAGAAGATATCGTCGATATGGTCTACAAGAACCGCGTTGTCTTCACAAAGTACCTTAAGGTTTCATCACCTGAGAAAGTAACTTCAGCAGATTTCCCAAAAATTCTGGAAGATGTTGCAACCAAAGCGTACCGCAGACCAGCAACCAAGGATGAAGTAGATAAATTAGTCAAGCTTTGCGAAATGTTAGTAAAAAAGAGTGAGACCCCCTCCAATGCATTAAAAGCTGGTCTTCAAGCCATTTTAGTTTCACCCAAGTTTCTCTTTCATGTAGAAATAGATCCTGATCCAAACAGCACCGACCCACACAAGGTAAACCAGTTCGAACTTGCAAACCGATTGTCGTACTTCTTATGGAGCACCATGCCCGACACGGTTTTGTTTGATCTTGCCAAGCAAAATAAACTTTATGAAAAAGGGGTGATTGAAGAGCAGGTCACACGCATGCTTAAAGACCCGAAGGCAAAGGCATTCACCCTTAACTTCCCTGAACAATGGCTGCATCTTCGCAATCTTAAAACTATTAATCCTGACAAAGCCAAGTTCCCGACCTTCACCGATGCCCTGCGCGATGACATGGCAAAAGAGGCAGAGCTTTTCTTTGAATACATCACCAAAGAGAACCGCAGCATTCTCGAACTACTTGATGCAGACTACACCTTTTTAAACCTTCGGCTTGCAACCCATTATGGTATCAAGAATGTGACCAAACCCGAGTTTACCAAGGTCACCTTCACCGATAATCGCAGGGGTGGCGTTCTAACTCAAGCGGGCGTGCTAACTATAACTTCAAACCCGACCCGTACTTCCCATGTTAAGCGTGGAAAATGGGTGCTCGAAAATATTCTTGGTACGCCCCCTCCACCGCCTCCTCCCAATGTCGAAGAACTTAAGGAGGATGATAAAGCCCTGACTGGAACTCTAAGGCAACGCATGGAACAGCACCGGGCGAACCCGAATTGCGCCACCTGCCATCTTAAAATGGATGCCCTTGGCTTTGGGCTTGAAAACTTTGATCCCGTGGGAATATGGCGCGAT
>JAPLNF010000148.1 GCA_026692965.1 Planctomycetota bacterium
ATTATCCAAATGCTGATGGGGAAGCTCTTCATTCGCAGCAGCTTTTCTTGCCAACTCAGATAAGCTCTTGAGATCCATACCACGATATACATGATGATCGTTGATCAACGCAGCTACGGTTGAGTCGCACTGCCCCAAGCAGGAAACACCGCAAACTTCGATTTTCCCGGGCCTAAGTTCTCTGGAAAGATTCTCGAGACCCTGGGTAATTTCTGGTGCACCATGAATATGGCACGCCATATCCCTGCAAACTTTAATGCTTGCGCCTTTGGGGGGCTCTAACCTGTACAACGGATAAAAGCTTGCTACTTCATGAATGCGATGCAAGGGTACACCCGTGCGCTTGGAAAGCGAATGCATTTCATCATAGGGCAAATAGCCACATCTATCCTGAATCTCTTTTAATGCCTGAACTAACATATCTTTCTCCCAAAGCCTGTCACAATTACAGTGTGCTTAATCATCCCGTTATGGAATTGGTTTTTGCATCTGCTCGATGGTCCGAAGTATTTTCGGATCCCAAGCAGCGGCACCAACGCCCTGGTATGGTTGATCCCCGTGATGATAGTTATGGCATTCCACACAATCATGATTAACCCCGGCTTGCGCCACCCCTGCAACAAATTTGGCAGGCGCATGGCAACTTCTACAGTTATCAATACCGGGAAGTAAAATATCATTTTTGGTAATTGAATCATTGGCAGCACCATGGCACGAAGCGCAATCCATGAACCGATGCGCAGAGTGATCGAACTTAGCATGAGGCATCCAAAGCGAAGGGATGGAAGGCCAAACAATCTTAGCAGGATCGCCTGCTCTCGAATCTTTAAACCATTGAAATGCCTTGCTATCAGGGTCTAAGCCCGTTTGGATCAGTTTTGGAATCTGGGTGAAACCTGGGTTAGTGCTGTTCGTGGCACCTTTTTCATAATGACATTCGCCACAGGTTTTCTTGCCTAAAAACAGGTTGTTCATTGCGACAGAAACCTGCACCAGTTGCTTCGAGTAAAAACCTTCTAAGTAAGAGCGTATTTCTTCAGGTTGATATCGATGGGGAACGGATTCATTTTTATTCGAATCATCAAAAGAAAGCGGATGGCAAGCTTTACAATGCACATCGTAAACAATCGGTTGATATACCCCGCCTTTAGATCTTTCCGCATGAACCGATTTAGGCATGTTGGCAAATGTACCAAGAGAAGGCTTAGCATCTGCGGACTCAAGGTTATGGCAAGCCTTGCAATCAAGAGCGATAGCAGCCTTTAAATCCATACCCTTCTGATATCCAAACCTCTCTCGTTCAAGCTCTGGAATATCTGAGTAACAACTTGTGGTTAAACTTAACGGTGCCTGGATCGGTCATTTTCTCTGCCAACAATCTGAAATCAGGGTGCCCCTGCGAGGCAGTTGCAAAAGAGGTTATCTTCGGGGCGTATTTTGGAGTTGCACCTGCTGTAAGGTGGCCCTGCATGTTCGTGTGACACGAAATGCAATCAGAATCGGGTAGTCTTACAATGCTCGCATCTAAGCCACGATGTTCACGATGGCAACCACCACAACTAGGAGTTGATTCAAGCTTTTGATTGGAATGATGCACTGGTGCAACATGGCAACTTTCGCAGCGTGCATCACCTGAAAGATTTTTACCTGCTTCGTGGCCCAGCCATTTCATACTGAAACTATTTTTGCTGATGGGTTCAAAATCGGAATGGCAAACGGTGCAATTATCATTCCAAGCAGCGTGAAACTTAGTCACCTGGCCTCTGGAAAATGCAGCCTGTCCTTTTTCGCCCTGAGCATATACCAATGCCATCCAACCAACCGCCCCCAATAAACAAATGAGAGCCAAGGTCGACTTGGTACGATCCAGATAGGTCGACTTTTTGTAATAGTCGAGCTGGATTCTTGTAGCGCGCTGTTTTCCGCTTTCTTGGAAAGCCATGGATCCCTCTCAATTTACCAGTACTTCATAGCCACAAACACATGAACAAACATCAGCACTATCAAAGCAACTGAAAGGGGCAAATGCACCCACAACCAACTATGAAGCCAGAACTGAATTTTCGCCTGAGTAATAATTTGTCTGCGTTGATTGCAAAGATCTTCCAAAACAGTAACCACTTCATGGGCCCCTGGAGGCCATTTTGTCCGCAAGGAATTAAACATCGAATGAGCCCGGGCAGGATTTTGCAAAGGC
Source organism: Planctomycetota bacterium (assembly GCA_026692965.1). GTDB lineage: Bacteria > Planctomycetota > Planctomycetia > Gemmatales > Gemmataceae > UBA969. Next base: position 2,198 of record JAPLNF010000148.1, read on the forward strand.
GACTTGGCCATCTCGCCATTCTTTAAAAACCCATAAATATGCTCGTTAAAAAAATCATACAACGGCTTACTATCGGGCACGCTTTCCTGAAGGCTTGAAGTTACCACCATTCGGCCCTGAATTGCGCCAGTACTACGAACCGCCCCCACCACTATATGCGAATCAACGGAAAAATTTTCTGCATCATCGGAAGATGAAGTTATGTTACAAACAGATCGAACCAGACGTGAAGCTTCCGTAGCCATTAATTCTGAGACATAATCAATTTGCGAAAAAATTGTTTCAGCAGTAACTTCTTTCAACAACTTTTCGGGCAAAAACTGCTGCAATACCAAACCCCATACCCCACTCGCAATTACCACCAAAAACAAAGTCATTAAGGTGGAGCTTAAAGGGCCGCCCCAACGAAAGCCTGTATGAAGAACCAAAAGTGGCACTGCAAGTAATCCGAGCCAGATATGGGCACGCATCCAAGTTGAAACTTTTCCTATGCGCCACGATCTTAACTTTTTTCGAGGCCAGATTAGAAATTCGAATAAACAAATCAGACCACCGATGACACCGAAAGTAAACCCGGGCAAACTGCTACCGCTGGGCCACTCTGCATGGCCTACCGAAGCAAAAATAAACCAGACTACAGCCAATACAAGTACAACCGAGGAAGCAAGAACCCAAGGGTAATGTTCTGCAAAGTTTGATTTGCGTATTAGCACTGATTTTTATTCCTTCACTCAATAAAATTCAGATAAAAAGAATTAACCTTAATATATCGAATATTTTCTACCACCCTATCATAAAATTGACTAAAAATAGAATAACTGATGATACTGTAAATGATAACTTTTATAGAGAAAAATCAAAAGAAATACCATTTATGAACCCCTTAAATTTAAAACCTCTAAATTTAAATAAAACCCTCAGTTTATGCATGCTGGTTTGGGCGTTTTCTTTCTTTCTTACAAGCCAAGATTTATTCTCTCAGGAAAAAAATACCCTTCCTGCCAAAACTGCTTCTATTAAACCCCCCGGTTCAGAAATAAAACACCCAGCTATTGCCACATCCTCTTCGTGTTCTGGTCGTGGCTGCCATGGTGGTTCCGAACCAGTTTTAGGCCAAATAGTTCAGCAAAATGAGTTTTCAACCTGGATAGCCCATGATAAACACGGAAAAGCCTACGAATCCCTGCTTTCAGACCGGGCTAAAACGATGGCTAAAAATCTGGGAATTCCAGCAGCCCACAAAGACCTTCGCTGCTTGGCCTGCCATACAACCCCACAAATTGCCCAAGAACAATCTAAATTAGATTATCCATTAGATTTAGGGGTTGGTTGCGAATCATGTCATGGCTCCGCTTCACCAAAATGGCTAGGAATTCATACCACCGAAGCTTGGAAAAACACACCCTCCACGGCTAAGAAAGCACTTTATGATAACGAAGGCATGAACTATTTGGGAAATGCAATGTTGCAGGCACAAGTATGTGTCGGTTGCCATGTAGGTGCGCCTGCAAACCCCGCAGCAGGAATACCCGCCCGCGATGCAAACCATGACATCATGGCTGCTGGCCACCCAAGGCTTACCTTCGAAGCCTTTTCTCACCAAGTAAATATGCCCCCTCATTGGAACCAAAAAAAATACGATTCCAATAGCACTCGCGATCTAGAAATATGGGTAACAGGTCAATTAGCAAGCTTATCCTCAAGCATTGAGTTGTCTTCTCATCGTGCAAATCTGGCGTTAAATAATCAGGGGGCATGGCCTGAATTCGCAGAATCTTCCTGCCTTTCCTGCCATGCTGATTTTCAACAACCCAGCTGGCGTGACAAAAAGAATTATTACGAAGGCAGAAAACCAGGCTCACTCCCTTACGACTCTTGGACTGGGGTTTTACTTTCAGAAGCCCTGTTTATTACTGGTCAAGACAAGCAAATTACAAACCTTTACTCTGATTTTGTGAAAGCTAAAAATACTTTTAAAACCAGCCCCAAACAAGCTAAAGCTGCTGCGGATACGCTGGCAACTCAACTTGCCAACATTCAAAAAGAGCTAGTTACCAAAGGTATTAATCCTCCAAAAGAATGGCGTACCCTTTTGCTTGATCAACTTTCCAAGCATAATATGGAAACTGCAACTTGGAATGAATCCACACAGATAACCTTGGCACTTTCCATGCTCACATCCAAAAAGCCTGAACAAGCAATCTTGCAAAACCTATGGGAAAACCTTGCATACCCCTCGGGTTACGAAAGCCCCAAAGGCTATAGTCCAAATACCAAATCGCTTGAAGGTGTATTGCAAAAACTAAAAAACTCGAAGTGATAAAATCTACCCGCCTGCATCTGCAGAAATAATTAAAAGCTGCTGCCCTTCCAAAAGAATCGTATCGGGATCATTTAAAAAATAGTCCCCATTAAGAGAATAAAGCACATGGCTTTTTCCTGAGGGTGAGGGCAAGAATTCCTCGGAAAGCTTTGGGAATCGATTCTTTAAATTATTAATGATCGAAGATAAAGAACCAGCGGGTGCTTTGCAAAAAGGCACCCCCGCTTTTAGTTTTGGAATGCCAAGAAATTCCACGGTGATATAGCCCGGGGTGATTTCTTGATTAACCATATGTGATTACGATTCGGGATTGTTGCCGAGGTCTGCAAGCGGGGCAACCAAATTAAGCAATGTGCCTATCTGGGCAAGCCGCATGCCATAACGATCTAGAAATTCCTGCAGGCCGAATTCATTGTCGATGCAATCGGAATCATCAGAAATCCGTTCGACAATATCGTAGATCATTTTGCCATATGCTTTTTCCAAATGAGGCAAAGCATTTTTGCTCATATCTGGAAGTCCGGGGAAATCATCAGGCCAGCGAGAAATGAAGGATTTCCAACGAGCTGCGTGATCATGTGCAGCTAATGCAGCACGCTGATGATTCAACATTTCTTTTTGAATATCAAGAATCTGTTTAAGGATTTCTGAAAGTTCGTTTTGGGGAGCCACTACGGGTGGTGATTCAATATTACCTGGGGTTACGCTGCCGCCCATTTCAACAGGATAGTTCATATTAGGTTCCAAGTAAAATCACCCAAGTTAAAATAATATTGGAAGCAAAGTTCTTCCACTAAATAATAACGTCCCTCGCCCTAACTTGGAAGCTTTCAATGCCCTAAATAATCAAAATATTTAAAATAACAAATTTAGAGCAAGCAAGTCTAATAGGTATAGGGGAGATCGACATCAAAGCTTTCAGCTTTATGAAAAAGGCCTGTCCCAGGATTAAAAGATCGACATTCAACCCCGAGCTTGCCATTCAGAATAGCGTAGCGGGAGTAAGACCATTTTCCATTCTGTGTGGCACTACCAGCACATAAAACTGGAAATGGAACATCGGGACTTGTGGGATGATAGAACTGGTCATGTCGATGACCATGAAGCCAGAGTGAAACCTTGCCCTTGGTCGCAACGTTCAAAAGGGAATCAAGATCGCGAAGAGCGCGGATTTTACGTTCTTTCTGGCCACTTGCAATTTTGACTGGGTAATGTGTCACCAGAATTCTACGGCAGTCATCCAGTTGATCGAACAACATTTTCAAGCGCTGTAACTGATCACTGCCCACACAACCCCGAGCATCCCAAGGCAGACGATTAGGCGTAGAAGAATTCACCGCAACAACCCAGATATCGCCAATTTTTTGGGCAAAGGGGTAAATATGATTGCCTATGCGCTCGCCTTTTTGCCAAGAGGAAAAATGGTTTTCAAAATGGTTTTGAGCTGCACAGGATGCGGTTTGATAATCATGATTACCGGGCACAGCAAGTCCGGGATGTGCGTCAGGGCCATTCAGGCCGAGAAGTTCTGCAGCTTTTGCCATCTCTTCTTCAAAACCTAAAGCAGTGGCGTCGCCCGAAAATACAATGCTGTCTAAATTCTGAGACTTGATATCTTTCATCAAGGCATTGAGAATTTCGTTGGTGTTACGAAAGCGGAAACCTCTGCCAAAAATCTTGAGGTTTATCCAGCCTGTAAATCGCTTGCTGAATAGATCGCTTTTTGTCCATGCACTGTGTGCAGTAACATGAATATCGCTTAAATGCGCCAGAAATACGGGCTTTTTTTGGCCATCGCATGGTCTTGATAAAGGGGTGTCAACCAAAGTAGTATCATCCTTAACAAAGCTCAGGTTCAAGGTTTTTTATCTCCACCCTCGTACTTTTGTTTTAAATCCCACTTTTCCTTGGCTTTAACAGCGTTATCTTTCAAACGAAAAGTTCTCATGGATCGCTCTGAAACCTTCTCCTGTTTTGCACCTTGGGGTTTATCAAGGTCGTATTTGAATATTACAGCAACCTTTTCATCAATGGCCAAGAAAAGATGAATAGTTTCTGAAGAAGAATTGGTGAAGTAATATTGATCCGATTTCACATCATCCTTAAGTTTTAAGCTAGGCAACTTCTTCTTTTCAGTCTTGGCTTCGAAGTGCTCAAGCAAACCGTCCTTAAAAACGCCCCCCTCAGTTTCATCTGAATAAGCCAGAAATATATCACGGGGAATCACCGTGCTCCCTTTCTGCTTGCCATATTTAATCAACAACATCCCTTTTCCCCTAACAAAATCTGGATAAGGGCGGGAGTAATTTTCCAGGGGAAGGCGAAGGAAGGTTGGTTTGGAAATTACAGTTCCATTTCCATCCTTTGGAGCAGGAAAGTCAACGGGGTAGCCCAACAATTTGTCTACTTCATCAGCTTCTGCAACAAAATTTATGGTTTGATTAGCTTGCTCTTCGTATTCTGAGGTACCACATCCCAAAATAAGAATACAAAGGCAGAAAGTTAAGCTCGTCTTTTTTAAAATTGAAGATTGGGCAGTCATACAATAACTCTTAATAAAAGCCTAAATGCGCCAGCAAACATTGCCAGTTAAGATTATCATATCAGCATTATAGAGGTAGTAGACTGATAAAAGGGGTATGAAAGATGATTCAATTTGATTTTAAAGGCAAAGTTGTACTGGTAACAGGGGCTAGCAGGGGTATGGGGGCCCAGATTTTAAGACAATTTGTCAATGCAGGGGCCCATGGTTTGCTCAATTTTCTGCCAAACGAGCAAAATCTCGCAGATGCCAACGCACTTATCCAAGAATTTCGCTCCCAAGGCAAAAAGTGCGACCTCGCTGGTTTTGATGTAAGCCAAGAACTCGAAGTGCAAGAACATCTAGGTATGCTAGGAAAGAATCACGGAAAATTAGATGTGCTGATCAATAACGCAGGCGTTTTACGCGACAAAACCATCCGAAAAATGACCTCCGAGGATTGGTATACCGTCATGCGAACCAATCTCGATGGTGTCTTTTTCTGCTGCAAATACGCAGCGCAAATCCTCGCAGAAAAAGGCCGTATTGTTAACATTGCATCCATATCGGGAATCGTTGGCTTTCCCGGGCAGGCCAATTATTCCTCTGCCAAGGCAGGCGTTATTGCCCTTACCAAAGTACTTTCAAAAGAACTTGCATCGCGAAATATCACCGTGAATGCGGTTGCCCCAGGTATGATCGAAACCTTGATGTTAACAGGCGTGCGTGAAGAAGTTTTGCAAGAATACAAAAAACAAATCCCCTTAAAACGCTTTGGGCACCCAGAAGAAGTCGCAAACGCTATTTTATTTCTTGCCTCTGAAGAAGCTTCTTACATTACAGGCCAGGTTTTACCCATTACAGGAGGCTGGAACTAACCCAAACGCTCCAAATTGACCGTCTTTGCATAAAGTTGATCTTTCCCGATTTCTTTATTTGCGGTATCGACTTCTCTTAAGACCACTATTGTTTCCCGGAGAAGTTGTGCCATGAGATTAAAACCATTCGTCTTTGATTCGATTTTAAGTTGTGCCTTGGTGGGGTTGCCCACCGCGATGCTATTACAGTTTTCTCAAATTCCTGTGAATGCAGCGCTCTTGGATTCCAGCGACCCGATCGAAGTTTTGGGCAAAGCATTACAACTTCCTCACGATATCTCAGGGCATCGAGATAAAGCTATTGCTGAGGCCAGCGTTAAAATTCAGTATCCCGCAGATATTTGGCGGGCTGCCTGCCTAGCAGATTGGCGCGAGTTCCACTCCGATGGTTCCCCTGCAAAAGCTGACCGCGAGGCCAAAAATCTTCTCGTCTCACGATTCCAAACTAAACTCGATACCATCATAACCACTGCGCCACCCGAGGAAATAGAACCCCTGTTAGAGCTCGTTCTAACCATTGCCAAAGAAGAACGCCTAGGGGGCAACTACCGGCCCTTTTCTAAAGCTGCTGCTGCAGTTTTTGCCAAGGATTCTCTTAAAGGAACCGTAGCTGAACGAGTTGCAAGAATTCGTGTTTATGGCATGTTGAACCCTGAAACTGCACAAGGTTTGCAGTTGTTCACCGCCCTTCTGAGCGAAAAAGAAATGCGTATTCGCAGAGCCGCACTCGATGGTATTTCTTATTGGGTCGAAGCTAGCGGGCCCGCAGAAGAATCTAAAGATCAAGGCAATAATGCTCGTAGAAGAACCCAGGCAATTTTATGTGTTAGCACCCTGCCTTTGGTGCAAACCGCATTACAAGATACCGAACCCGAAGTGCGTAAACGCGCTGCCAACCATGCCCGTATCAGTGGCTATGTTCTTACTTCGATGATTGCAGATCCCAACGGGAAAACAGTTCTCGGCTCCAGCGATCCAGGATTGCCAACATTCGTAATGGACCGAAAAGCAGCTTATGATCTTGCGGTTGTGCTTGAAAAAACAAGGCCCGCCTTGTTGCTGATGATAAGAGATACAGATTTGGAAACGCGACTTTCAATCCATCGTGCAATGGAAGAGCTTGCGATGGCACGCAAGGCATGGAAGAGCCAAACTGCTGCCTACGATATCAAAGATGCGCCCGTATTTCCTGTAACCATGAAGGAAATCATCGAAGAGTTATCTAAATCAGTATCCGATTCTAATTTCAGAGTACGAAGAACTGCACTGGAAACCTTCGAACTTCTAGGACCCGAAGGCGCTGCATTTACCAGCAATATTATTAAAGCGTTGGACGATTCCGACCGGTTTGTACGCTGGACTGCTATAAGAACCTTGGTTGAAATTGGCTCAACTTCCACTGCACAGGCATTGCCTAAACTTCGAGATTTGCTTCAAGATCCCGATGGCGATGTGCGCAAAGCAGCATCGCTTGCTTTATCTAAGTTGCAGGATAAGTAAGGCTAATCGTTCTTCCAAAGCCTGCCTTTAGTAGACTTATTATCGGGCTTCTTCTTTTTAGGAGGAGCCTTTGATTTTGTTTCTTTCTCAGGGGGCGCCTTTTTAATAACGCCTTTTTTGGGCCCACCTATTTTCGGAGGAGGACCTTTACGCGCAGCCATCCTAGGGGGCGCACTCGTTTCAACTACATCTTCCGATACATCGTCCAAGCCTTTATTCTCATTCGCTGATTTTGAGAATCTTGCTTTTTTCACAGGCTCGATTGAGAATTTTTCTTCTACTACAACATCATCCTCAAACTTGTCGCCTGGCCCCAAGCGAGATTCTTTTCCTCGCATAACTAAGCGAATTGGCACATCGTTAAATGCCAATTTATCTCGGATATTCTTCAGCAAATAGCGCAGGTAGGGTGGATCAAAAAGATCCGACTTATTGGTGAACAACACCACCGTAGGCGGGTTCGCATCCACCTGGCTTGCAAAAAATATTCTAGGCGTACGATTCTGCCTGATAGGCGGGGGAATATCTTGAAATGCTTGAACCACAACGTTAGTGATATCTGCAGTACTAACCCGCTGGCACGCTTGTTTAAATAGAGTTTGCGCCAAATTTAAAACAGGGTAAACATTCTTACCAGTCTTTGCGGTAACAAATGCAATGGGAACAAAATCTAAACTAGGGAATGTTTTTCGCACATATTCCGCCATCTTTCCCGTCTCGATTCCCTTCTCGATTACCAGATCCCACTTGTTGATCACAAAAACCGCAGGCTTATGATACATCAGAATGTATTCTGCAAGCTGCTTATCAACCCTGCTGATTTTAAATTGCGGATCCATGAACAATAACACCACATCCGCCCTGCGAATCGAACGCTCTGCACGCGCAATCGAATAAAACTCGATATCGCCCTTGATCGATCTCTTCTTGCGCACACCCGCAGTATCAATTGCAATGAATGTTTGATTATCGCGCTCGAACCGAACATCCACACTATCGCGGGTGGTGCCTGCAACTTCGCTAGCGATAACCCGGTCTTCCTGCGCAAGCGCATTTATAAAAGTACTTTTCCCCGTATTTCTTCGCCCAACAATTGCTATCTTCAGCGGTTCGTGCTCTGGAGGCGCAAAGGTATCTCCACCCTTGGGCAATAACCTTAATATCCATCTTAAAACTTCTTCTTTATGCCTTTTCTGCATCGCACTAACGCAGATCATCTCGGGAAACCCGAGTTGAAAGAAATCATTCGCCTGCATATCCAGGCCTTCGTGATCACATTTGTTAACCAACAGTAGTACAGGCTTGCCATAGGTTCTTAAGGTTGCAGCCACCTTCATGTCGGCATGCAACAACCCACTGCGTACATCCACTAAAAACAGAATTATGCACGCTTGCTTAAGAGCTTCTGCAATCTGCCCTTCGATATAATTGGTGAGGTTATCGACATCATGGTTGCCCATGCCACCCGTATCGACCAGTTCAAAATAGCGTTCATCCGCTTCTATCAAGCATTTGATACGATCGCGGGTAACCCCGGCTGTCGGATCGACTATAGATATGCGTTTGCCCGCAAGCCAATTGAAAAAGGATGACTTGCCTACATTGGGCCTGCCCACGATTGCAACCGAAGGAAAAGCCAAGGGAATCTCCTGAAAAAAAAGGTTATGTTTCTATTCTAGTTACTATTGGCTAGAAATACATACCTTAAATATTCTTCGCCCCCTATTGCCAGACGGTATAATCCGAACTCATGGAAATTCCCAGACCTTGATATGAACCCCAAATGAGGCCTTTTTCCTTGTTAAAACAGACGGTTTTATTCTGGTGGGCTTGCTGGTGGCTACTTCTGGTTTTATGGACTATAGGCCTACTTCGCCCCGAACCCATCCAATTGCAGCACCACCTTATCAGCCCATCCCTTGGCTGGATTACTGCGAAGGGGCTGCATCTGGGGGTTTACGCCCTGTTAGCAGTCTTTGCCTCCCTTCTTCCTAGTTCACCCTCTTTCAAACTTTTATGCTTTATTATTCTTATGGTGCATGCTTTCGCTACCGAATTTCTACAGCAATGGGTCAAGGAACGCACCGGTTCCCTTTCTGATGTTGCTATCGATTTACTTGGTGTAGCTTTGGGCCTCGGCGTCTGGAAACTATACCGCTGGTTCGCGCCAACCGAAAAAAAAGCCCCATCAAGATAATATTAACAGTACTCCAGTCACCCTCGCTGTTTTATTGCAGTGCGAAGGGTATGCTTACCGGTGGAACTAAAAGGTCTGTTGCATTTTCATAATGGCATCGCGCCAAGTAGGATCCTTTCCACCTTTTAAGCCCGCATTCATACCCGCAGTACGTAAGCGGATATTCGCAGCTTTCAACTTTTCCTCGTACTTCTTCTTCAAGCGTTCGTCCTCCACCTTTGCGACCTTCATTTCTCGCATAGCTTTTTGCAGGTCCACGAGTTTACTATAGGTAGTTACGATTCTTGGCGCAGCAGCCTGAGCTGAACTTTCATCTTTGACGGATTCCAAAACCGATGCCATCTCTTCAAGATTGCTGATAAGACTTTTAATTACACTCTCATGCTTGCTTCCTAGGATACCTCCGAGAAAACCGTTAGAGATGAGAAAATAGACGCCATAGCCCAGAGCGCCAAGAAGAATAAGTCCACCCACTGAAAGCCCAATGGCCAACCCTGATCCCGAACCACTTTGCTTCTTCTTTTTCTTTTTGGGCTTGGGAGTTTCCTCCAGTTCTTCCTCCTCCTCATCTTCTATGGGAGGTGGAGCCTGTTTTTTTAGGGCGGGCTTGGAAGGCTGAGCCTCTTGCTCGCCAACAATAAAGCTTTCCTTGCATTTAGGGCAGATGATTTTTTTGCCCGGTGTTGGCGCATTACGCACCTTCAATTTGGCGAGACAATTTGAGCATTGGATCGCATAAAACTCTGATTCGGTTCCATCACTCGACATAAAATCTCCAACACAACAAGTCCAATTGAAGGAAAGCAAATAATGAGGGCTGGATGTATTACAAAGGTTCAGGCTGCCGAGGTCAAGAAATATTCTCTAATGGAGGATGCCTTAAATGGGCCTCGGCGTCTGGAAACTATACCGCTGGTTCGGGCCAGCATTGCAATCGAATAGCAGTCAGAAATAATTACAACACTTTCTCTTGGCGATGCACTTCGCTTTTGCACCCAAAATAGCCTACCCTTAGCCGCCTATATTTTTTGATTTCTCAACTACACGGGAATAATCCATTTCAAAAAAATCAACTTAACCATGCCATCAATTCTTACTGACCCAAGGTTAAATGGACTACGATAAGCGTTAAAGGAAAACCTAAATGTTAAACTGAGAGTTCTCCGCAAACAAGAACGTTTCAAACACGATTATTAAGTTAAAATTAAAACTTTTAAGTTATCACCTAAGCTTGCAATCTTTCCCAAATAAGTTAACTAATCAGCAGCTAAACATGAATATACACAACACTATAGCAACCTTAACCTGTGTTGCCTTGGGCTTATTGATGCCAACTTATTTAGTTGCGGAAGAATCATTTTTCAAAGAAAAAGAAAGTGAAAAAAAAGGCTCCGTTGAAGATGCAACTTTTTTTTACAATCTCTCTCAGTTTCTTATTCCGGAGCCAACCAAAAGTTTCACAACACCCTCCATCAGAAAACCTTTACCTGATTCCGAAGTCTTTGCAAGCAATCCTTATACTCTACCCAAAGGAATGGTTTATCTAGAATCCAACCCTGTTTTTATCTCAGGCAAATCCAGTTCTGATCCGAAAACTTACAATTCTCCGACTTTGCTTCGTTATGGTTTGAATGATAATGTTGAGTTGCAATTATTTTCAAATTCATTAACGGTTGAATTCGATAATTCGAATCGAACGGGATTTTCGCCTATTGTCTTTGGGATGAAACTCCACTTTTGGGATGAGAACGAGGCTCTTTATTTACCTTCGGTCGGTTTGGAAGTCTTTCTTCAAAGTAGTTTTGGTTCTAGCTTTCTGAATACTGGGGTACAACCTTCGTTGAACCTTTTATTTGGCAAGAATTTACCATGGGATATGATTTTAGATACCAGCGTGGGTTTTCAGAGTAACAATATTGGATTAGATCGTGGTGGGGATGGATTTGAATTAGAGGTATCTGGCGCACTGACCAAGAAAATCACCCATCGATTATCCTTTTTTGCCCAAGCACTTTATGACGGCGCAGTTAAACCAGACTTATCCAACAATATTCTTGTAGGTGGTGGAGCGATTATTTATTTAACCAACTCCATCGCCATTTGGGGAAGTTACAATGCTGGTTTAGTAAAAGATCTACCACCCTATATTTCTTATTTTGGTACGGCCTTCGCTTTTTAATTTTTTTAATACTCAACCAAGTGGCCAACCCTGACCCCGAACCACTTTGCTTCTTCTTTTTCTTTTTGGGCTTGGGAGTTTCCTCCAGTTCTTCCTCCTCTTCTTCTATGGGAGGTGGAGCCTGTTTTTTTGGGGCGGGCTTGGAAGGCAGAGCCTCTTGCTCGCCGACAATAAAGCTTTCCTTGCATTTGGGGCAGATGATTTTTTTGCCCGGTGTTGGCGCATTACGCACCTTCAATTTGGCGAGACAATTTGAGCATTGGATCGCATAAAACTCTGATTCGGTTCCATCACTCGACATAAAATCTCCAACACAACAAGTCCAATTGAGGGAAAGCAAATAATGAGGGCTGGATGTATTACAAAGGTTCAGGCTGCCGAGGTCAAGAAATATTCTCTAATGGAGGATGCATTAAATGGGCCTCGCCGTCTGGAAACTTTACCGCTGGTTCGGGCCAACATTGCAATCGAATGGCAGTCAGAAATAATGGTTCTTTTAATTCGAATGGCGCAGAACATTTAGGAAATGCAAAGCGCCATAAAGACAAATGCCTTATCTTTTAATCACATTACAAAGTTACTTTTCCAGGGCTTTAGCCTTGGCAAAATCCTCTTCTGCCTCTTTGGTTTTTCCAAGTGCCTTAAAAGCTTTTCCGCGATTGTCGTAGTTTGTCGCATCCTTAGGATCCAGTTCAATCGCCTTGGTAAAATCTGCTATGGCTTCGGCATATTTCTTTAATTCAAGATATGTAGCACCACGATCGCTGTATACGCCCGCATTTTCCAAACCAAGCTCAATAGCTTTGGTGAAATCTGCTAAGGCCTCAGGAACCTTCTTTATTGCAAAATGCGCATCCCCACGAACACCATATGCAAGAGCACGTGTGGGATCCAACTCGATGATCTTATTGCAATCTGCTATGGCTTCGACGTTTTTTCCCAGCTCGAAATAAACAAGCCCACGTGAAACGTAAGCATCCACATACTTGGGATTTAGTTCAATGGTCTTAGTGTAATTTGCCAAGGCTTCGGCTTTCTTCTCTAATTTGTTATAAGCCTGCCCAATATTATAATAAATTATCGAATTCTTCGAATCCAGCTCAATGGCTTTGGTGTAATCTGCTATGGCTTCAGAGTGTTTGTTCTGTTTGAAATAAATTATCCCGCGTTGAATGTAAGCATCACCATATTTGGGATCTAGTTCAATAACCTTAGTGTAATCTGCAAAAGCTTCGGCATTTTTCTTTAAGATGTTATATGCATTACCCCTATTGAAATAAGTAATCGCATCTTTAGGATCCAACTCTAAATACTTTGTATAATCTGGTATGGCTTGAGGGTATTTGCCTTGATTAAAATATGCATCACCACGCATTTTGTAAACCTTCACACTATTGTTAGGGTCCAGTTCAATAACTTTGGTGAAATCTGCTAGGGCTTCGGGATATTTCTTTAATTCGGCATAAACTCTTCCACGATCACTGTAGGCGCGTTTATCTTTAGGATTTAGTTCAATAGCTTTGGTGAAATCTGCTAGGGCTTCAGACACTTTTCCCTGCATATTATACAAAGCACCACGAGGAGCATAGGCCCTCGGATATTTGGGGTCTACCTCAACCGCCTTGTTAAATTCGGTTAAAGCTTCTGGTAACTTTTGCTGGATAAAATAAACCATCCCACGGCCAAAATAACCCCTAGGGTCCTTCGGATCCAACTTGATTGCCTTGTTAAAATCTGCAAATGCTTCAGGGTTCTTACCCTCCATTCCATACATTACACCACGACCACTATATGCCTTAGCATTATTGGCATCCAGTTTGATAGCCTTATTGAAATCTGCAGTAGCTTCGGGCATCTTTTGTAACTCAAAATATGCGTCCCCACGATTGCTATACGCCGACGAATCCTTGGGGTCCAGCTTTATTGCATTCGTGTAATCTTCCACGGCTTCAGCAAACTTATTTAATGCTGAATACGCATCGCCACGATTGTTGTAATAAGAATTTGCATCGTCTGCATCTAACTCAATCGCCTTGGTATAATCTTCTATGGCTTCAGCATGCTTTTTTAATGC
>JAPLNF010000149.1 GCA_026692965.1 Planctomycetota bacterium
CTTGGATAAACGAGTTGAGGCTTCACGAATTGCGTTGGCAGAATCCCGTTCCCAGTTCAAGAAACTTTTGCAGGCAATCGACGAAGTTCTTGCAGCAATGGGTACTCTTACTGATATTAACAAACTAGTTGCAATGCTCCGAACCATTGAAGAAGAAGAACGTAAGCAATTCGATCTGGTGCAGAAAATTCACGAAGAATTAGTGCGAAAAACACTTGAAGACGCACTAAACCCCGGCAAATAACTTGATTTCAATTCAAAATACCTGCAAATCTTAAGAGCAAATTTCTCATTTAAGAACTTCGTTAAAATTGCAAGTATTTTGACTAACCGCTAGAAATATCCCATTTTAACAATATATTATTCGAAGTATATTTATTATTGATTTTTTTGTCTACGTATTTGACCTATTTTAAAGGAAATTATCCTATGAACAGCAAGAAAAAAAAGAACAGTTTTTTTAGGCCTTCGTTGTTTCAATTGGAAAATCGAATTGCCTTAGCTGGTGAAATTTTTGCAGATGCGGTAACGCCAATATCACCAAACAATAATGTTAAGGACTTATTTGGCGGAATTATCGCTACCGGGGCAGAGGCGGGTGGAAGCCCAATTGTTAAAATTTTTGAAGCAGAGTCGGGGCAACAAATCTGCTCGTTTTTTGCTTTTGACAAATCCTTTACTGGTGGTGTTCGGGTTGCGCTTGCTGATATTAATAACGATGGAATGGCAGATATTATTGCTGCCGCCGGCCCAGGTGGTGGCCCTCAAGTAAGTATATTTAATGGAAAAAATCTATCCCTAATTACTAGTTTCTTCGCCTACGATGTAGGTTTTTCCGGGGGCGTTAGTATAAGCGCTGGTAATTTTGATGGTGATAGTTCTTTTGAAATTGTAACGGGTGCGGGAGCAGGTGGCGGACCTAATGTTCGAGTTTTCAAAATTGTAAGCAGTGAAGCTGTTTTAACAAGTAGTTTCTTTGCGTATGATTTGGGTTTCAGGGGTGGTGTTAATGTTGCAGCGGGTAATTTTGACGGGGTTGCAGGCGATGAAATATTCACGGGGGCAGGTTCTGGCGGCGGGCCCGAAGTTAAAATCTTCCAACCCAATGGCAATGTATTATCAAGCTTTTTTGCCTATGATCAGGTCTTTTCTGGCGGAGTAAATATTTCAGTTGGTGATCTTGACCTTAATGGAAAAGCTGAAATTATAACTGGCCCGGGAATTGGCGGGGGACCCAATGTCCGTGTATTCAATGGTGGCAACGCCAATTTGATTGGTAGCTTTTTTGCTTCTAATCAAACCTTTTCAGGTGGAGTTGCTGTAAGCTTAATCGATGTAAATTTTGATGGATATGCTGATATTACTACTGCTTTAGGGCAAGGTGGCAGCTCCGAAATTGGAATTTGGAATGCCTCAACCTATTCGCCGATTGATTCATTCAACGCTTACAACCCTTCGTTTGTTGGAGGGGTTTCAATTTCTGGAACAACTAGATCTCCAGCTTTTGGCAATAGTACTTTCGTAGACCCGACCGCTACATTTGTTAATGCAAATAATATTGAATTGCAAGGTAGCAGAATATACATTGCCCCCTTTGTAACATTGGATGCAACTGGTGGTTCAATCGTTATTGGGAATAGCACTGATTTACAGGACAATGTGACTCTGATTCCTGGCAACGGTGGCAAAATGATTATTGGCGACCATGTGATTTTCGCCCACGGTTCTAATGCATTTGGTTCCGCCCAGATAGGAAGAACTGGCGGAGCACCAGTTTTCATTGGTTTCAACGCCATAATTGATGGGGCTATTTTGGAAGAAGATGCATTTGTAATGCATCTGGCAAAGGTTGCCCCGGGCATAACCATACATTCCGGCACCTATGTGAAACCTGGTAAATTCATTCAAAACCAACAAGAGGCTGATGATCCAACTCTGGGTAAGATTACATTACTTAATGAATCCGCAAATTTAAGCCTACGGAAAGCTTTGGATACTTTTGCAGCCGGTGTTCTTCGGGTTAATGTTGATCTCGCTCGCGGTTATAATGAATTGTATAATCAGGGTGGAATTCTTTCAGTTCTAGGTATCAGTTTGAATCCTGCCACTTTTTATAATTCTGTAGAAGCCCTTCCCACTCTTGGGGGTGTCGTAGAAGCTAACTCTTCCTTCCGCAATCGAATTATCGGAAATGCAACCCTTGCAGATAATCTGGCCCAGCTTAATTTGGTAATGGGAAGTCGTGATTCGATTCGCACTGATGAAGGAACACCTTTTGTGTTCGGTACCTTTAGGGGAATAGGTAACCAGTTTACCGCACATGCCCTTGAACACACTGGCATTGTTGCAGGAAACAATAATCAGTTTGGAATTCACTCACTCGTTCATGGTGGTGAAGATACCGGTAATAGCCTACAGCGGGCTACGTTAGGCAGTAATATTACCGTTGGAGATTGGGCTGTTGTCTTCCGCTCCAACATTGGTGACGGAGTTACTTTGGGTGAGTATTCGTATATCGATAATACTACAATCGCTCCGGGGACAACTATTCCTGCTCGTGCCATTTATATTGATGGTGTTTATAGAGGCCAAGTGGAGTGGTAACGATTGGTCGGTTACAGCCTTAAATTAATGTTTTAACATCTTATGAAACTGCTACCGTTGTAAAGCACTATTTGCTTCCTCAAGGAGAGCTACCTAACCTTGGTGGTACTTACTAACTAAACGGTAAGAGAATTTGGTTAACTAAACTCTGGCCTCTGAACACAATGTTGTTCAGGGGCCTTTTTTTTGAGCTAAATCGTCCCAATTTGTCAAATATGTGAAGAATTAGTGAATATTTTGCCTGAACGCTTCTATTTTCCCCATTTTAACGCTATATATAATCAGAGTATTCGTTCGCTTTGCAAACCGACCATAAATTATTTAAGCTCTTTTAAGGGGAATATGCGATGAACATCAAGAAGAAAAAGAACAGTTTTTTCAGGCCTTCCTTATTAAATTTGGAAGATAGGATTACACCCTCTGCTTATGTTGAACCCAATGTAATTATTGCGAATCCCACCACGCATGTTTTGGATATTACTTATGAGGCTCATCAATCAACCCAACCTTTGGAATCTTTGGTTGCGGGTGTTCCTACCAGTTTTTCGACAACTGGTTTTTTAACTTATGCTTGGACAATTAATGATGGCTCTAATACGGTTAATGGGATTGCTAATTCCGCAACCACGGGAGATTCCTTTCCGGGGCCAACCCTGAAAGTCAATCGTGGCGACACTCTTAGAATCACCCTATTAAACAATTTAACGGATCTTGGTAATCTTGGTATTACCTCCGTTGTCGATGGTTCTACTATTACTGAAATGCCTCTTAATAATCATACGCATGGTTTACATATTTCCCCCAATGGAAGTTCCGATAATGTTCTTTTAACCATGCCTGCGGGCCAAGGTTTTGTCTACGAATATAAAATCTCAGACAGCCAACCAGATGGCCTTTATTGGATCCATCCTCATAATCATCAATATTCTACGCAGGAAGTTTACCGTGGTTTATCTAGCATGTTAATTGTTGGCTCCCCCGACAGCAGCATTGCCGAATTAGCATCCCTCCCCGAAAGAACGATGTCGCTTCAATATCAATATTTGACAAATGCAGGCACAGCGAATCAGGCTTTGGCACAATTTACTGGCATTGGCGCGGCTACAGGACAACAGCTCACCATCAATGGGAAGGTAAACTCAACTATTACAGTTGCTCCAGGGCAAACCGAAGTTTGGAACATTGCCAACCTGACTGCTCATGCTAATATCAACTTCACTCTGAAAAATAGTAGTAACAACACCAGTCTGCCTATAGTCATCGTTGCTCAGGATGGTATTGCTTATAGCACCCCCGTTACCATCCCCGCTGGGCAAATTTTGAACTTGGGTACCGGTGGCCGTTATTCAATTCTGGTTACTGCATCCACCACTGCAACCCAAAATGTTCAATTGAATTTTAACAACAATGGTAAAGGCGGCACATTTAATGTGAACATGAAATCCGCTGGCACACTTGTTACTCCTTTCGCAATCCCAACAACATTAACCACGACCGGTTATGATCCCTTTGTGGATTTATCTACTGCAACCGTTGCAGAAAATCGCACGGTGACATTTTCTATTGATCCAATTAGTGCTGGGAATAACGCTGAATTTCAAATAAATGCTGAGACATTTCCCAATCCTGAAATATTCCAGCCTAAGCTAAATACCGTTGAAGAATGGGTGCTGATCAACAATTCTGATATTCCTCATCCGTTTCATTACCATGTCAACGATATTCAAGTCATGTCCGTGTTTTCTCCTGCCAATCCCTTTTTGAATGTTGGTAGACCCCAGCAATGGTATCAAGATGTGATCGTTGTTCCCCCTGCGCTAACTGTTCCTGGAAGTAATGAATTAATAACCCCGGGTCGGGTAACAATACGCACCAATTCCCTTGATTACACCGGGGCTTTTGTCTACCACTGCCATATTCTTCCCCATGAAGATCGCGGCATGATGGGCTTGAACACAATTCAGCCCGAAACGCCGATTTATGCAACCGGCGCTGGCGCAGGCGGTGGCCCCGCTGTCAATGTTTACAGCGGACTTGATAATAGCTTAATCACTAGCTTCTTTGCTTTTGAAGAAGACTTCACAGGGGGCGTTCAAACTGCAGTAGCAGATGTTAATAATGATGGTATCTCTGATGTGATTGTTGGGGCAGGCGCTGGTGGCGGGCCTAGAGTTCAAGTGTTCGATGGCTCTACCAACTTCACCACTACCCTGTTTGACTTCTTCGCTTTCAGCACTGCTTTCAGCGGTGGGGTGAGTGTTGGAGGTGGTGATTTCAACGCAGATGGTTTTGCGGATATCGTTGTAGGCGCAGGGGCAGGCGGTGGCCCTCAAGTTAATATCTTTGATGGCCAAACTGGAAATGTTCTTACCCAGTTCTTTGCCTATGATCAGTCCTTCCGTGGCGGCGTTACCGTTGCTGTAGGCGATATCGATGGCTCTGGATTTAATTCTGTTGTCACCGGTGCAGGCTCTGGTGGCGGATCGCATGTTAAGTCATTCAGAAATTCCAGATTCTTTGCCATCGATGACACACCAATTCTTCCCGGTAACCAATCCATCTCCATGAACCTCACTGGCGAATTCATGGCTTACGAAGAGGCTTACACCGGAGGCGTTCAGGTTGCTATAGGGCTTAATTCAGGATCTTCAGAAGGCGGCTTCTACAGGATTCTTACTGGCACCCTAACCGCAGGCCCTGAAGTCACCGTTTGGGAAGCCATGGAAACCCATGACACTACCATGGATACCCCAGAATTAATGTTCGAGAAGGTTGCAGACTTCTTCGCTTTCGATTCCACTCAGACCACTGGCGTTCGGGTCGGCTCAGTTGCTGTTAGCAATGGCTCCGATTTCCTTGCTTCTACTGGTTCCGGAATTTCTACCGTGGTAAGGCGCTATTCGCTTCTGCCAGGAGCTAGCCAGCCTACCTTGGAAGAAGAGTTTTCTCCTTTTACTGATGGCTTTGATGGCGGTGCCAACCTTGGTGGTACTTACTAACCAAACAGTAAGAGCATCTGGTTAACAAAATTTTGGCCTCTGAACACAGTGTTGTTCAGGGGCCTTTTTTTGAACTAAATCGTAAGTTTGGCAAATATGTGAAGAATTAGTGAATATTTTGCCTGAACGGTTTTATTTCCCCCATCTTAACAATATAAATTTTATTAGGTTTACTCTATTAAGGATATTAATAAATAAATCATTTGAGCTCTTTTAAGGGGAATATGTGATGAACATCAAGAAGAAAAGGAATAGTTTTTTTAGGCCTTCTTTGCTTCAATTGGAAGATAGACTTACCCCCTCTGCTTATGTTGAACCCAATGTTATTACTTCAAATCCTGTTACTCATATTTTGGATATTACTTTAACAGCCCATGCATCTACACAGAATTTGGAAGTCTTCAATACACCTCTTAAAAAAAATGATCCTAGAACTGCGCCTCTCTCTGTCATGACAAAAGCAGTAGATGGTTTTTTAACCTATTCATATACAATTAATGACGGTTCGATGAGTGTTTATAATTCAACAACTTCAAAGTATGACCCTTCTGTGCTTACAACTGGGGATTCCTACCCAGGGCCAACCTTGAAAGTTAATCGTGGGGATACTCTTAAAATTACTTTATTGAATAATTTAAAATTTACTGATGATTTTATTTCTAACAATAATTTTGTTATAACCTCTGTTGCAGATGGCACCACTATTAAAGAAATGCCTCTTAATAATCATACCCATGGGCTTCATGTTTCGCCAACAGGAAGTTCCGATAATGTTATTTTAACCATACCTGCCGAACAGGGTTTTGTTTACGAATATAAAATCCCACAAAACCAACCAGATGGCCTTTATTGGTTGCATCCACACAATCATGAATATTCTAATACAGAAGTTTATCGTGGTTTATCTAATATGCTTATTATTGGTGAATCAGATAGTAGCATTAGGGAATTAGCCAATATTCCCGAAAGGACGATGTCGCTTCAGTACCAGTTCTTGAACGTAGACTCAACAACTAACCCGCTTACGTATAAGCTTGACAGTAACGGCCGCCCCTCGTTAGCAGATTACACAGGTCAAGGTGATCCAGGCCAACAACTCACCATGAATGGCTTGCTAAACCCAACCATCACGGTTCAACCTGGCCAAACCGAAGTTTGGACCATTGCCAACATGACTCCTCAAGCCAATATTAACTTCACCTTGGGAAATAATGTCACCTATACTAATGATGGTCTGAATATCATTCCTGTCAATAACCAACAGATAACCGTGGTTGCCCAAGATGGTATCCCCTATAGCACCCCTAAAATTATCCCTGCAGGTCAATTCTTGAACTTACCTGCAGGGGGTCGAGTTTCCGTTTTAGTTACTGCACCTTCAACTTCAACTGGCTCATTACAATTGAATTATAATAATTATTCTGATGCTACTGGGGGGCAAAAAATCGGGGGGAATTCTAGTAGTATAAATAATAAAAATTGGTTTAATATTACGATGAATTCTTCTGCTCCCGGCACTGGTACTTCCCTGGCAACACCAACAACATTAACGACGACTGGCTACAATGTATTTCAAAACCCACTATTATCTACCTTCCCAGCAACAGACATTGCAGAAAATCGATCCGTTACATTTTCCATTGTTAAGGATCCTTCTGGTATTGGCAGCAGAAGTGTCTTTGAAATCAATGGTGAGGTATTTCCCAATCCAGAAATATTCCAACCTAGGCTAAATACAGTTGAAGAATGGACGTTACTTAATACTTCCGAGGTCGCACATCCATTTCATTACCATGTCAACGATACTCAAGTAATGTCGGTGTTTGTGCCTACCGGTTCAAAAAACTCAGGCCTTTACAATGTTACAGGGCCTCAACCATGGTATCAGGATGTGGTCAATATTCCTGCTGCACTTCTTGACGCAAACGGCAATTGTATCACTCCCGGTAAAGTGGTAATTCGAATCAAGAACATTGATTACACCGGTGCTTTTGTCTACCATTGTCATATTCTTCCCCATGAAGATCGTGGCATGATGGGCTTAAATACCGTCCAGCCCGAAACGCCGATTTATGCAACCGGCGCAGGCGCAGGCGGTGGCCCCAGGGTCTCCGTTTACAACAGTCTTAATAACAGCGTACTAGCAAGCTTCTTTGCCTTTGAAGAAGACTTTAAAGGTGGTGTTCAAACCGCAGTGGCAGATGTTAATAACGATGGTATCTCTGATGTGATCGTTGGTGCAGGCGTAGGCGGCGGCCCAAGAGTTCAAGTATTCAATGGCGCTACTAATTTCACCACTACCCTGTTTGACTTCTTCGCTTTCAGCACTGCTTTCAGCGGTGGGGTAAGTGTTGCAGGTGGCGATTTCAATGCGGATGGTTTTGCGGACATCGTTGTTGGCGCAGGCGCAGGCGGTGGCCCTCAAGTTAGTATCTTTGATGGCCGAACCGGAAATATTCTTACACAGTTCTTTGCCTATGATCAGTCCTTCCGTGGCGGGGTCACGGTTGCAGTAGGCGATGTTGATGGCTCTTCATTTAATTCTGTGATCACTGGTGCAGGCGCAGGCGGCGGATCTCATGTTAAGTCATTCAGAAATTCCAGATTTTTTGATATTGATGCTGCCCCAATCCTTCCAGGTAACCAATCCATTTCCATGAACCAAACTGGCGCATTCATGGCTTACGACGTCGCTTATACCGGAGGCGTTCAGGTTGCTGTTGGCCTTAATTCAGGAACTTCCCAAGGCGGCTTTTACAGGATTCTCACCGGCACCCTCACAGGTGGACCTGAAGTCCAAATTTGGGAATCTATGGGCAGCCATGATATCACCATGGATACGCCAGATGTCATGTTTGAGAAGGTTGCTGACTTCTTCGCTTTCGATTCTAATTTTACCTCTGGTGTTCGGGTCGGCTCAGTTGCTGTTAGCAAGGGCTCCGATTTCCTTGCTGCTACTGGTTCAGGAATTTCTACCGTGGTAAGGCGCTATTCGCTTCTGCCAGGAGCTAGCCAGCCTACCTTGGAAGAAGAATTTTCTCCTTACTCTTCCCTCTTTGATGGCGGTGCCAACCTTGGTGGTACTTACTAACCAAACGGTAAGAGTATTTTGTTAACTAAACTTTGGCCTCTGAACACCATATTGTTCGGGGGCCTTTTTAATGGGTAAAATGCCGCATTTGATCCCATTAGCTTCGTTAATTAGCCCTTATGTTAAGCTAAAACTTTTAGAATCAAGTATTTTCAATACAGCAACAATAGAAAGCTTAGGAATATTAAGGGTTTGCAACCGATCACCAGAACCAAGCAATGATTGATGCAGGCAAGGTCGCGATTTCGGCCTTAATGATCTGCATGGGGAAGTAGTCAGAGAGATTTTTATATGAAACAGCACAAGAATATTGAAACAATTGCGTATTATTATTAGGCAATATAATTATAACTTGTAGGTGTAGATTGTTAAAATACCTTGTCGAACAAAGAAGATGCTAATCTTCGATATAAATTTATAATAAAACAACGGGCGTACTTAATTTAAAATCTATTGCTTGCTTAAAAGCCCAAGAGTTAAACATATGTCAAAAGAAATTAGGTCGAACAATTTAAACCTCTCCATTACAAGCATGACAATAGCTGAACAAGAAAATATCTCAAAAAGCGTTGAGCATGAAATTCTTAAAGTCGAAAGACAACGGGCTTTAATTTTCGCAATTTTGGCAGGATCATTGGCAATTATTTGGGCCACACTCTCATATCAAGATAATTCTAATGACAATCCCTTTAAAAATCTGCCTATAGTTCGAATGATTAGAGGAGTCGTACTTGCTGGATTTGCAGGATTCGAACTATTTATTTGGCGCACCCTTAGTCGATGTTTGAATTTAAGGAAAAGTGTTCCTGCAATTTGGCAATATATTATTGCATTTGTAGAGATCAGTTTGCCAACAGTGTTGATTTTTATCAGCAGTCATGCATTGTTTGTTCATGCATTGTTTCTGCCCCCAGTTTTTGTTTATTTTTTAGTCATTATACTTTCCGGACTAAGGCTAAATTTTTTCATTTGTATTTTTACAGGTGCAGTTGCTGCAATCGAATATGGGTTACTTGCTTTTTGTATTATAAATACAAACGTATTACCGCTTGATTACAATGAAACACATCCAAACTACAATATTCTAACGCATCTAATAAAAGGCTTTATGCTCTTGGCAGCTGGAATAATCACGGGGATTATTACCAACAAATTAAAAAATGGGTTTCTAAAATCTTTTCAATCCATCAGTGAGAAAGCCCACATCATGAGCATGTTTGGCCAACATGTTTCCCCTGCCGTCATGGAGAAACTCCTCCACCAAAAGAATTCAACAGAAGGGGATGTTCAAAATGTTTGTGTGATGTTTCTAGACATCAGAAACTTTACTAAATTTTCAGAGAGCCGTACTCCGCAGGAAGTTGTCGCTTATCTAAACTCCTTATTTGATTTTATGATCGATATTGTAAATCGCAACAATGGGATCATCAATAAATTCCTAGGTGATGGATTCATGGCTGTGTTTGGGGCACCTTTTTCTAATGGCCTTGATAGTTGCAATGCAGTTAATGCTTCAAAAGAAATTCTGCAAAAACTTAAAGAAGAAATTGAAGCTGGGAATATTCTTCCCACGACAGTTGGAATAGGCCTGCATAATGGTGAGGCGGTGGCGGGTAATATTGGATCAATCCAAAGAAAAGAATATACCATCATCGGCGATGTTGTAAATCTTGCCTCTAGAATAGAATCGCTTAATAAGCAGTTTAATTCGCAGTTTTTGATTTCTGATACGGTTAAGGAAGCAATTGGTGATGCAGGAAATGATGCGGTCAGCCTTGGAAAAGTAACCATAAAAGGTCGGGCTGAACCTATTGAAATTTTTAAACTCGCTTGATGCTGTCTTGATGCAAAATCATAGAAAAAAAGACCTATGTAATACTTGATTGAAGTTACACGCATTTGAAACTCAATTTTAACTATTAACAAGAATTTTAGTGATCCTTCACCAGAATTAATAAATGCTTAGTGGGGGCAACGGATTTTAGTTCTGTGATGCGGGGTGGGGTTTTGACGGAAACCAAATCAAGCTTTAGTAGAGACTCTACTGTAACTGGTAATAATAACGGCGGCCTTTTTAATGGCTAAACCATTTCTGCTGAACTTTTTGTTTTTTATTGGAACAACTTCAACCTTACCTTAATCTGTAAAGAGCTACTTTAACTTGGCAAAAGAATTGGATCAAAACATGGCTCTCCTTGGCGCACATATGTCGGTTGCAGGTGGCATCTACAAAGCTGCAGAAGAATCTGCTGCACACCAATGCCAGACCGTTCAGGTTTTCACCAAGAATGCCAGCCAGTGGAAGGGCAAACCCCTGACGCAAGAAGACATTGATAACTTTCGCAGGGCTACAAAAAAAGCAGAACTTAAGCATAATCTTTCGCATAATTCCTATCTGATTAACTTAGCTTCGCCTGATGATGAGCTTTTTGCCAAATCGATTGAAGCCTTTGTGGATGAGATGGAGCGTGCAGAGCAATTGGAATTAGATTATCTGGTGGCTCACCCCGGGGCCCATGTAAAAACGGGAGAAGAAGCTGGTATTAAACGCATCGCTCATGGTTTGGATGAAATTCAACGTCGGTGTTCTGATTTCAAAGTCATGATCCTTTTGGAAATCACTGCAGGGCAGGGTTCAACCCTTGGGTACAAATTTGATCACATGGGCCAAATATTCGAGCAAACAAAGCATGCTGATAAACTTGGAATTTGCTTTGATACATGCCATGCTTTTGCTGCCGGATACCCACTTTTCCCCAAGGTTGATTACGATGCGACTTGGCAAGAGTTTGATACCCTTATCGGGATCAACAAACTAAAAGCCTTTCATTTGAATGATAGTAAAAAGGGCTTGGGCAGCAGGGTGGATAGGCATGAACATATTGGTAAGGGAGCCTTGGGGCTTGAACCCTTCAGGCTTATTTTGAATGACCCACGGTTTGCAAATCTTCCGATGGTACTTGAAACGCCTAAAGAAGAGGGCGATAACCATGACATGGATGGTGTAAACCTCACAGCGCTTAGGGGTTTGCTGCAGTCAAATTAAATTGCTCTGGGTTTGGTTTTGTTAAGACGAGTTCGTTTGTATCTTTACGAAGTATCTTCCACAATAGCCAAGATGATAAACCAGAAATTAATATACCCGTGGGTATCCAAAGAAACGCAGGGAGATTTTGGGTGATGAAATGGGTTGCGTTGAACGCCATGGTTATTAATCCATTAGCTTGGCCAGCTTTGGGTGCGAGATCTTGGGCATTGGGTTTATCCATCCAACCTGCGCCTCTGCCAATTACTTGAAGCCCAATCATTATCAATGGGATAACAAGCCATACTAATCCGCTGTAGACAAGCTTGAAGGATTTCCGTTCTGTTAATTTCAGGGGAGTCGGCGAGGTTAGTTGAATAGCGTTAAATAATCTGGTTCTTTCGTTTTCATTTTCAGGCAACCATTTTAGTTCCTGCCCACCTTCAAGTTTGAACAGTACCTCTTTGTTTGCCAATCCCATGGAAACTCTTTCAACTTGATACCACTGAAAGAAACGAGTCTTTTTGCTTAGGGTTAGCAATGGCCATTGTTCCGGACCATCCAGCCATGCCAATAAATTATCCTTCCCTGAGGGATATTGGGCGATGCAATCTTCGTTTAAGCCAAGAACAAGGCTTTGATTTCTGCAACGAAAAATAGGCTCACCATCGTTTCGATATTTTTTGAATAACCGGGTATAGGATGGCCCTTCAATTTTAAAACATACTGCGAAGGCAACAATTATAATCGTAATTAATCCACCCAAAGCGATATTTATAGAGGGAAGTAATACCAAGAATGGTGCAATCAGAAAAAAGAATAAAAACAGTGGGCTATTTACTAAAATGATTCTCATCCAAATTACCTTTTATGCTACTGCCAACCTAGGATCATGATAGCAGATACAGTATACTCTCGTTAGATATAGGTGTGCATAATTTCAACTAATCTCATTTGCCCGGGGATAATAATGGCTGATCATTTAAAGCGAGCATCGTGGTTATGTGAAGAAATCGAAAAGCATAATCGCCTTTATTATCAGGAAGCAAAGCCTGAAATTTCTGACAAAGAATACGATACGCTCCTAAAAGAACTTGTTGATCTTGAGAAAACGCATCCTGAGCTTGCCAATGCTAATAGCCCCACACAAAGAGTTGGTGGTGCACCCATCGATGGTTTTGTAACGCTTAAGCATCGCTTGCCCATGCTTTCGATTGATAACACCTATAGCCCAAGCGAACTTAAGGAATTTGATAAGAAGGTTTGCAAGGCTTTGGGAAATGATAAACCCATGTACATGGTCGAGCTTAAAATCGATGGTGTTGCAATCTCACTCATTTATGAAAATGGCATTCTTACTGCGGGCGTAACCAGGGGCGATGGCGAAAAGGGCGATGATGTTACCCAAAACTTAAAAACCGTGGGCGGGGTTCCATTAAAGTTGAACACCAAGAATCCTCCCCCACTTTTAGAGGTTCGGGGTGAAGTGTACATGGCAAGGGCGAACTTTGCCCGCCTTAATGAGCAGCGGGTAAAGGAAGGGCTGGATAAATTCGCCAACCCTAGGAACTCGACCGCGGGATCATTGAAATTGCTCGACCCAAAATTATGCGCAGCGCGAAAACTTAGCCTATTTGCTTATGCCATTGGCGCAATGGAAGGCATCCAAGTTAAGTTCCAGACTGAAACTTTGAAACTACTTCATGATTTTGGTTTCCCAGTTAATTCCAATGCTACTCAGCTTAATTCCATTGAAGAAGTGGTTGCCCACTGCGAATCTTGGAATGATAAAAGGCACGATCTTCCTTACGATACCGATGGTATGGTGATCAAAGTAAACGATCTTGCGCAGCGTGAAAAGTTGGGAATAACGACCAAGTCGCCTCGCTGGGTGGTGGCTTATAAATTCGCAGCAGAGCAAGCCCTGACAAGGCTTTTGAATATTGAACTGCAGGTAGGTAGGCAGGGGACGCTTACGCCAGTTGCGCATCTTGATCCGGTGCAACTTGCTGGCACCACAGTGGCCCGAGCCTCACTTCATAATGATGATAATCTGAAAACCAAGGATATCCGGGTTGGTGATATGGTGGTGGTTGAAAAAGCGGGAGAGATCATTCCTTATATTGTGCGGTCTGAACCAAGCCTTCGGACAGGAAAAGAAAAGCCGTTTGTTTTCCCAAAGGTTTGCCCGGTATGTGGTGCGGATGTTGTGAAGGATGCCAAGGGCGCTTTTTATCGTTGCACGGGTACGGATTGCGTAGCACAGCTTAAGCGCAGGGTTCGTTCTTACGCAGCTCGCAATGCAATGGATATCGAAAATCTGGGTGAAGAAATCATTGAGCAACTTGTAGATACTGGTTTAGTGAAAACGCTTGCAGACATTTATAAATTAGGGCTGAACCAACTTGCCAACTTGGAGCGCATGGGGGAACAATCTTCCAGAAACCTTCTCGATGGAATAGCAGCAAGTAAATCTCGGGGCCTTGCAAGATTACTTACGGGGTTGGGCCTAAGGCATGTGGGTGAAAATGTCGCAGATGTGCTTGCTCGAAAATTTATCAGCATGAAGGCATTTGCCCAAGCCAATGAGGAAGAGCTTGCAGCAATTGAAGGCATTGGGCCCGAAAGGGCTTCCAGCATTAGGAGTTGGTTTTCCAATACGACAAATCAAGAACTGATTGAAAGCTTAGAAAAAGCGGGTATCAAAATGGATGAATCTGTTTCCACGGTTACTGCATCTTCTGCATTGGCAGGTAAAAGCATTGTGGTAACGGGTACGCTGATAAAATATGGCAGAGAAGAAATCGAAAGAAGGTTACGCGATCTGGGTGCAAAGGCTATTGTGGTAACGGGTACGCTGATAAAATATGGCAGAGAAGAAATCGAAAGAAGGTTACGCGATCTGGGTGCAAAGGCTTCGGGCAGTGTATCCAAAAAAACAGATTACCTGCTTGCAGGCGACAAGGCAGGCAGCAAGCTTGAAAAAGCGCGGGAGTTAGGTGTTCAAATTATTACTGAAGAAGAATTCGAAAAACTTGCTGGCTCGTAAAGCTTTTCTCAACCCAATGGCGGGAGTGGGATTTCCATCGAAAGGCAGAATGCTCTTAGCAACACGCCTTCATCCTGGGTGATTTTTCCATCATGCAGGATTGCAGCAATGCAGCCATCCAGCACCTTATGTTTAATTTCTGAGTTTGCCTGGGCAAGAAAATCAAACACCTTATCGAGCATTTTAAAATCATCTGTTTTAGTTTCAATGTTGGCTAATAACCCATGGATACCTGCTGCTTGGATTGCTTTTTGATATGCTGGGGCAGGGGCATCAGAAAGTTTTGCAAAGAAACTGAATACGGTGCTTGCAGCAATCCCAAGCGCGGCTCCAGGCCCTTTCACTTGGCGAAACTTCTCCAGCCCTGTTTTAGCCAACCTCCAAAGGCAGAACTCGAAAAAGTCGATCTTTCCATCCGCACTAATCAAAGCCTGACATATTTTTATAGCATCGATTGATTGCTCTTTGCCCAACATTTTTAATGAGGGCAAGGCTTTTGATAATAGGGTAAATAATTGCAGCTTGTTTATTTGCAAAACTAGGGGTTCGACCTCGAAAAGCGCTTGGGCTATTGCAGGGTCTAACTTATTAATGAGTTGATCTCGTGCATTGATACGGGCAGGGTTATCCGATGGAAGCAACATGGAATATAGAACAGCAAGTGCTCCTGCAGGATCTTTGCATTGGTTTTCAATCGGGATAAGAATAGGCACGGGTGGCGCTGCATTTTTTGCAGGCATTCGCATCGTGCCTGCTAGGTTTGAAAGTTGGGCAGCGGAAAACGAAATATCTTCGGTTGGTTCAGTTGAAGTTGTTTCAGGGGCATTTTCGGGGGGCTGAAAATAAATCCCTTCGATTCTATGAATTCTTTCTTCTAAGGGGGGGTGGGTTGCGAATAATGCGCTAAACCCTGATATTCCATTTCCGAAAAACAGATGACTTGCCTCGGTTGCATGTGGATTTCTAATGATGGATCCTTGGTTCCAACCTGCAATTTTTCGAAGTGCCCCGCCTATACCTTCAGGGTTACGGGTAAACTGAACAGCAGAGGCATCTGCGAGGAATTCACGCTGACGCGATACCGCTGCTTGAATTAATCTTCCAAAAAACCACCCGACCCAACCAAGGATGAATAGCACAAAGCCAATCATCAATATTGCACCTTTGCCATCATTCTTTTTATCATTCGATGAATAAGAAATCGAACGGATAAGGATTTCACCCAAGATACTTAGAAAGAAAATCCCGTAAAGAATTCCCATCAATCGGATATTAAGCTTCATATCCCCATTGAGAATATGGCTGAATTCGTGGGCTATCACCCCTTGTAGTTCATCTCTAGAAAGGGCTTTGACACAACCTCTGGTTACGCCAATCACCGCGTCATTGGGCGACCAGCCTGCTGCAAATGCATTAATACCATCTTCATCCATGAGATAAACACGGGGCACAGGCATGCCTGATGCGATGGCCATTTCTTCTACAATGTTTAGAATTTTTTGTTCGACGGGGTTGCGGGTTTCTGGTTGAAGAAGACGGCCACCTAGCGATTCTGCAACCGATGCTCCACCGCCGCTACTGAGTTGGGATAGGCGATATAAACTTGCGCTACCAATGACAAATCCGATGAAGGCTGCAACCAGGGCGAGTGCGGGAAAATAAGTTGCAAGTATTTTTCCCCAGTTGGCACTATCTAAACCACCAGGTGAATCTGAGTATCCTAGGCCAAGGAGAAGGATACCATCGATACTGAAGATAAGCGCAAATACGCCTAGTCCAAATAGAACTAGTAATCTAAATGTGTGATTTCGTGCCTTTTCTTGATGCTCAAAAAATCTCATGTTGTTTCAGTTCTTAAGATTTAGAACTTCAGCTTGGGGGCTTCTCTTTCGGTCGGATTTTCCAGCGTGAATTGTTGAGCTATTACAAAACCTGTCAAGCCTGCAACAATAACATTGGGAAATGTTTCACGGTAGATGTTGTAATCCATGATTGAATCATTGAACGCCTGGCGGGAAAATCCAACTCTGTTCTCGGTGGATGTTAATTCTTCTTGAAGTTGCATCATATTCTGGTTCGATTTTAAATCAGGGTATGCTTCTGATAACGCAAACAAGCGCCCCAAGGTTCCGCCCAAAGAGGATTCTGCAGCCATCAGAGTTTTCATCGCTTCGGGGTCGCCTGGGTTCGCAGCTGCTTTTATGCCTGCATTCGCTGCTTGGTTTCTTGCAGAAATCACAGCTTCGAGGGTACCTTTTTCGTGTGCCATGTATCCTTTTACAGCTTCCACAAGGTTTGGAATAAGATCGTAGCGCCTTTTAAGTTGAACATCGATTTGACCATAGGCATTTTTAAAGCGATTGCGCCTTGCTACCAATCCGTTGTAGATACCCACGGAAAATAATAGCACTAGGAATCCAATTCCTAGAAGTACTACAACACCAATTAAAACCGGTCCTAAATCATTCATGATGAACCTCTTTCAAGCTAAATTAATCAGTTTTACAACTTTAGTATAATCAAATAATAAGCCATATAGGCAACAATAATCGGATCTGATCATGGTTTCCATAATCTTTATTCGAGGAATGTCTCGAATTATTTAAGATTTTCATGTAAAAAGAAATAAATATCTATGGAGAGTTAACATGCGTCTTGGAATTTTTGGCGGTACATTCGATCCGGTTCACTTTGGTCATCTGGCACTTGCTGAAGAATGCCTTGCTGCTGCAAATCTGGACGAGCTTTGGCTGGTGCCCGCAGCTTCGCCTCCTCATAAGGGTGGAAAAAAACTTTCACGCTTTGATCAACGCAAAGAAATGCTAGAGCTTGCAATTGCAGGAAATGAAAAGTTCAAAGTTGAACCCATGGAAGCTGACCGCCCAGGGCCAAGCTTTACCATCGATACCCTTGAA
>JAPLNF010000150.1 GCA_026692965.1 Planctomycetota bacterium
AAAGTCCTTTCATCATAGGTTAATAAAACAAACACAATTGAAACTACATCATGTGCCGAAAATCATGATTGGTCAATCAGCAAACGAATGGTTTCGCAAAATCAAGGGTTAACCTGTTCGCCACCACCAATGGTAAACATAGCCCAAACATTGGGAAGTGGGCGATTAGGTGCCACCTTTACAGAACCATCGCAAAATAAAGCCATAAATCCTGCAGGATTACTGTTGATTAATCCCAATGCAGGGTTTTGAGCGTTAACATTAAGATCAACCGGCCTCGTCCATTCCGTTGCAAAATCATCATCCACATCCGCAACTAAAATAGTATTCGAAAGGCCATCGCTTATTGCATTTTTTGTAACCCCACCCGCAGGAGAAAAAACAGTTTCCTTGGCAACTGGGGCCAGAAATGTAGTTTTAAATTCTGAATTCACTTCACTATTTCCCGAAGAAAGATACATCTTTGGCATGTAACTTAAAAGGGGTTTGTTGGTAGGGCCATTCCATGGCTCATTTTGATTGAACTTGTTGAACAGATTTTGCTGCTCGATGTAGGGCAGGATAAGCACTCGCCAACTCAACAACGGAGTTCCTTGCGCACTTTTGGTGTAGGGAGGGGGATATTTTCCGTTATTATCATTTGCATAAAGTTCCAATGCATCATAAACCTGGCGAAGCTTGCTCCCAGTACCAGTTCGAGCAACCGCATTTCTTTTCAAGTTCTGAACAGGAGTTTCATTTGTAACAGCAGGAGTCGTTGTTGTTTTTGCTACTGCTGGCTTGGTGGCATCTGCATTTTTATCAGCCATTGGCTTCTTACTTTTGCAACCAGATGCAAAGCCAAATAGAATTCCTAAAAGTAGAAAACTAAATATTCGCATGATAATACCTCACATAAATTAAAAGATTGAAATAAAAGCCTACCGTTACAATATAAGTAATAATGTACTGGAGTGATAAACTAAAATGGCTTCCACAAAAAATAAATTGATCACACCCAAACCCATCATCCAGCCAATTGCAGACATGGGTATTCTTGTCCGTTTTGAAAACGAATTCGCATGCCAAACCTTCTCCAACAACATTACAAAAGCAGCATATACGTGGGTTTTAGATGTGGTACCCGCTTACAAGGCTGTGGCCCTTTATCACAACCCCGATTCCATTTCGCTCGAAAATCTAATCCACGAAATAACATCAGCCTTAAAAATCACAGAAATTACAACGCCAACACAGCAATCCAAAGTGGTAGAGGTACCCTGCTGCTATGAACTAGGAGCTGATTTAGAAATCGTCGCAAAACTTAAAGGCTTAACCACAAAAGAAGTCATTCGCCTTCATTCGGAAAACGAGTATTGCGTTTACGCCATCGGCTTCAGCCCGGGATTCCCCTACATGGGCTACCTACCCAAAGAACTCGAAGGCGTGCCTAGGCTTGCTACTCCAAGATTAAACGTCCCTGCTGGAAGTGTCGGCCTTACTGGCATTCAAACAGGCATTTATCCCGAACAAAAACCTGGAGGATGGCATCTCATCGGGCAAACGCCTAATCTTCTAGTGGATATTCTTACTCAATACTTCGTTTTTAATATTGGCGACAGAGTACGATTTTCCCCCATCAGCAAAAGCACCTTTAAAAAACTTGTGGGAACCAAACTTAAATAATGAATCCAAACGATCCCCTATTATTGTTTGTCTATGGCACCCTTAAACGGGGTAAAAAAAACCATTACGCGTTAATGAATGCGCATTATTTGAATGAAAGTTGTACTTCGCCTGATTATCTTCTTGTGGATCTCGGCCCCTACCCAGGGATGGTTGAA
This sequence comes from Planctomycetota bacterium, assembly GCA_026692965.1. Lineage (GTDB taxonomy): Bacteria > Planctomycetota > Planctomycetia > Gemmatales > Gemmataceae > UBA969. The sequence continues at coordinate 1,824 of JAPLNF010000150.1, forward strand.
AAACAACAGGATGGTTTTTCAGTTCAGGGCGAACTTTTTAAAATCCCCTACGAATTGCTAGTCGAACTAGACAAAATTGAAGACGCACCTTTTCTGTTCAATCTTGAACCCATCACCTTGGCAGATGGTTCAAAGGCCTTTGCCTACCTCTACAAGCAAAGCATCCTAGGCGCAAAAATCCTTGCTGATGGCGTCTGGCAATCCTGATTTTTACTTAATGGGTGAAGAATTAAGAGCGATAGCATAAGAATAAAAAGATTGCATCAAAGATGAGAAGAAATAGCCCTTGAATTAAGATCGCAAAACCAAAGCCTTTTAGAACCGGTTTAGTGCGGGTGAATAAAACCAGACCGGTGATAATATAGAGCAGATCTAACCCGCTGTTGATCGCAAGAACTTTTTGTAGAAATTCGATCGTTGGGGGAGCGGTAATCAAATTGGCCCAACCGATGATTCCATCGATCAAGCCCCAAATCCCATTCATAAACCAAAATGCTCGCCAACACTCGGTATCTTTTTTAGGAGGGAAGTACAAACCAGCGACAGCAGCGCCCAAGCTTAGAAATGCCCAAGCAATTAAGCCAACAGTCAAAGATAATACAATTGGTGGTTCCATATCGTTATCTATAGATACATTTTTATTAAGAGTCAACAAAAGTACAGTCTTCCCGACAATCTTTATAACGACAATGGATAAATAAGCAGATGGCCAGAGTTCATCTATCTATCTACAATATCAGATATTGACCTCTATTTTCAGCGCCCTTTCACTAGGAGTTTCTCATGTCTAAACATGCTTGGACCGGTGTATTCCCTGCGGTTACTACACAATTTCGCCAAGATATGTCGCTCGACATTGAAGCAACTTCGAAACATTGTGAAGCGTTGATTGCTTCCGGAGTTAGCGGCTTAATCATGGCAGGTTCGCTAGGAGAGAACCAAACTCTTGATCCATCAGAAAAACGAACTCTTATATCTGAAATTGTAAAGATGGCCTCGGGCCGAGTGCCCGTGTTGAGTGGTGTTGCTGAGATGAGCACCGCGGCAGCTTGCCAATATGTGCGCGATTGCGAAAAACTGGGAGCCAATGGCTTTATGGTCATGCCTGCAATGGTTTACAAAGCTGAAGGCGCAGAGGCGATGAACCATTTTAGAAAAGTTGCAGCAGCCACCAATCTTCCATGGATGCTTTACAACAATCCCGTGGGCTACCCTGTTGATATCACCCCTGCACAATTCTCGCAGCTTGCAAACATTCCAAATCTTGTTGCTTTAAAAGAAAGCTCTGCAAACACCCGTAGGATCACTGAACTGCGAATTGAGGTAGGAGACCGCTACAGCATTTTTGTAGGGGTGGATGATCTAATATTAGAATCTTCGATTCTTGGAATTGATGGCTGGGTTGCTGGATCAGGAATCGCATTTCCTGCAGAGAACCAATACTTTTGGAATCTAACCCGCACGGGCAAATGGGATGAAGCACGCGAAATGTACAAGTGGTTTTATCCTTTGCTAAAACTCGATACCCATGTGAAATTCGTACAGTATATCAAGCTAGCTGCTCAGGAAGCAGGTTTGGGCTCTGAAAGAGTTCGCGAACCAAGGCTTCCTCTTTCAGGTGAAGAACGTGATCGTGTTATAAAAATCATTCATCATGGCATAGCCAATCGTCCTAAGCTTGGAACCGGTAAATAAACCGAATCCAAACTATTGATTCGCATGGTACCATCTCGCTTTAACTCATTCAAAATGGGTTTTGCGATTTCGTCTGCACTAGCCAAGACAATAAATTACTGATTCGCCCTTGAGAGAATGTTGCAAATTCGTGTTGTTCTGTTTATATTTATAACTCTCTGTCTATAATTAAATTAAGCATCAATAGGGAAGTATTTTAATTTATTTGGGCAATATAATGAATAATCTTGCTAAGTTCAAACTCGCATTTACAAGCAAAACAAATCAATGGTTGCTAGCAATTTCAACCCTCGCATGCTTGGTCGGGTTACTATCTTTTTTACTTGTGCCAAAGCAGGTACAATCTCAGGAAAATAAAGATGAAAAAGTTACCTCCCTATTACGCTTGGGAAAGGTGATCCCTCCTGTCACGTTCGTTAATACCAAAGGTGAGAAATGGCAATTACATGAGCAAAAAGATGCCAAGGCCATTGTGGTTACATTCCTTGATTTCAAATGCCCTATTTCGAACCGTTATATTAATGTGCTCAATTCCCTTGCTGAAAAATATAAAACCAAGGGGGTTATTGTTACCGCAGTAATTTGTGATTCGGAAAGTGCTGATGAGCTTGATAAACATACCAAGGAATTTCTTGCGGGCTTCAAGGTTTTTTACGACCCGAACCACATCGTTTCAAATCACTTCCTGGCTAATGTCACACCCGAATGTTTCTTACTTGATCAAGACAAGAAACTTATGTATTTCGGAGCAATTGATGATCAATACCAAGACCGTACTACCCGCCTGAAGAATACTAAAAATGCCCACCTTACAGAAGCAATCGATCAGGTGCTTTCAAACAAACCGGTTGAAGTTCAAACGACCCAGGCGATTGGTTGCCCCCTTGACAGAGAAAAGAAAGAACCCAGTACAGAGGGAGAAGTCACCTTTTATAAGGATGTACTTCCCTTGTTGCAAAAACATTGCCAACGTTGTCATCGCCCAGGCGATGTAGCTCCCTTTCAACTCTTAACTTTTGAAGATGCCACACGATGGGCGGATGATATGAAGGATTATGTTTCCAGCCGCAAAATGCCACCTTGGCCAGTCCGTGGAGGTTTACCTCTCAAAGATGATTTTTCCCTTAATGAAAGTGAAATTGCAGTTTTTTCGAAGTGGGCTGAAATTGGAAGCCCCAAAGGTGATATCAAAGATGCCCCCAAGCCTGTGTCATTTCCTGCAACAAAAGATTGGGATGAAAAGGACCCGCCTGATTTTATCTTGGAAATGCCCACTGAATTTCATCTGGCAGCAAAAGGCGAAGACCACTACAGGATGATCGCCTTTCCACTAAACAATAAAACCGAACTAAATCTCCAGAAGATAAAATTTATTCCCGGTAACAAACGAATCGTCCATCATGAATTATCTTTTTACGATGGAACGGATGTGGTGATAGATGCCCAAAAGCGCTTGGGAAAACTCAAACCTACAGGGACAGGAGATGAAGATTACGGCCCGGGGTATGAATCAGGAATGGGACTAGGTTTCGAGCCCAACCCAACTGATATCAGAAGGAACAAAGAGAACCCGGGAGGCACATTGGGGGTTTGGGTTCCTGGTCAGGGAGAAATGTCATATCCACCAAAGGCAACAGTGGTATTACCACCAGAATCCGCCATCATTATGCAAATTCATTACCATCGTAATGGAAAACCAGAAACGGACAGAAGCAAGATCGCTATCTGGCTTGCCAAGGAAAAGCCTGAAAAATATGTTCATCATATGTTGGTTGACACAAAATTCCTCTGGATCCCAAAAGGTGTTTCCCAATACAAGTCAATTGGATCAAGGGTGGTGGAACAAGATTGCGAAATATTCATGATGAAGCCCCACATGCATTTTTTGGGCAAGGAAATCCGGGTTTGGCATCAACCTAAAAACTCAAAAGAACGAAAACTTCTATTTGATTTAAGAAACTGGGACTACAACTGGCAATCCAGTTACTACACCAAAGAATATTATCAACTTAAAAAAGGCGACACCCTTCATGTCGAAGGCACTTTTGATAATTCAGACCGAAACCCCACTAATCCATTCAACCCGCCACGCATGATATTCGTTGGCGAAAATGATGAAGATGAAATGGGATATGTCTCGGTATCTTTTATAACTCCCCAGCGCCCTACGGCCGGGCATATTGAATTTATGGATTATTTCATCAAATTACGCGAAGGTGCGGCACTCAAAAAAGCTTTTGGGAAACATGATAAACCAGCAGTCAAATAAGGACACGAATCCGAAATATCAATCCCGACGTGATACCATGAAAGTGGTCTTTCTTTCTGGCATTGCGTCCTTGGAAAATGGCAATGCAAGTGCCGTGGAAAAGCCTGTTGCAACACCTCCAAAAAACCAACCTGCACCATTTCCTTTTCATGGCCTTCTAAAAAGCGATGGAAGAACTTACTCCAATTGGGGATTATCCAACACCACCAAGCCTGCGGTTTATGCGGAACCCATCAGCTACGAAGATGTGCAGGCGATTGTTAAGGATACCAAGCGATTTCCGACCCCGGTAAGTCCAGCCGGGGCCATGCTTTCTGTTTCACAAACCATCGTCAACAATGGTGGAACTTTATTATGCACCACAAAGCTAGATGAAATCATCGGATTAGAAACGGATGGAAAAGGTCGGCAAATTGTCCGCGTACAAGCAGGCTGCAGGCTTAAAAAGCTTAATTTATGGCTGCAATCACGAGGATTCGAAATTCCTTTTCAAGCTGAAATTGGCGAAGCCACCGTTGGATCGGTTGCTGTTGGTGATACTAAAGATTCTTCGCTGGATGGTGTAGGTTTTTTTTCCGCAGGGGTCACTGCACTTTCTTATGTCAATGCTGAAGGCGAACTCTGCTCTATTTCTGATTCCGAAGATGGGGCTAGTTTCTATGAATTCAAATGTTCATTCGGACTTTTAGGAATTGTCCTCGAATGCCAGATTGAAGTGCGACCTGCAACGCTATGCACCTCTAAATACTCCTTACATCAATTAAAATCGCCGGAAGACCTTTCTGAAGAACTCATTCGCTTGCACAAGGGTTGTGATGCATTTTTTGCATCCGTAATTTTGGACAAATTATATGCCATTTGCGATCAACGATTTAAAGCAGGCCCAGGTTCAATAACTCCGGCTTCCTCGCAACCCCAATTCAACGCATTGCGTTTGGCAAAGCGATCTAATATTCAACATGGTGCGACCCCTAGGCCCAACATCAATAATCTACAACCCCTGATCAAAGAAATAACTTACTCCAGGGCGGATATGGTGAATGAGTATTGGAGACCAAGTGCAAATGAGAACCGCGTGGATTTCCAGTATTACGAACATGATCTGGTAAAAATAAAAGCGGTCATTTCGCAATCTTACGCATTCACAAAAGCCTTCGAGGAGAAGCATTCGTTTGTGCCAAATACATGGGCGTTGTACTTCTTAAATCGTCCGGAATCGAAAAAGAAACCTTATGGGCTCTATTCAGGCGGCCCAGGCGTCTCTTTTTCTTTTGACCCACTTTTTTCAAATCCCACTGATCCTAAGTGGCAGATGTTTGCAAAAGAGTACAACAGCTTAGCGATTAAAACTTTAGGGGGAATGCCCTCGCCCATCCAGACACAATGGCTGAAACCTGATGAGCTTGTCATTCCTAAAAAGTTGGCTCACCCACGATTTACAACAGCCTACTACTCCCAGTTTCTGGGTTAAGCAACGGCTCTCAACTTTCGTATAAAGCTTATAGTAAACCTGCAGCAGCAAGAGCTTCTTTAAGCTTGGGGATTTTATCTGCGCCAACCAAAGCTACGGGAGATCTGCAAGGCCCGATGGAACGCCCAAGTTCCCTAAGAGCGGATTTAACGCCACCAGGCGCTGTGCCAAGAGTCAAAGCCATTCGAAGAGGATGAAGTCTAGCCTGTGCAGCCTTAGACCCTTCAATATCACCCTTTTTGAATTTCTCATAGATTTCGACCAGCAACTTCGGTGCAATGTTGCAAGTCGCAGGAACAGCTCCACGAGCACCCATTTGTAATGCGGAAAAAATCAGAGTGTCGCGACCTTGCATCACCACAAAATCAGAGGGAACAGCCCTGAGGATTTCAATCGTGGTTTGCAAATCTCCGCTCGAATCTTTGATGCCCACGATGTTTTTGATTTTGGCAAGTCTGCCACACGTATCGGGATCGATCTTTAATCCACCACAGGTGACCGGGTTACTGTAAAGCAAAACGGGCAGATTAGTGGATTCCGCAATGCGTTTGTAATGATCATGAATTTCATTTTGATTAGGCATAATAAAGTAAGGGGTGATAACTGAAACACCATCAACGCCTTCCTTCTGAGCCATTTTGGTAAGTCGTTCTGCTTCGCGAGTGGTTTCAGCACCCGTGCCTGCAAAAACCGGGACTCTTTTTCTCACCTGCTCGACAGCAACCGCAATAACCTGTTGTTTTTCAGCCTCATCCATGGCATAAAATTCGCTGTTAGTTCCAAGCACAAATATGCCATGAACCCCAGCCTCAATCTGCTGTTCAATAAACCACTTCAGGCGCTCAATATCGAGATCTTCATTATCTTTGAACGGAGTGGCTAGGGGAGGGATGATGCCGTGGAAACTCATGCTTAATCCTTTTCGTACGGTTTGATTGCAGCTTTAAGCCTTGAGGAAAATTGGCCGCTATACGCAGCCCAAAGAACTTCCATGGGATGGGCCACCCATACCGAAGGTTTGTTTTCTCGCAGGTACCGATCCACTTGCAAAAGGCAGCCAACATTTGCAGTGAAAATGGCACGGGCCCCAGTTGCAATGATGTTCTTTGCCTTGCGTTCGCCCAATGCTTTCGACATCTCAGGTTGGGTGATGTTGTAACTGCCTGCAGCGCCACAGCAGTGTTCGTTTTCGAGAAGGGGCACAAGTTTAAGGCCTTTGATCATGCCCATTAATTGCCTGGGGGGATTACGAATCTTTTGAGCATGGCTTAAACCACAAGCATCATGATAAGTCGCTTTTAAAGGCACTTCATGCGTAGGGGCAACAGGGCCAAGCTCCATCAGGAACTCGTGAATATCCTTAACCTTAGAGCCAAAAGCTTCACCTTGTTTTTCGAATGGGGTGCCGTGCAATAAATGCCCATACTCTTTAAGTACCGGGCCACAACCTCCCGCATTATTAACGATTGCATCAAGCTTATTTGGGCCATCTGTCAAGCCATCAGCAAAGGCAACACAGTTGGCTGCAGCAAATTTCTTAGCTTCGTTATCTAGGCCTGCATGATGGTGTAAAGCAGCGCAACATCCTTGGGTTTTAGGAATCCAAACTTCGCAGCCATTTTCTTGAAGCACCCTTA
>JAPLNF010000151.1 GCA_026692965.1 Planctomycetota bacterium
CTCGAAGAAAATAACACACCCTGTTATTTCCACGAATTCATCGAACGGGCGACGGTTCATGGCCTTAGTTACCTAGGCGATGCAGATATGCGAACGATGGCAACTCATGATCTTCATGAGGAAGCCAAGAAATTGCTTACCACTGCACCTAATCAAATTGAATCTGAACAGTACATGGATTTCTTGCGCAACCGTATGTTCCGCATGACTCTTCTTGTGCATTCAGGCAAGCAGACTGTGTTGCAGGTAAATACCAAACTGATTCGTGATTTCATGATTGCAGGTACGCTGCGCGTGAAAGAAAACGGCCCAGAGCTTCACAGTAGTGAACCCGAAACCTACATTGTGCCAACCGGTGGCGAAGCTACTGCGCGTGATCCGCTCGTTAAAGCTGCAGTTCGCGTATTGAATGAATCATGGCCCGAACGAATTTCGTTTGATAAATTGGTTGAGCTTTCTTCAAAGAAACTTGGCCTTCAGGTACCTACTGATCAAGCTGGCCTTGACCGAGTTGTTGACCAAATTGGTTCTGCACTTTTGTTGTTCTACACTGGCCTGCCTATGGGTGCGATTGAACTTTCGCTTCGCCCTCTGGGTGTCACCCGTGAATTCCTTGAAAAACCAAAGGTTCCTGCGCTTGTCCGCAAGCAGGCAGGCATCGATGGTGTGCTTACCAACATTCGTCATCAAACGATCCGAGTGGGCGATTTCGAAAAGTTTGTATTGCCTTTGCTCGATGGAACTAGAAACAAAAAAGGTATCCTCACGAGCCTTCAAGAGTTGGTGCAAAAGCAACAGCTTCAGATTCGCGAGAATAACATCCTGATTGTTGATCCTGATAAGGTGCTGTCCATACTTGAAAAGCAGTTGGATCAGGTAATTCTGATTCTTGGCCTTAACAGCCTTTTGCTTTCAGGCAAGTAACACTACCCCAAAACTTTTGTGTTTTGAAAGTCCCTGTGAATTATTCACGGGGCTTTTTTTATTAGCTCATTAACTTTGAGATAAAAGTACGAATGCGAGAATTTTCAGGGCTTTCAAGAATCTGCTGGGGTGGGCCCTCTTCCACCACTTTTCCTTCTGCAAGGAATACAACTTTGTCTGCAGCTTTTTTTGCAAACCCTATTTCATGTGTCACCATCAACAAGGTCATTCCTTCGTTTTTCAGCTTTTCCAATACATCAAGAACCTCGTGCTTTAGTTCCGGGTCGAGAGAACTAGTTACTTCATCGCAAAGTAAAACTTTTGGTTTCATAGCAAGCGCACGGGCGATCGCAACTCTTTGTTTTTGCCCTCCTGAAAGCTGCGAGGGATAATGATTTGCATGGCTTTCCAGCCCGACTTTTTTTAATAATTCCAATCCAAGATTCCTCGCCTCAGCTTGGTTGTGCTTTAGTACTCTTGCTGGTGCCTCGGTTACATTTCCTAACACACTCATGTGAGGGAACAGATTGAAGTCCTGAAATATCATGCCTTGTACTTTTCGAATTTCGGAGGAAAAAGGGCTGAACCGTTTTTCATTCGAAGCTTCAAGTTTGTGATCGCCAACCTGAATAGTACCTGAATCAATACTTTGTAAGCCGTTTAGACAGCGTAAAAAGGTCGATTTTCCAGAACCACTTGGCCCAATTATTACCACGGTTTCGCCAGATTGTACTTCCAAGGTTAACCCATCAAGTATTGGGCGTTTGCCAAAGGTTTTGCATATTTCGCGCGCTTTGATATTCATTGCTAGCGCCTCTCTGGTGCAAGTTTTTTTTCTAATACCCTTGCTAATCTTCCCAATGGTACGGATAGCGCAAGGTACAACAGCGCAGTTATCAATCCAAGTTCCACAAACTTCAAACTCGACTTTGCCAGTATTTGATACTGTTTGTTGAGTTCTACCAAAGCCACAACGCTTGCGATGCTGGTATCTTTGAACAACGCGACGAGATCATTGGTAGTAGTGGGTAAAGCGATCCGCATTGCCTGAGGGAATATGATGCGCCTGAAAGTAAGGGTTTTGCCCATACCTAAGGATGCAGCAGCTTCCCATTGCCCTTGGGGCACGGATTGAATTGCAGCCCTGAAGGTCTCCGCCTCGTAAGCAGCATAGTTTAACCCCAACCCTAATGTCGCTGCAATAAATGGGCTTAATGCCAGAGATATATTCAATCCTGAAGACTCTGCAATTGCAGGCAAACCAAAGTAAAGAAAAAACAATAGCAGTAGAACTGGGATGCCCCGGAAAAATTCCACATACAACAACGCCAAGCTTTTCAACCAAGGTGTTCCATAAAGCCTAGCGAGTGATAATGGTAAACCCAGCACCAATGCTAATGCAAAACTACAAAGTGTAAGTTGGATAGTTACCAAGGTGCCTTCGAGCAGCAACGGTAGGTAGCGATTAATTGTCCAAGCTTGATTTTCTTCGAGGATAGAATGTGTGATAGAATTGGGCCTGCCTTCTTCTTCGAATAAAAATCCCTGGCTCAGTTCTTCTTGGCATTCATCCCATAAATTCCATTTCACTAGAATCGATCGCAGTTTGCCATTGGTTTTTAGAGCATCGATTGCAGCATCTACTTCCTTTGCAAGCGTTTCATTTTTTGGATGAAATCCGATGGCGTAGAAACCTCGGGCAGTTGGTTTGCCTGCAAATTGCAATCGTTTGTTCGGCAGCGCGTAGGATATTGCCATGGGTAGATCAAGAAATACCGCATCAATACGGCCTGCAGAAATCAGATCAGAGTAGGCTTCAGTTGATGAAGAATAGGTGCGGATTGGGATTTTAGCTTGGTTTAGCAGGCGTTCTGCTTGCGTGCCATCCATTGTGCCAACGATGGCGCCTAGGGTGTTTTTGCATCCAAGCAGGGTGTTGAATCTTTTTTCATCGGCACGGGTCACTAATTGCTGGCGGTATATGTAATAGGGTTTTGAGAAGCGGATTTTTTCCAGACGCTCTTGATTAATTTCTAGCCCATTCATTGCGAAGTCGAAATCGCCTTTCAGCAATCCGGGGATTAAACTATCAAACGCATACTGTTTAAATTCGATTGGCCTTTTTAATTCTTCTGCAAGGGCATTGATGATATCTAGTTCGAATCCGACTTGGCCTAGCTTGTTATCTCGGTACACATAAGGTGCGCCACCTTCTTCATCCGCGGCCCATATCAAGGGTGTGGGCGGTTGAGCCAAAGCTAATAGTAACATTAAAGGTATTTGTAATATCATGATTAAAGCCTGGCAAATGTTTTAACAATCAGAATCATGCTTTTGGGAGCTTCGGTTTGCGACTTTTGCAAACTCCTGCCTTACTAATGGGTTGAACAGTACCAGCAAGCACCATACTGCGATCACTTGGCCTAAGCCACAAGTACCGGCACAGCTGACGCAAGGCATTGCGCAATAAAAGATTCCAAGCATGACCATGCCTAGGGAATTAAATTGGCGCATATACCAACCGCCCATAATCATCAGATATGATCCGCCTAGAAGGAAGCAAGAGTACCCTGCATTGATCCAGATGGTTTGCTTTTGAATTTCTTTGATGGAGAGTTCTTGTTTATCGAGGTTGATTGCAGCTTCGGGCATGATTTTTCGGGCGATATTTTTGGACTCTTCGTAGTCGCGTTCAAAATCTTCGATTGGAATTTGCGAGATTTGTATGCTGCGTAACATGATGACCGAACCCATAATCAGGTTGATTCCACCTAGTCCAATAAGAAAAAGTGCAGGGATCTCTACTTTTCGCTTCGCCAAGGCGTTTAACCAAGCTGCTTGGATATTCTCTTGGCCTGTTTTAATTTTAGGTGTTTCGGCAGATGAATCTTCCCAAGTTTCAACATTTGTGAATTCTGGAAGATTCCGGTTGATTAGGATGATTATCACCGCAATGATCAGGATTATTAGGATTAATTGCAAACCTGGCCCCATATTTTTTCTGGTACGAACAAACGGATCGAGTCTAATAAATCGATTGTAACAGAGGTTCGTTTAAGAAACATCTAAGGAAATCCGGCAAGATGGGAAGCCTGCGGGTACAATACTAATAAGGGATTTTATGGTGCTCCTTTTATGGGAGTCATGCTTGGTCCCTTGAATACACGGAATCGCTTGTGGAAAATAATAATACTTGGATACCACCTGAAAAAAATCTGCTAGGCCCTTTGGATCTTCATCTTTTTAATGAAGGAAACCATAGCAGGCTTTATGAAAAGCTGGGTGCTCATCCTTTCACTCTTAATAACCAGACCGGGTTTCATTTTTCTGTTTGGGCCCCGTCTGCGCAATCAGTTAGTGTTGTTGGTGATTTTAATAATTGGGAGCCTGGGGTTCATCCCATGCATCTCGTAGGCAGTTCCGGGATCTGGGCAGGTTTTGTTCCTGGTTTGAAAAATGGCGATCTCTATAAGTTTCATATTATTTCCAATCATGGGGGCTATCAGGTTGCAAAGTCTGATCCCTTTGCTTTTGCGATGGAAATTGCGCCTCGCACTGCTTCTGCGTTATGCAATCTTTCTTATGCTTGGAATGATTCCGCATGGATGGATGAGCGTAGAAACAAAATCGCTCATAATGCTCCGGTTTCCATTTATGAACTTCATTTGGGTTCTTGGAAAAGAGTTCCCGAAGAGGGTAACCGCTGGCGCACTTACCGTGAACTAGCGCCGCAACTTACCGAGCATATGTTGAAACTTGGCTTTACCCACCTCGAGATTCTACCTATCACCGAGCATCCGTTTTATGGCTCCTGGGGTTATCAAACCAGCAACTACTTTGCACCAACCAGCAGGTATGGCTCGCCTCAAGATCTTATGTTTCTGATTGATTATCTTCACCAGAATGGCTTGGGCGTTATTCTCGATTGGGTGCCTTCCCACTTCCCCAATGATCAACATGGACTGGCCTACTTCGATGGCAGCCATCTTTTCGAACATGCAGATCCCAAGCAGGGCTTTCATCCCGATTGGAAATCCTGCATCTTCAATTTCGGCAGACATGAAGTGAGATCGTTTTTACTTTCCAGTGCTTGCTTCTGGCTTGAACACTATCACATTGATGGTATACGCGTTGATGCTGTTGCTTCCATGATCTACCTTAATTACAGCAGGAATGAAGGCGAGTGGATTCCGAATCAATATGGTGGCAATGAAAATATTGAAGCCACCAGTTTTCTTCGAAAATTTAACGAAGAGGTTTACTCTAGGTTTCCTGATGTTCAAACTTTTGCTGAAGAATCGACTTCATGGCCCATGGTTTCTCGCCCTACCCATTCTGGTGGGTTAGGGTTTGGATACAAATGGGATATGAGCTGGATGCATGATTCGCTTCGCTACACTGCACGCGATCCGATTCACCGTAAATGGCATCAAAATGAACTCAGCTTCCGTATGCTTTATTGCGATCAAGAAAATTTTATCCTCCCTCTTTCCCACGATGAAGTGGTGCATGGCAAGGGATCACTCTTAAACAAAATGCCCGGCGATTATTGGCAGAAGCTTGCTAACTTGCGTTTGTTGCTTGCTTGGCAGTATTCCCAGCCTGGCAAGAAGTTAATCTTCATGGGTGCAGAGCTTGGCGTTTGGGCAGAGTGGAATCATGATTCAAGCTTGGATTGGAATCTACTTAATTCGCCCGAGCATCGGGGTATCGAAAAGTTTGTGACAGATCTAAACCATATGTATAAGAATCAGCCCGGTCTTTATGAAAAAGATTGCGAACCCTCCGGCCTTGAATGGATTGATTGCTCGGATCACGAAGGCAGCGTATTTGCTTTTCTTCGCTGGGATCTTGATGGGGCTAAGCCTGTTCTAGCGGTTTTTAATTTCACCCCTCTGGTTAAAGATGGCTACAGGGTTGGTGTTCCCTTTGGGGAAACTTGGCTCGAAATCCTTAACTCTGATTCGCCTTATTATGGCGGCGGCGGTAAGGGCAACCAAGGCCGTAAGCAAACTCAGGAAATGTCTTGGCACAACCGCCCTTATTCCATGGAGCTTACCCTGCCCCCTTTGGGAGCGGTTTTTCTAACTCCCGAGTAATTTGATTTTATCTGCGCATTATCAGTACGATGTTTACTACCAAACTGATAAATAGCAAAGTACCTAAAGACGCAAGAGTTATCATCACCCATTGAGGCAACTCGGCTTCAGGGATATGATCGTATTCTTCTTCGCCTTCTGAAAGTGCTGCAAGTGAAGAGCTCATTTTCTGCCTTGCAAGCTTCGGTGGCATATCATTCATGAGGCATTCAAGATCTTTGATTAATGCTTCGGGCGATCCATAGCGCATGTTGCGGTCTTTGGCCATCATCATTTCCACAACTTCGCCCAACCCTGCGCTTAGACTATCGTTCAAATGATCCGGGGGCACCAGTTCAGCTTTCTCGTGCATTTTCAGCACTTCCAGCACCGTGTTGCCTACAAAGGGCGGTTGACCCGTAACCATGTGGTAAAGGGTTCCGCCTAAGGAATAAATATCGGCACGGGTATCGATATCAGATTTGCCTTGCACTTGTTCTGGTGCGATGTAATTAGGCGTCCCGATGATCATCCCTTTTTCCCGGGAGTTAGTTGCTTCATCAGTACTTTCACGCGCCATACCTAGATCTGCAAGCTTCGCTATTCCCTCAGATGTCATCACAATGTTTGCGGGCTTTATATCGCGATGTACCAATCCACGCTTGCTTGCATGGTCTAGGGCCTGCGCTATTTGCAAAATGATTTCAACTGCTTCTTTTTCTTCGTAGCGCTTCTTCCCAGCTTTCATTTCATCTTGGATGGTTTTCCCATCGATGAGTTCCATCACAAAATAATGAAACTTTCCCGCAGATCCGATATCGATTGCCTGTACGATATTGTTATGGCTTAACTTTGCAGCAAGCCTGGCTTCGCGTTCCAACTGGGCGAAGAACCCCGCATCATTGGTTTTCTTTCCCTTCAACAGTTTGATTGCTACATGGCGGTTCAAGCGTGTTTGCAATGCTTTATAAACCACGCCCATCGCACCTTGGCCTAATTTTTCAAGCATCACATATCCAGGGATTTGCTGACCAACCAATAACGTTAGGTCTAATTGGGCTCGCTCTGCTTGCGCCTTTGTAAGTAAACCAACTGATGAAAGTTTTTTAAGGTACCCTTCTGCGCCCAAGGTGCCATCGGGTGCATGTTTTTTTACTTCGTCGTTGGTCATCAACCCACGCGATACCAAGCCGTTTGCCAGCTTTTCTTCATCAAGTCGCGCATCAGAGTTGCTAAGTTTTTCTTTTTCGCTCATGTTTTTATTCTATGAATATTTGAAGAATTCCCGAACTTCTGATCCAATGGAGGCTTGCTTACGCTTGCATTTCACTGCTATCATGATTTCATAATAGGTGGTGTTTTGTCGTAATTGGTTATTTGTTAAGGTTTTAAACTCTTATTGTTTTGTATAGAGGAAATTATATGGGTTCCTCATTAGCATGTCCTCTTGATTCCAGTGTACTTGTCTTGAACAAAATGTTCATGGCGGTTCAGATCATCAATGTACGCAGGGCGTTTATTCTTTTGGTAAAAGAACAAGCAGAAGTGGTCAGTACTGAGGATGGGCAATATTCGACCTATGATTTTTCGAGCTGGCTTGAGGTAAGTGAATATCGGGCGAGATTTTTCCGTAAAGAAGAAGATGATTGGGTTCGCACTGTTTCTTACGAAATCCAAGTTCCAAGAGTTATTCGTCTGACGGAGTACGATAAATTTCCAAAGCAATCCGTTAAGTTTAATCGAAAGAACATTTTTGCCCGTGACAACAATATGTGCCAGTATTGTGGCAAAAAATTCCCGATGCCCGAACTTAGTCTTGATCATATCCTGCCTCGTAGCCAGGGAGGTATAAACTCCTGGGAAAATATTGTCTGTGCCTGTGTTTCCTGCAATGTTCGAAAAGGGGGCCGAACCCCTAAGCAAGCCAGCATGAACCTGATTCGCAAACCAGAAAAACCCAAGCGCAGCCCTTCGCTCAGCTTGAAACTTAACAATACCAAGTATCAATCTTGGCGTACATTTCTTGATAACGCCTATTGGACTGTTGAATTAGAATAATCTAATCAATTAACATTCCGTTTTTTGCAAGGATCTTCAACGCATTTTTCACTTGCTGCTGAATGATTTCTTCGACTCTGGTTGCATCAGCTTGTATTCCGTTATCTTTCACTACAATTTTATTTGTATTTACAAGATCTTTGAAACATTTATTTATCTCAGTTATAGCTGTTTTCCCATCCAACATCGGTAAAAGAACTTTTTCGAAATCCCCGAGCCTGATCATTTGATGCCTTGGGTTTGTTACCATACCGATCATCCCTGCTTGTATTTGTGCCAACTTGAAAGCTCTGGGTTTTGAAGAGATAAGCGAAGATCTATTTATCGGCCTTGTCGTAAGTTCCAGCGAACCTACAGGCAGAGAAGTGTAAGCAGTAATCAATGTCTGCCCAATTTGTGCGGATACTTTTGCAATTTCCTCTGCACCCACGGGCGGTTTCGATCCTAGTTTTTTGCATGCTCCTTCAATGATTTCTCCGGTCGTCATGGAGTTTGGGTTGGATTCATACAGGCATACTAATGCTGCTTTCATTAGGGGTTCAGTGGTGCCTATGGTAGTTCCATCATGAGCGGTGAACTGGGCAGGATTGGTTGAATGCAAATCCATATTTTGTTCTGCAGGTGTCAAAGTTGAAATGACATTAAACTTTACAATGTCTGATGAGTTTAAGTTGTAAATAGGAATTTTATTGTCATGTACGATTAGAGAAGTTCGGAACATGCGATTCCGCAAAAAATCCATGTATTGCTCTGTCTCGATCATGCTTGGAGTTTTGGTCAGAAGTTGCTGGGCTTCAGAAGTTAGGTCGCGCGTAGACATAGTTCGAACATCGGTGTCACCAAGGTATTTCAAACCATTGCGGTTGGCTGCAGAACTAAACTCGTGGAAATAAACGGGGAAGTTATTCTCCTCTAAAAATTCATGGAAGAAGTAGCCATCGTTTTGTTTCTTCAGTATTTCCAGTTCAGATTGTAGGAATATGCCGTAGGGGTTTTTATCACCTTGAACAGATTTTGATAGGAATTCTAAAAGGGCCTTGGCTTGTTTGATTTTTGATTCATTGTCAGGGAATTTCCCGGAGTGATAAAGCATCATATCGCGAATCATTCCACGCATATGCCATCCAGGAAGCACATTGTAACTGATGTAAGCCACGCCATCGGGTGAAAGATTCTTCTTGGAAATCGCAAGGATCTTTTCTTGTACTGGTGCCGGTACCCAAGAATAAATCCCGTGCACAATGATAAAATCAAATTTGGTCTCTTCGTTAAAATCAAGAATATCTTGGCAACGTAGCTCAATATTGGGAAGGTCAAGAACTTTCAGAAGCCTGTTGCCTTCATCTATTTGGTTTGAAGATAAATCGATACCTAGGAAGTTTGCTTTGGGAAGATATTCTGCCATCGGTATCAGATTGTTGCCTGAAGCACAGCCAATTTCTAAAACCTTGCAGGTTTCAACATTAGGAGATTGTAATCCAAAAAGCTTGGCGATTGTTGCCAACCTATCCGGGTGTGTTTGCTGAAAAGGAAAACTTTCGTAAGGAATCTCGTTGTAAGAAGTGGATGGTAATGTCTGAGTCAAGGCGATCTCCCGATAAAAACAACTGGGCATTGAAGGGCAATTTTCCCTTATCCCTACTATCGGTATATCTTTATAAAACCTTTGAAAGATTATTAAGAATGGACTAAAGCTTGGAAGTTGGGTAAAGGAGCGATCTTGGGTAGGTGCCTTTCTTGTATATACTTATTGCAAGCTGTTTCTTTCGGGCCTATAATTAAATTCCTGCTTGTTTTGGCATGTAAACATTACTTCAAACTTGATTAAGACAACCAGTCACTCCATTACCCCGAGAAGATCTTTGAAATACGCCATGGTTATTACTGTCCTTGCGAGTTTTCTAACCTCAGGGGTTAATGCGCAAGAGGATCATGCGCTTTTTTTTAAGTCTTATTGCTTGCGCTGCCATGATGCAAATAAACAGAAGGGCGAATTCCGGCTCGATTCCCTCTCCACAGACTTTTCTGATATTTCGGTAGCGCAGCGCTGGGGCGAAGTTTTGTTCCGCATGAGTTCAGGAGAGATGCCTCCTAAAAAAGAACCACAGCCCAAGGCCGATGAACTTGGCAAAGCGGTGGATTGGCTATCTGCCAAAATCAAGCAGGGTGAGGCGACCCGAATGGCCAAGCGTGGCCCTATATCTCATTACCGATTAAGCCGTGATGAATATGGCTATTCGATTTATGATTTGCTTGGCGTTTATTATGATGTAAATCTTCCCGGGGCTTTTAATGAAGATCCCCGCTGGCATGGTTTCAACCGCATAGGTTCCATGCTTTCGCTTTCTCCTTCCCATGTTGATCGATATTTTAAAGCTGCTGAA
>JAPLNF010000152.1:0-11354 GCA_026692965.1 Planctomycetota bacterium
AAGGATTTCTTCAAGTATCAACCCATTTTCTTTTTGTGGTTGCTCATCAATCACCAAGGCATGAAGGCACAACTCCGAAGCCTTTTCCAACCCTTTGCCATTCCTATGCCTGATTTCCATGATGATATCACCTTTATGCACCTTACATGAAGGCTTGCGATGTAAAATAATTCCAACACCTGCGTCTACCGAAGCTTCAGCTTTATCGCGCCCAGCTCCAAGATGGCATGCAGCCCAACCCAACTTGCTGGCATCAATGGCATTAAGCCAACCAGATTCGCCAGCTTTAATCTCAAGAGCATGCGAGGAAATATCAAGTAGGTTTGGATTATTGATGACTTTCGGATCGCCTCCCTGGGCTTCGATCAGGGCTTCAAATTTTGCAAGCCCTTCACCAGATGCAAGTTTATTTCGCACCAATTCAGTTGCCTGATGAATGTCAGGCCGGATGCCCCCCATTAGCACCATCCTCGCAGCAAGATAAACTGAAAGCTCCGTGGTGTCTGCGGGGCCGTTTCCTTTTAGAATTTCAATGCACTCCTGTATTTCTAGTGCATTTCCGATTTTGTAACCTAAAGGAGAATCCATGTTGGTGATAATCGCCTGGCATTGGATACCAGATTTCCGAGCAGTGTTGACGATTGACTTTGCTAATTTTCTTGCCTTATCGAGTTCCGGCATGAAGGCTCCCATACCTGTTTTAACATCCATGATAAGCCCTTGAATGCCTTCTGCAATTTTTTTGCTAAGGATAGATGCGGTAATGAGAGGGATGGATTCAACCGTAGCAGTAACATCACGAAGAGAATAAAGAATGCGATCTGCTGGTGCGATTTCGCTGGTTTGACCAATCATTGTGATCCCTAGAGTGCGCAATATTTTATCGAAGGAGTTAAGATCCAGACGAACATTAAACCCTGGGATCGACTCGAGTTTGTCAAGCGTGCCCCCGGTGTGGCCCAACCCGCGACCCGAAATCATGGGAACATAAACGCCACACGCTGCTGCCAGTGGCCCAAGAATGATCGAAGTTTTATCGCCCACGCCCCCGGTACTGTGCTTGTCGATCACGGGGCCAGGGAGATCGGGCCATGAAAGGATTTTCCCGGATGAAGCCATGAGTTGGGTAAGCTTGGAGGTTTCGCGTGTTGTCATGCCTTCGAAAAAAATGGCCATTAACATTGCAGATAACTGGTATTCGGGCCATGTACCCTTAGCCGCCCCGGTGACAAAGCTTTTAAGTTCAGATTCAGAAAGAGTAAATCCTTCCCTCTTTTTCCTTATAAGTTCCGGGATAAGCATTCCTTGAAATCCCTCCATTAAAATAGCAAGCCCGTGTTTATTATTATGCAATAAGGAGGTATCATCTTAACTTGAAGAGGAAATTAAAGCGATCTCCAAACGGATGTAAATCATGGAACCTGGCATAGTAGTCAAAAAAAACAAAGTACTGGAAGTATTGTATTTTCTTGCCGAATCGATTCCCACCTTGTTGGTAAGTGCTGGGTTGTTGGGTATTGGATATTGGGGCGCCACCACCGAATGGACATTTAAATTTCCGGGCAGTGCCGAATCAGAAGGCAAAAGTCAGGAAGAATCAAAAGAAGCTGACACTTCTATTTGGAAGGTGGAGGGTGGGGTAGATAAGACGAACCCTTACGAAAAAGCAACTCTTACTGCGCCAAGCAAAGAAGTATTGGATCTTTCCGAGTTGGACTTTCTTACGATTGAATCTCAAGCGCTTATTCAAACCATTTCTGGGACAGGGTACATTGAATTTGATTCGCTCAGAAAGGGTAGCATCAGTTCCAAGGCTCCCGGTGTGGTGTCTCGGATTTTGAAAAAGCAGGGCGATAAAGTTTTGAAAGGCGAAATAATAGCCCTAATTGATTCTCCCGATGTAGGCAAAGCCAAAACAGATTTTATGCAATCACTGGTCTTGAAGGATAACCGGAAAAAATCGATGGAACGTGGCCAGTTAGCAGCGGCAGTAATCCCGGAAAGGCAGATTCGAGAATTGGAAATGGTGTTCAGGGAAATCGAAATCAAGCTGCTTGCTGATTTACAGACACTCATCAATTTTGGATTTACGATTGAAACAGTGGATTATAAAAACCTTTCTGATGCAGATATCTTTAAAAAGATTTGCGAAATCGGTATCCCAGAATCCATTATCAAGGAAAACAAGGGTTCGCTTTCTGCAAATCTGCTTCCCCTAAAAGCCCCTTTCGATGGCCAGATTATCTCCGTGATTAAAGGCATAGGTGAAAATGTTGGCCCAACAGATGCCCAGTGCATTCTTGCAGATGCTTCCAAACTTGTCCTAATTTTTAATCTTCCCTTAGAAGCAGTTCAGTTGGTGAAGGTTGGTCAAGACTTTCGATTCAAGGCGGAACTTGTTGAAGACCAAATCATCACAGGGAAAATTGACTGGGTCTCACCCGAACTTGATGATAAAACCCACACGGTTAAGGTGCGTGCTTCTTTTGCCAACCCTGATGGAAAGGTGCGCCCCAATACTTTTGGAAAAGGGGACATTCAAGTAGGGAAACAAGCCAAAGCAATAATTGTCCCAGATTCCTGTATTCAATACATGAGTAACAAACCTTTTGTTTTTGTTCGATTGAATGATCTTTCGTTTCAGGCAAAAGCGGTGGAGCTTGGGATTCGCAATGGTGATAAAATGCAAATCACCAAAGGACTTTTAGCGGGCGAAAAGGTTGTCTTTACTGGTTCGAACATGTTGCGCGCAGAGCTTCTATCGAAACTAGAAGTGCAGTAATTTAATAATTTAGGCGCAAAAAAATGATTGATGCAATTCTTAAACTTTCGCTTAAATACCGAATTTTCGTTGTTTTGGGGATGCTGTTGTTTGCAGCTTTTTCGCTCTGGATGCTACCCTCGCTGACTATCGATGCTTTTCCTGATACCACCCCCGTACAAGTGCAAATCAACACCTATGCAATAGGCCTTGCTGCTGAAGAAATCGAAAGGCAGGTGACCTTCCCCATTGAGCAGGAGATCAATGGCATGCCCAAGCTTAATCAACTGAGATCATTATCAAAATTTGGATTATCCCAGGTGACCGTAACCTTTGAGGATGGGACAAACATCTATTTTGCCCGCCAGCAAGTCACCGAACGTATTAATAATGCGGTCCTACCCGTAGGGGTGGTAAAACCAACTCTAGGCCCAGTCGCCACCGGTTTGGGCGAAGTTCTTCATTTCATGGTGCAGCCTGCTTCCCCTGAAACAAGCTTGACAGATGTGCGAACTTTTTTTGATTGGGTAGTAAAGCCCAGCCTAAGGAAAGTCCCCGGGGTTGCAGAAATTAACGCTTGGGGTGGCGAAAAAAGGCAATACCAGATACGCATTGATCCTGACAGGCTGATTACTTACGACATTTCTTTTGAGCAAGTGGTTGATGCCATCAAGGCTACCAACATGAATGCTGGGGGAAGCAACATCAACCGGGGTACAGAAACCCTGATCATCCAAGGAATTGCCCGAACTACAACTTTGGATGAAATCCGCAATATCGTGGTGGGTATCAAGAAAGACATCCCGATCCAGGTTTCTGATATTGCTGTCGTCATGATTGGAAATGACAGCAGGTTGGGTGCGATTAGTTACATGGGAAAAGGTGAAAGCGTAATGGGCCTGGGATTCATGCTGATTGGGGAAAGCAGTAACGCTGTTACCCACCGGCTTAAGGATAAATATGAAACCATTAAGGCCAGCCTTCCCAAAGATATCAAAATGGATATTGCTTATGACCGCACCGAGTTGGTGGACAAAGTGATCGGTACGGTAAGAGGGAATTTGTTTGAAGGTGGCCTTCTGGTGATAGCCATTCTTTTCATTTTTTTGGGGAACCTGAGGGCGGGGATTGTGGTTGCAACTGCAATTCCGTTTTCAATGTTTTTTGCATTCAATGGAATGATGGCGTTTGGGATCGCAGGCAGTTTATTAAGCTTGGGTGCAATCGATTTTGGGATGGTGGTGGATAGTTCTGTGGTTTTGGTAGAGCACCTTATGAGCAGGATGGGCGAGGAGGGTGCAGAAAAACGCAACCGACTCGAACTTATTTACGAAGCTGCAATGGAAGTGCGAATGCCCACCCTTTTTGGTGAGTTAATTATTATTATTGTTTATCTCCCCATTTTGACACTCGAGGGCGTTGAAGGAAAGTTATTCAGGCCAATGGCCCTTACTGTAGTTTTCGCGCTTGTTGGCTCTTTGATTTTATCGCTCACACTTATTCCAGCACTTGCCTCGCTACTTTTGCCCAAGAAAATGAGCCATTCAGTCCCTATTGTTGTTCGGATTGCGATTTGGATCTATAAACCCTTATTGAAGTTGGTTTTGAGATTCCGCATTGCTGCAATTCTGATGGTGGTAAGTGTAAGTTTGGTGGCAGTAATGATGGCCAGATCGCTTGGGTCAGAGTTTATTCCGAAACTTTCGGAGGGCGCAATTGTAATCAATATTTTTAGGCCTGTTGGCACAAGTATCCAAGAAGCAGTGCGTTACAACACCAAGTTGGAAAAAATGGTTCTTGCAGCCTTCCCTGATGAAGTGAAAAGGGTTTGGAGCAGACTGGGTTCGCCTGAAGTTGCAACCGACCCAATGGGCCCTGAAGAAACCGATTTTTTTATTACACTCAATCCTCGAGAAAAATGGACCAAAGCCAAGACTCAGGAAGAACTAATAGGCCTTGTTGATGGATTAATGAAGCCCTTGATTGGCCAAGAATATTCGTTTACCCAGCCGATTGAGCAGCGGGTGAATGAAATGATTTCCGGAGTTCGTGCGGATGTTGCTGTCAAAATATTTGGTGATGATTTCGAAGTGTTGAAGAAGAAGGCAGAACAGGTTGAACAAATATTAAAAAACATCCAAGGTGCTGAAGATATACTCGTAGAACCCGTGAGCGGGCAGCCTGTATTGCAGATTAAATTGAAGCAGGAACAACTTGCGATTCATGGTCTTGCTGCCAAAAATGTGCTGCAACATATCGAAACCTTGGGCAGTCAGCCTTTGGGCGAAATTCTCGAGGGGGAACAACGTTTTCCTTTGGTTGCAAAGTTTCCTGATAATCTCAGATCTAGACCAGAAGCTGTTGGGGCATTAATCGTGACAAGTGCGAGTGGTGAAAAAATCCCTCTCGCAGGAATTGCAGATATCCAAGAAATTCGCGGGCCTTCAAGAATATCTAGAGAGTGGGGGCAGCGCAGAATAACGATTCAGTGCAATGTCCGAAACCGCGATGTCGGAAGCTTCGTTAATGAAGCGCAGAAGCAAATTAAAACCAAGGTGAGTTTTCCCACAAGCAGATACAGGGTCGAATGGGGCGGGCAATTCGAACAACTTGCTGCTGCTAAGTCCAGACTTGCGTTCATCGTTCCCATTTCACTCTTGATGATTATCTTTCTTCTTTATCTTACCTACAGAAATATGACTGATACCCTTATTGTTTTTACATCTGTGCCCCTGGCATGCATAGGAGGCGTTGCTGCACTTTGGTTCCGCCAGATGCCTTTTTCCATATCTGCTGCAGTTGGATTTATCGCCCTGTTTGGGCTTGGGGTCCTTAATGGAATGCTACTGGTTACTTTTATCAGGCAGCTTAGGGCGGAAGGGATGGCCCTTTTATTGGCGATAGAAAACGCAGGTGTTACTCGCCTTCGTGCCGTACTTATGACTGCATTAGTTGCTGGGTTTGGGTTTATCCCAATGGCTTTTAGCGATGGAGTTGGTGCAGAGGTCCAAAGGCCGCTAGCAAGTGTTGTGATTGGTGGCGTAATAAGTAGCAGCGCCTTAACCCTTTTTATTCTTCCTGTAATCTATTCGTTCTTTGCACCTAAAAAAGTTCCACCTTTGGAGACTAAATAGGTTTTGGGCAGCCTTATTCTAAGTCATATCAGCGACTATGCGCGTAGATACTTTACTGCTGATTCTTTTGTAACAAACAATGTGCCAAATGGTTAGTCATCATCCCCATCGGAATCGAAGGAGGAAGACTGGCTTTCTTGGGAAAGGTAGAAAATACGAATCTTGGCGCTGTCGCGCATCAAATCGATCCTGCCTATTTCAATTCGGTGGATTGGTAGTCCAGTCCTTGTTTTCAAATCTTCAATCAATTGGTTGCGGTTCTCAGGTTTGATCAATTCGATTTTTTCGTAAATGACCATCTGGCTATTTTCGTGAGGCAGTGTCACTTTTCGATCTAAAACGAAAGTTAAAAGCAGCAATACACCATTCGAAATAAGCAACTCAGGTAATCCTGTGTCCAAACTGGAAAGAGCATTTAATATCCCGATGGTTACGCTTGTGAGAAGGTAAGCCATTTCCCTGATTGGGACAGAAACTGAACGATAGCGGATGATGGAGAAAATCGCAAATAAGCCAAATGCAAAGCCTATTTTGATGGTTGCGCTACTCAGAAGGTAGCAGATTATGAAGTTGATGATGTTGAAAAGAAAGAAAGAAAAAAGAAAATCTTTGTTCCTATGTCTAGGGTAATAAATGATTCTGACGAGCAGAAAAATCACAAGGGCGTTCAGTGCGAAACGAAATCCGAATTCTGCTAAACGGGATCCTCCGAAATAGACGTTGGCACTAAGTACTGGTTCTTCAAAATTCATTTGTTTCCTTGCTTATTTTTTTAATCAACAGGAGTTCAGGTTTAAAGGCGTTGTGTTTGACCAATTCAAGGATTGCAGTGCCTGTTGCATACTTGCTAAATGAGCCTTGCCTGATGCCCATTTTTTTAATGGCTTCAATAAAAAGACATTTTGGAGTCAACCGCCTGCTTTTAACTTCTGCAATAACAATCTGTGGAAGATCTTTTGTCTCAACCATATTTTCAAATCTAATATTCATGTCAAGTGTTACTTTGATGTTTTCAGACTTGGATACCATTGTGATGCGATCATAGGAAATGGTGATTTTTGGTTTTAAGCAATAATCTTGGTAACCAAGTGATGCAATGAGTTCGCTCTGCGCTTGATTTAATTCAGATAAAACAGCGGGCTCTTCTGTACGGATTTTTTCTGTTTTCTTTCTGGAAGTCTTGCACTTTACTTCAAAGAAAACTTTTTGAATATCGGTGTAATTGCGCCAGCGAACTTTGATTCTTTCGGGCTTACCATTATGGTGCATCAAGTAAAGTTTGAAATCATCCGTGTCGAGATACGTGCTTTCATAATGAAAAACAGTCTGGTTTTTGATTTTCAGGACATGGTAGTCAGAAGCCATTTGGCTAATAATAGATTCAAGTTTAGATCGGTTAAAAACAAACTTTGAGTCAAACCGGCCAAGTAGCTTCATTTTATCAAGGTCGTCAAGAGCGATCGTTTTAAATGAATCAAAAATCAAAGGTGGCAATGAATTACCTTTGATCGTTGGGGAGTTCTGATTATCTTTAGTCGGTTCTTGCAGCATCATGCTTTCAGGTTGATTAAGAAATTCTGTGATAGCTCTACACTATTCGCCATCATGCTTTCGTTTATCCTCTTCATATGCATTCAGAATTTTCTGAACAAGAGGATTACGAACTATATCCGCCTCGCCTAAATGTATAATCTTAATTCTATCAATATTTTTCAAACGGTTCAAGGCATCTGTTAAGCCACTTTTAGTATGAGGGGGTAAATCGACCTGAGTTATATCCCCAGTGACGATAACTTTTGAGCCATAACCCATTCGAGTAAGAAACATTTTCATTTGAGAAACGGTGGTATTTTGGGCTTCATCCATGATAATGACAGCTTGGTTGAGGGTTCGCCCGCGCATGTAAGCCAGAGGTGCGATTTCGATAATGTCATTTTCGAGATATCTTTTAACCTGATCAGGATCCATCATGTCATTAAGTGCATCGAAAAGAGGGCGCAGATACGGATTAACTTTAGCTGCAATATCGCCTGGAAGAAACCCAAGTCGTTCTCCAGCTTCGACAGCCGGCCTAACAAGAACAATTTTTTTGATCAACCCTTGTCGTAAATTGCTGACTGCCATTGCAACTGCGAGCCAAGTTTTACCTGTGCCTGCAGGTCCAACGCAAACCGTAAGATCATTGTCAAGCATGGCTTTTACATAAATGGCTTGGCCATCGGTTCTGGGGCGGAGGAATTTGCCTACAGAATCGGGGAGTTTTTCGGAGTTATGCGCAGGACTGATTCTGTCCCCCCCGGAATGTACTACTTCGATGATGGTCCGAACTTCTTCTAAAGAAAGATTTCCCTCATGCCTGAGGCTTTCGCGCATTCGAGAAATAATTCTTGAAGCCTGATCGATTTGTTCCTGAGTGCCTTTGAAAAGAAGTTGATCGCCCCTACCTAAGACTTGCATGTCCAAGGCCTGTCTGATTTCTTTCAGGAATTGATCCCTATTGCCGGAAAGGAGAACGGATTCTTCTCTGCTATCAAGGGGGATGGCTAAGTCTATCATTCAGGGTTCCTGATTTACTAAAGGAAAAAAAGCCAGGCAATCGGCCCGATCAATAAAAGAGAATCTAGTAGGTCAAGAATGCCGCCAAAGCCTGGAATTACTTGGGAAGCATCTTTAGTACTGAGATCGCGTTTAATAAGGCTTTCAACAAGGTCAGCAAAAACTCCACCTAACCCAATGATAACGCCAAAAGCAATAGATGCAAGGGTACAGCAAAGAGGTGTATTTGGGAAAATTATAAACAATAAAAAAGCGATCCCAGCAGAGAATAAAATGCCACCTGCAAAACCTTCCCATGTCTTTTTGGGGCTTAGCAAGGGGGTCATCAGATGCCTGCCGAAAAGCTTTCCTGTGAAGTAAGCTCCAATATCGCAACATTTGGTTACAGTAATGGTAATGCCTAGGCAATAAAGGCCTATATACGGGCTAATCTCAGATCCTATCCATCGGAGTTGGATCAAGAAGCTTGGTAAAAGGCCCAGATAAACAATGATAAAAGCAGAGAGAGAAAGATTATTGGTGCTAACGCCTGGGGATCGGAATTTAAACATCTCGATCAATATAAGAATGAAGTAAAAAGCAATCGCAGTGCCCCCGGTTATCTGCCAAGAATGATATGCAGTGGGTAGCAAATTAGAGTGCGGGATCCAGTTTGAAATAAGAATTACAGAAACTGCCAACATGAGAATATTTTTACTGGGGGTGAGATCATGGCTTTTGAAGAGTTCGAGTAATTCTCTGGTAGCTAAAAAGCCACCGCTAACACAAATGACCAGTAAAAAAGGATACCAAGGCGCAAGAAAAAGGTCAGCTACCAAAGCGCTAGACATCGCACCAACAAGCAAAATACCAACGATGATTCTTTTTCTCATGGAATGCTGATTCCAGAAAAAGGAGAAATAAGATTAGAAGAAAGCATTGGGGAGGGCATCAACTTTTGAGGCCTCCGAAGCGCCTTTCCCGTTTGGAGTAATCACTCAAGGACGCATGCAAGGTTGCAATATCGAAGTCAGGCCAAGGCTTTTCAGTGACCCAAATCTCGGCATAAGATATCTGCCAGAGTAAAAAATTACTGACGCGCATTTCGCCCGCAGTGCGAATGAGAAGGTCTGGATCGGGCATACCGCTAGTGTTTAACGAAGAAGAAATCACTGATTCATCAATGCTATTGACGGTAATTGAACCATCTTTGATAAGTGATGCGATCTTTTGGACAGCATCAACAATTTCTTGTCTGCCACCGTAATTGATTGCCAAGCATAACCCCATTCCAGTGTTATCCCTGCATACTCTGATCGTTTCATCGATTTCATTCTGAACAGAACTAGGCAGCATTTCTTTTCTGCCGATGGTGCTGAAACGGATATTCTTTTCTAGAAGAAGAGGCCTTTCTTGAACCAGATAGGATTCTAGAAGTTGCATTAGGAAATCAAGTTCGGGCTGAGGCCTTTTCCAGTTCTCACTGCTGAAACAAAAAAGGGTGAGTTGGTGGATACCAATGCGGGAACATTCTTCAACGATGGTTCTGACAGTTTGCATGCCTTGGGCATGGCCTTCAACACGGGGTAATCCTTTAAGCTTGGCCCATCTGCCATTACCATCCATGATGATTGCAATATGTGCGGGTAGCCTAGACGGATCGAACTCTCCCAAAGGGGAATCCATGTTAGAAGTTTTCTGAATCGTCTGAGACCTAGTCAAATAAGGCACTCCCGCAACTATAGTCGTTTTAAACCCGACCAGTGAAAATCGTCTGAGACCTTTCTGGGCCCACAGATATAAGCTTAACAGGCAGCTCAAGAATATCACCGATTCTATCAGCATATTTTCTTGCAGCGGTAGGTAAATCTGAAAGCTTTGAGGCAGTAGTCAATGGTTCATTCCAACCTTGCAGAGTCTCATAAATAGGTTTGCAACGCTCGAGCTCTCTAGCATCGGTGGGGAAATAGGTGATTCGTTCGCCATCAAGTTCGTATGCAGTTGCGATTTTCAATTCTGAAAACCCAGCAAGTACATCTAAAAGCATGACGCATATTTCATCCACCCCATTGATCATGGAGGAGTGCCTAGCTGCGACAGCATCAAACCAACCACAGCGTCTGGGCCTGCCTGTTACGGTTCCAAATTCCTTGCCGATTTTTCGGATTCGTTCGCCTAAACCATCAGGGCCGTCATCAAGTTCGGTAGGGAAGGGGCCTTTGCCAACACGAGTGGTGTAGGCTTTAAGGATACCAATAACTTTGGTCACGTATCTGGAAGGCAAGCCTGAACCCGAACCAATACCAGCAGTGATGCTATTAGAACTGGTGACAAAAGGGAAGCTACCATGATCAACATCGAGGAGGCTGCCTTGGGCGCCTTCAAACAAAATGTTTTTGCCAGCTTTGAATTCTTGATGAAGCAAAGTGACGGTGTTGGTGAGATGTGGTTTCAAAAACTGGCCATGCTCGTGAAATTCATCAGCAAGCTTTGCAGCATCAAACTGAACAGCATCATGATTGAAGCCACGCAGCAGCTTGTTTTTAAAATCAACAACAGTATCAAGGCGCTCTTTTAGATCGGCATGTTGGGTGAGTTCGCCTGTTCGAATTGCGTGTACTCTCCCAACTTTATCTTGGTAACAAGGCCCAATGCCTCTGCCAGTGGTTCCAATACCTTGCCCCTGCTTTGATTCAGTAATTTTTTCCTGTTCAACATGGTAGGGGAAAATCACATGAGCCCGATCGCTGATTACCAATCTCTTGCCAATATCAATGTCGTTTTTAAGAAGTTGTGAAATTTCTTCACGGAGCCTCGTGGGGTTGATGACCACGCCATTGCCTATGATCGATATCACCTCGGGGCGGATGACTCCCGTGGGTAAAATCGAAAGCTTGAAAGTTTTATTACCAGTCATAACGGTA
>JAPLNF010000152.1:11384-13460 GCA_026692965.1 Planctomycetota bacterium
TCGGTAAGGACATCAACGACTTTACCCTTGGCCTCATCACCCCATTGAAGTCCAACAACACAGGTGCAAGGCATACTAGTTCACCATATCTTAAAAAGGAAAGGGGTTGCCCCATGAATAAAAACACACAAGAAAAAAGCCCAAGACGCCTGTCTCGGGCAATGATACCCTAAAAAATAGTATCCGACATCAATTCTTATTTAGAAACTATGGTTAAGTCAAGCATATAGTTATGATAGAGTGCAGGAAGTGAAAGAGATCCGCCAAGAAGGTTTCCAAAGGCCTTTGTATCGGGAGACGCATAATGTCAGTTCTCAAGCGATTTAAAGTGATAATTCCAATGTTTATGCTGTTTGCCTTGGCAATACTTGGTGGTAGCCCCATATTGGCTTTCGAAGCGGAACCAGTATTTCAGGGTAAAAAACTTTCCGAATGGGAAGCCCTATTAAAGGTTGATCCCGGCTACGATAAGCTTTCTGAAGCCGAAAAAGAAAAGTCAACACGATCAAGAAGGGCAGGGCTGATTGCCTTGGAATTAATGGCAAACTCTTTGGATAATAGAATTCTTCCTGCAATGATGTTGGTGTTAAAAAATGATCCAGAAGAGAAGTTGCGAGAAACTGCAGCGTTATCGATGACCCGGGTGGCATTAAAGATTGCGGAAAAAGCCAAATCATCGTCTGCTAGGCAGTACGCAGCAGAAGCCCTGAAAGAAGCACTTGAAAAAGATAAATCGATAAGAGTAAAGGAAATTGCAGCGTCATCACTTGGCAAATTAGTTCCAGAATCAGCGCCCGCAATTCCAGCATTGGTATTGGCTATTAAACAAAAAGACACTGGGTTAAGGGTTGCTGCTGCGGATGCGCTGCGAAGATTAGGGCCCGAAGCCAAAGGCGCATCATCTGATTTGCGAATTCTTGCTTCAGATGCAACTGCAGACATCATATCAAAATCGTTTGCGTTTCTAGCTTTGGGCAATTTGAAAGATGTGGAATCGATTCCCGTGCTTTTGCAGACGGTTCAAGATGCAAAAATGCCATTGGAGTTAAGGCTTCCCGCTGCCAATGCAATTTCGATGATGGGGGGCGAGGCTGGGGGGCGGATTGCAGAAAAATTGGGATTGCTCTTAATAGAAGAAGGCACTCCGAAAGACTTGAAAATTGCAGTGTCAATCGCGCTTGATAGTCAGGAAAGTTTTGCCTATCCCGCTTGGAAATCGATGGTGCCCGCGCTTAAAGACCGTGATGCTGCAGTTAGGTCTATAATCTTGCATTGCCTAGGAAACATTGGGGCAAAGTTGCAAAAAGATTTTAAAGTGGTGCAGGCTGCGGTGCTCAGTTGCGTCAATGATTCAGCACTGGAAGTAAGGCTTGCTGCTGTAGAAACCTTGGGCCGTTGGGGGCCTGAACTTTCAGATGATGAAGTTGTGAAAAAGGTAGAAAGCCTAACCAAGGATACTGCAAAAGAAATGCGGGAAACAGCAGCAACCGTGTTGAAAAGGCTTAAGGGAACGCCTTCAAATTAAGGCTTAAAAACCAGGTGGTGTGATCCTTTAGCCTGAACTTCGCCTACTTCCACCGCGCAAATCGCTCCGTTGGCTAAAGCTGCTTTTATAAATAAATCCACTTCTTCTTTAGGCAGGCTAACCAGCAATCCACCCGAGGTTTGGGCATCCAAAGCCAGTTCCATGGAAACCGTATCAGGATTTCCTTCGACTCGGAGGTGGGGGAGAATATATTCTCGATTGGTTTTGCTTGCACGGGTGAAAAAGCGTTTTGAAATCAGGGTTTCAACTCCAGCAAAGCGAGGGAGTTTTTGTAATTCAAAAACAAGAGTGGTGTTGCTTCCCAGCGCCATTTCCAACGCATGGCCTGCAAAACCATAGCCAGTGATATCGGTCATGCCGTGCGGGTGGAGATGTTGCAGTGCATCCGCACCCACTTTATTTAGTTGAACCATGCTTAAGCAGGCAGCCTTAAAAAGATTTTCCGGGCAGGCGTTTGCCTTGTGTGCAGTGGTTACAAACCCAGTTCCCAAAGGCTTGGTAAGAACTAGTCTATCCCCAGGCTTGGCCCC
>JAPLNF010000153.1 GCA_026692965.1 Planctomycetota bacterium
AGATTTTATTGGGCTCTTGCCCTCGCGCTTCAAGAATATCAATCTCACCTGACGAAGGCCAGGTGCCATATTTGTCACTCTGTGGCAGCATCCAAAGCGCTGGCCAAACACCCTTCCCTGTAGGTAGCTTGGCACGGAATTCAAACTTACCATAGCATTGGTTGAACAGTGCGCTGCCGTCTCGTTTCCGGGTTTTCATTCGTGCGGAAGTGTAACCACAATTATGGATTGATTCTTTTATCGCCGTGATATGAAGCAAGCCCTCTTTGACAAAAGCGTTTTCTGGTTCGCGGGTGTAGTACTGTAGCTCTTCATTGCCCCAACCGTTGATCCATTGTTTTGCATTATAATCGTAGAAACCACTGCCTAGATCGAAGTCCCATTTTGAACGGTCGATTTCTTTACCTTCGAATTCATCACTCCAAACCAATTTCCAATCACTTGGGTTGGAATCAAACGCATATGCAAAACCAAAGACAACAAAGGAAAAGATGATTGAGCCAAATATTTTTCGCATGTTAAAGTGCCTATCGAAGTTTGGAGCCTTTTTTATCAGTGAGTGAGTCGCCTAGTTCTTCCCTTATTTTATCACCTAGTATCTGCAACTTTTTAACTACATCCGGATTTTGATCTACAACATTTTTGGATTCAGTAATGTCTGCATCGAGGTCGAACAGCGAAAGTTCCATCTTGCGGGTTTCGCTTTTTCCTGGTTTACCATCGTTTCCACCTTCGATGATATGAAGGTAAAGGTGGGGGAAATGTAATTTCCATTTGCCACTGGTTACCGCATGAAGTGCATCGCCCCAATAAAAATAGTAAGCCTCCTGAGGGCTTTTGGCATTAGGTTTCGCTTCGATAATTGCACTGATGTTCTTTCCATCAATTTTAGGTTCTGCCTGAATAATGCCACCGGCATAACCAACAAGGGTGGGCAAAAGATCGATGGTCATGGTGGGTTCATTGCTGATACTTGCAGCGGGAATTTTTCCGGGCCATCGTGCAATAAAGGGAACTCGTACACCTCCCTCAAACTCGGTACCTTTGCCTTCACGCAACATCCCCTTCGAACCCGCATGATGCCCGTAGGAAAGCCATGGGCCGTTATCCGAAGTGAAGATCACGAGGGTGTTTTTATCCAAGGAATGTTTCTTGAGGGTTTCTAGAATGGTGCCAACGGAAGCATCTATTTCTTCGATGACATCTCCATAAAGCCCATGGCTGCTTTTGCCTTTGAATTTTTCTGAAGCATAAAGAGGCACATGGGGCATTGAATGTGGCATGTACAAAAAGAAAGGTTTATCTTTATTTGCTTCAATGAACTTCACACCGCGATCGGTGTACCAGCCAGTTAATTTAGACTGCTCAGGGTTAAGCTCCAAAACCTTGTCATCTTGGCGTAAGGGTAAAGGGGGAAAGTTTTTTGCAGTGGGATGATTGGGCCACATATCGTTCGAATAAGGCAAGCCGAAATAAGTTTCAAACCCATGGCGTAATGGTGAATATTGGGCAGAATCACCCAGATGCCATTTGCCAAAGATGGCGGTCGAATAACCTAGGTTTTTAAGATATTCGGGCAGAAGGTTCTCTGCGTCTTTGATACCGTTTTTTGAATTAGGGCCAAGGGCTCCAAGGATACCAACACGATTTGGATAACAGCCAGAGAGAAGAGCCGCACGCGAAGCAGAGCAAACTGCCTGAGGCACATGGAAGTTCGTAAGCTTAATCCCCGCACGATCTAGAGAATCAATGTTCGGGGTGCGAATCGTCGTCGAACCAAAGCAGCCTAGATCTGCATAGCCCAGATCATCTGCAAATATAAGCACGATATTAGGTGGCTTTTCAGCACTCCAAAGCAAGGTGCCGGATAAAAATCCAAGTAGTGAAAGGGAGTATAAAATGATATTTTTCATGAGCTTATCAATACCAAATTTCTTCGCACAATGCAAAAGGGAACAAGCAAAAATGCTCCTGAATCAAAATGTAAAGGTGCAATATCTATGCAGTTTGATTAAGATATGTTGATGATAAAAATAGGGGAATGGATGATGAAGCTTGATCGGATAATTTTACTTTTAGTAATGATGTTTCCGATATTTTCCGGTTTGCTATTAGCGGATGATAAAGTTGATTGGGTTCATATTGGCAGCCTTGCTGGAAAATTACTCGGCCCGCCACGCGATGGAAAAATTCGTATCAGCCTTGCTCATCAATTTGGGGAAATCGATAGGGACATTGCATTGCGTGCGGAAGCCATGCGCAAGAAGTTACTTGAAATTAGACAAAAAGGAATGGGGTTGCCCAAGAATTCTCCTGCTCGGGAAGAGGTTGTTCAAGAATTAGAAAGTGGCCTTTCAGATCTCCAAGTACTTCGATCTAAAATAATATTGGTTCATCAAACAGGCGATGTGCTGGAGTTAGTCCTTCGCAACCCTTGCAATGTGCGGAGTACTTTTCCGCCTGGTGGTTTTTTTGATGAGAAAGGAAACATTAGGAAATTCACTAAGAAAAGTGTTGCTGAGATGCGAGGGCCATTGAAGTTACCAGGATTCGCCTCAAGCTTTGAAAAATTAGACGAAAGCACCTCGGTGTTGGTTTATGTTTACAAGAAGAAACCACTTCCCAAAGGGCCTAACGCTAAACCCGATTTAGAGCAGTTTGATCTTTTTGCTGGCTTGATCATCATTCTGGATGCGGAATAAATTGCAATTTATTATTCGAATAATGCAAGAGCAAGAATCTTCTACTTCATTAGTTTTTCAATAATATTGCGGGTGATGGCCATGGTCGATGGATCCTTCCCTGCCAAGCCATGCGCCCAATCTGTGGTGCCTACGGTGATTACCGTGCCGTTGTTGGAATAAGTGCCAATCACTGCATTTCCCGTACGGCCTTTTTCCCAGCGTTCATACCATTCGCAATCATCTGGGTGCCACTTGGCTGGAGCAGTAGCAAGGATGGAAAAGTTTTTGGGTGTGCCATCTGAAAAGGTAGGGAAGGGTAGGCCATCTTTCCAAATAAGTTCACAGCCATCGCATTCGTAACCTACGATGGTATCTTTGCCACCAAAGGTGGAATCTTTTTTCATGTTGGTGTTTTGAAAAATCCAATGCTCAGGCCGATGCACTGTAAAAGCAGCGGTGCCATCCATGAACTGGCCATGGCTGCGATGGTAACCGCCCCAAAGAAACCCAACGCCTGTGAGGGTGTTTTCTGGTCTCTTTAATAAATGATGGCTCCAGAGCGAGGATATTAGTTTAGGGTCGCCTTTTTCAAAAAGAGGATCATCACGAAATGCTTGCTTGTAACAAACAAGGGCTTTACCTGAATCTTCAGAACGCACTTGCCAGCAGCAGGTATTACCACTGAAGAAAGCAACATTACCACCATCGGAAATATATTTTTCAAGGTTATCGCGCATGGGAGTGGACCAGTATTCATCATGGCCAACACTTAGTACGAGTTTGTAGTTCTTTAGCATTTCGGGGTGATGTTCGAGATCGCTATTGATTGCATAATCAAAAACAAACCCAGCTTCCTCGGCCCATTTGATGAAGGGATATTCCCAAGAACGAAACTGGCCAAGCATCGGGCGTTCAAAAGAAACACGCCTTCCTTGAACCTTGTATTTCCCATGAAAAGCATAAAGGCTGTAACCGCCCCAGTTGCAGTAGGCGTTATAGGTGTTCGTGGAAAGCTGAATTAAAATTTTAGAATCTTTGCCAGGATTTGCATTTCGCACTACAAAGAACGCTTCGCTTGTAAGAACCTTACCATCCGTATTTTTCACACTAAATGTTGCGTTGTAGTAACCGGTGCGCCAAGTATTGGGGATTTCAAACCCGAATGATTCTTTCCAGTTGCAACCATGCGAAGAAGCATTATCGGGAATCATTTGTTCTGAACATACTAAATCTGTTTTGGTAAGCACCACTTCCCGCTTGGCGCCAAGCCTTGCAACTTCAATTCTGAAAGAAGAAGCTTTTGAGGAAACCTTCAACGAAACTTTTTCTCCGGGAAGATAACTAAGATTGTCAAAGTATCCTTCGATTGCAGGCCTTGCTGCTGCAGGAATAGGAAGTAAGGGTTTTAAGGTGGGCAGCATCACTTGGGCTTGTCGTAAAAATCCAAGATCAGTCGGGTGTGAACTATCAACGGTTGCTTCCCCATCATCGCCCATCAGTGGTTCACCTGGTTGAACAAATAATCCGGTGATTCCCCGATCCTTCAGCCTTTGAACAGCTTCAGCATGTGCTTTGCGATTGCTTTCGTTCTTTTGTTTTACTCCCGAAAGAATGCTGGCATTGGTGTAGGTTCGATCTTCAACCAAAAGAATTGGCGTTAGGGGTTTTGCTTTTCGTAATGCAATTACAAAAGGTTCAAGTCTTTCAGTAATACGCTTGGCATCAAGATTAGGTAGGCAATCCAGCACATAAACCGATGCATCAATTTCAGCAAACAGTGGAACAAACTCTGGGTCAAGTGTGCCATTGCCTGAAAAACCAAGATTGATGACAGGGCGATCTAACATGCGATGCAGGATATTAGTGTGCGCCATGCCAGGCCTGGAAGCACAACCACCTTGGGCAATGCTGGTGCCATAATAGACGATGGGTTGCGCCAGATGAGCAGCACGGGGAGGAGCTTTTTCTAGCGTTGCACCTTTGCTAACACCAATCTTGACTTCTTTGACACCATTATAAAGCGGGAGATAAATCAAATATTCACGCTTGCCCTTAGGAAGCCCAGTTGCAAGTGCAACTTTGTTAGTTACTGCGGAAGGCCTGCCATTGGCCACCCATTTCCATGCGCCTTTATCATCCCGCGCATAAAGATCTAAACCGCTGACACCGGTTGCGGGCATATGGGGCATTGCCAGATTGGGCGATGTTAAAGTCCATTGGGCATGAATTTCAGAAGAGTCAGTGATAAACCTGCAAGCCAAACCTGCGCTATTTCTGGATAGGCTCCACACGGGTGGGCGCACAATTTTTTCCACGCTTTTGGGAAGTCGATCGTACGGAGAAAGAGTTTCTTTCCAGCCTTGGTTTTCGAGACCTATCTCTGCAGCTTCTTTCCAAATTAATTTGTCGGCTTCGGGTTGTTGAAATAAAAGGCTGAGAAGTAGAAACGCTTTAATGCTTAACATTGTAAAACCCTCAAGAAGGTAGGAATAATTAGATCATCAACTAAGAAGAAGCTATGATCAAGTAAGAAAAAGGTGGGGATCACCTTCGAATTATAACTGGACATTTATAGTATGTATTTTTATGATGCTTGGGTCTGATAACTACAAATCATAAAGGATCGTGACATGGCTGAGATACAATTGCCCGAAAAACCAAGTGATTCGAATAACCCTTTGGATTCATGGGTGGGATTGATGGTGGTGATCATTGCAACCTTTATTGGAATTTGCAATGTGAAGGACGATAACATTGTGCAGCAGATGCAGTTAAAACAAGTGGAAAGAAATGATAGCTGGGCTTGGTTTCAGGCAAGGAATATTCGTCAGGCAGTTTATGAAGGAGTGGCTGCGGAATTAAGCGTGCCACAAGCCAATGAAACTCCGGAGATCAAATCCTTCCGCGAAGCAAAATCAGAAGAATTCCGACTGAAATCTGAATCGCAGGAAAAGAAAGCGGAGAAACAAAAAGCCGATGCTGAAGAGGCACAACAAGGTTACGACAAGCTCAATGAAATGGACGACCAATTCGATCTATGTGATGCAGCCTTGGCTGTGAGTTTAGCTTTGATGGGAGTAACCGCATTAACTAAGAGATGGGGGCTTTTCTTTTTCGCCCTCATTCCTGCAATAATTGGTTTTATCATGGGCCTTGCAGGTTTTTGTGGATGGGATACCAACTTTGTAATCATCAAGTCGATCATCAAAATATTATCGTAGCAATAATCAGCCGTTGGCGAGATCAGATTCGCGTTGAAAAGTTTGCATGATTTCAGCTTCATTAAGGCCATATTCATCCAACGAATACTTATGGATGCCATGCCTGTGCTGCGATCGATTTGCCAAATAACTTTTAAGCTTTTCGTCCATTCCTTCAGGAATAGGAATGCTGAAATGATTTAATATTTGATGCACTGTATCAACAGGCTTGCTCACCAGATTTTTATAGGTGATGTCAAGAAAAGGTGTTGCGGTAGCAGGCCAGGCATCTCGCGTACGATAACCCAGATCCAGCATTTGTTGCAGATGCTTCACCATTCCTGGGCCGATTAATTTTAAATCCTGCTTAGGCAAACAAACCATTCGAATCATTGCAGTAAGGCTTGCCATCGAAGGCATACATTCCAATGGATTGCGATGAGTGAAGACAATACGAGCATCAGGGTATACAGCCAAGAGTGGGGCTAAGGATGCAATATGTGCAGGGGCTTTTAAAAACCAAGTTTTTTCTTCTCTGTTGAAAGAAAGCGCTTGCAGATGTTTCTTATGCAAGGTGTAGCTGTCACCAAAATTTGATGCGAGAACATATTGAAAATAATCTGGTGCATATACTAACTGGCAAAACAACAATGCATAAAAAGAGGACATCAAGAATGGGTTACATTCCTCCGGTTCCAAGGTGCCCAATTCATGCGCTTTAATAAACTCGGGTGATAACCTGTTGACACCATCGATTTGCGCCTGTGCTGTTTTTACCTGCTGCTGTACTTGTTGGGTTGTAGCGAGGTATTGGGGGACGGGCAGTTGATGGGTTTCCCGATTTTGCAGAGGCCTGAGTGTCGATACTTGCGA
The DNA here is from genome assembly GCA_026692965.1 of Planctomycetota bacterium. Taxonomy (GTDB): domain Bacteria; phylum Planctomycetota; class Planctomycetia; order Gemmatales; family Gemmataceae; genus UBA969. Next base: position 6,758 of record JAPLNF010000153.1, read on the forward strand.
AAGCAAGCCTTGAAGAAAAGTCGTTCCAGTTCGAGGCAACCCGATGACAAACAACGGGGCATTGATAGGAACATTTTGTACTTCTGGGTACTTCTTAAGTACATGATGCAAGTTTAATCGGTTCTTTAGCGAGGATAGAACCATTTGAGAATAAACAAAACGGCCTAGAGTATCTGTTTGATTATGGGTTGTAAAATCTTTGATAAGAAGACCCAATGGTTCAAGAAAGTGATCAGGGCCGAAATCATCCAGCCCAGTTTCTCGAATCGCTTTTTTTAAAAGATGCTCCAACTTAAAACTTGCGCCCTGCCAACCTAAGAGAGATATCAAACCAAGAGCGCCTGAAGCATAGCGACGCCACCAGACAGATTTTCGTATTAAAGTCATGAGTCTCTTGGTTGGTATTAATTAACTTTGACAAGCTTCATAGAAGAAGTGTCGAAGTAGGCTTCGCCCTTTAAAGAGCGCATCTCCAAGACCAAAACAATTTCCTTGGGTGCAGCGACATCAAATTCAAAGGTCATTTTCTCCCAGCCTGTGGATTCAGAAATATACTTCGTTTTTTCGCCACTAGATAAGCGCAATCCGACACCAGAATTTGGTTCGTTGCGGTTTTTGACATTCACTGCTTTTGCAAGCACCTCGACCCTATATTTACCCGGATCCAAAGCAATAGGCTTGCGCCAGCAACCTACAGAATCAGCAGAACTGCGTATATATAAGCAGGTTTTGTCTTCGAAGGAAGATTGTAATAAAAGCGAAGGCCCTGTTTCTAAAGCGGGCTTCCAACCAGAAAGAGTCACAGTTTTATCCGGTCCAAAAATCGGTGGGCTTGCAGGCATTTCTCCTATTAAGCGTGCGAGAACCTTGCCCCTTTCCGCAAGCCTGTTTTTCATATCTTCACCACCACCCTTGATATCTTTCAATGGCTTTAATTTTTCCACAACCTCATCGATGCGTTTATTCATTTCGCTCAATAGAAAAGCTTGATTATAAACCTTGTGCAAGGCCTCGTTATAACGCCAATACATTCCAGGGCAGGGTAATAGGGCATTGGCAAGGATACAGCTCATTCCACGGAGATCGAAATTTGGATCACCAAACATCTGATCCATTCCCGCAACCAGAAAGACCGCTTTGTTTCCTTTGGAAGGATCAAAATAAATCCGATAGTTATTGCGATTGCGATTGTAGCCATCCCAATGAGCTGTGATCTGTTCCAATGCGATGAAAGTCCAGAAACCATCAATATCCACTAGGGCTTCCAGCAACAACAATCTCTTGGCAGGATCGGGTTCTTTACAAGCTACTACGAGTGTTTTTATTGGCGCTTGTTCATCCTTCTGGCCCTTTTTCCCAGCAAGCAATTTCTTGGGTTGGTCGAGGTCTTGACAAAATCCACCATCATAGAGGTTGCCATCGGGCGAACCAAAATTACGCTTGAGAAAAGCTCGGTCTAAACCTTCCAGTAAAACATAAAGTCCTAGATCACGATTGTTCAACTTAACCATGGCATGGGTTGCCCGCCCGGTGGGTAATCCCGAATTTCGTGAAAGTTCCCTGCAAATGAGTTCGTTGAGATAAGAGCCATCTTGTACGGAGTTATTAAGATGAAGTTTATCCAAGCCATAAAATTTCTGGCCATCTACAAATTTATCAAAGTTCAGCGAAAGTGCAGGGCGATCTTCCAACGCACGATAACTTCCTGCTGCACCCTTTAAATGAATTCCCACTTTGGTGTAAGTCAAGCCTCCATCAACCTTCACTGTGCAGGGCACGTAAGTGCGGTCTGCCATTTTTAATGCTTGTATTTCTTTTGGTTCGATATCGATTGAAATGCTTAATACTTTTTTCGATGCAAAAAACTCTATCGATGGATCGGGCTTTGCGGGCTTTACAGCCTTAGCTTCGGTCTGCCCAAACATGCTTAATATTAAAATCCAAGTAATAATCATATAATTTCATCCTTCTTAACCTTTATGGTGCCTGTTTACCTAGCGATTGTCAAGCAATCCCTCTTTAGGAAGTTTGGGTTTCACTGGAGCATTGGTGTCTTTTTCAGCAGGATATTGCGCTTTTTGCATTTCCATCCTGGTAATTAATTCTTGCATCATTCGCTTTAGTTCTATTGGATTGGTGGTTGCAAGATTCTTTTGCTCAAATGGGTCTGAAGCAAGATCAAACAATTGATAATGCGAATTCTCTGAAACTTCGGAAGGAAAATAATGATAAATAACTTTCCAGTTTCCATTGCGATAGCTGGTGAAGTAATCCGTACGGTGTGGCGAATGCGGATAATGCATCAGAAAAACTTCCTCCCTACCATTATCTCGATTCCCTGCAAGCAAGGTATCAAGTTTTGCCCCATCAATTACATGGTCTGCTGGAATCGCTTTTCCAGTTAAGGTAAGAATAGTTGGGAAGAGATCATAGACAGCAGCTTGCTGAGATTGAATGGCTCCGGGAGTTATAGGTAACTTTTTTTGATGGAGATTATTCGCATTGGGTTTGGCCCAGGCAGCGATGAAGGGCACCCGCATCCCCCCTTCGTAGTGAGATCCTTTCTTTCCTCGTAAGGGTGCAGCACAGGCTACCGCATGCTGGTTTCCAAGGGGCGCATCGGAGCCATTATCGCCTAGGAAGAATATTAAAGTATTCTCGCTGATGCCAAGCTTTTCAAGATGATCAAGCAAATCGCCCAGCGATTTATCCATACCCTCGACAAGGGTTGCAAATGCCTGCGCCTGTGCATTCTTGCCTGAACCTTTGTAATGATCCGCAAACCGCGGGTCTGAATTAAATGGCGCATGCACTGCGTAGTGCGCAAGGTACAGGAAAAAAGGTTTATCAGCAGTTACCGCAGCAGAGACATGCGATTTCGCTTCAAGAGTAAGGGCCTCGGTAAGGAAGGTATCGGTGCCATGGTATTTTTCTAAATCGGGTACAGCATTTGAAGCTTTCTTATTTTTATCATTACCATAGTTTTGTTTTCCATAATAACTTCCAGGCTGGCCGATCGAAGTGCCCCCAACATTAATATCAAACCCAATGGTCATGGGGTTTGCTCCTTCGGAATTTCTTGGCCCAAAATGCCCCTTGCCCACATGAATGGTGCGGTAGCCATCGGCTTTCATTAGCGCGGGGAGTGCCACATTGTTTTTGTTAAGGCCTTTCCAATTCCAATCGGTTGGGCCTTTGGGGCCTGCGTTATTACTATCTGGGTTGATCCAGTTGGTTGTGTGATGTCGTGCTGCGTTTTGGCCCGTCATGATCGAAATTCGGGTGGGAGAGCAAACGCTCATTGCGCAAAAGTTGTTGAACCGAACGCCCAGCGATGCAAGCCTTTCCATATTGGGGGTGCGGTAGAATTCATTAAGCGGGTACTTCTTCGCCTTGCCTTGGGCATCGGTCAAAAAAGGAACGGAGGTGTCCATCACCCCCATGTCATCGACCAGAAAAACAATAATATTGGCCTTGTTCGCATCTGCACAAAAAACAACCTCTGGCATCAGCATCCAAATCAATACAGCGCAAACTATTCTTCTAATGATGGTCATTTAAACGGCCTTTCTTAAGTAGTATCCTTACTCAAAATATACCAGCATTCGGGCTTGAAAGTAATCGATTTATACCTGCCTTAATCGATTCTTTGGTCTAGGAACAAGCAAGATATATAGATGAGCCGGAGTGGTTCGTTTCTCTAATCGTTACAACCTTACCCATTAAGGCGGGCAGTTTAGATAAAGCATGATTGTTAATTATTGTTGACAGGGTGATTTATCTCATATAGTTTATTCTTTAGCTCTCTAATCCGTTTTGTATGTTTTGTTTTAAACCGATTATTATCGGTAGTAGTGTTTTCTAAAATGTTTTGTTGTTAATAGTTATTACGCCCTCTTCAAAGTACATTTGGAGCCTCTATGTTTCCGAAACTCTTATCTTCCTTATTCAAAAAACAGCAGTCGAAGAATTCCCTGAACAAGGATATTTTTCATAAGCTTGAGCTTCTTAAACTTGAGGAAAGAATCACTCCTGCAGTAAACCTTAGCCCTGTTATTCAATTACCAGAACATAATCTGGTAATCATCACCCAAGATCTTTTAAGTAAAGTGCCTCAACAAGAATTAGCAAATGCAACCGTGGTAACTTTGGATCCTGCTCAGGATGTCATTAGTCAAATCAGCAACCAATTGGCCAATCGTAATGGGTTAGATACTGTTCGCATCATTAGCCATGGCAAAGATGGGGAATTGTTATTTGGTAATCAGGTAGTGGATCAAAGTGTTTTGGTAACTCGTGGTGGTGAAATTGCCTCGTGGGGAAAAGCCTTGTCCCCTGATGCTGATATTTTACTTTACGGATGTTCTGTTGCTGCTTCAGAATCAGGAAAGAATTTCGTTACAACACTTGCTGGGCTAACAGGTGCTGATATAGCAGCAAGTATCAATCCCACAGGTGCAGGCGCTGATACAAACTTGGAATACGACTCTGGTTTAGTAACAGCAGGTTTGCAGGCTTCAAAGGAAGCTTGGAATAAAAATGATTTGCTTCTAAACCCTAATCAATTCTTTGATTTTCTTCAAGTCAAGGAAGGATTGGAAAAAAATAATTCGCTTTTGCTCCAAAATCAATTTGGAGATTTTGTTTATACTAATGATGGTACCTCCATTTCGATAACTGGTTATACGGGGAATGGCGGGATAATAATTATCCCTGATTTTATTGATAATTTGCCAGTTACTGAAATAGGTTTTGCTGCATTTTATTTATGCGCTGGACTTACCGGTGTCACTATTCCTAACACTGTTGTCAACATTGGGGACGCCGCTTTTTCAGGTTGCTCTGGGTTAACGGGTATAACCATACCAAGCAGTGTTACCACTATTGGTTCTGCTGCTTTTTCTGATTGTACTGGGCTTACGAATATTATCATGCCAGATTCCGTAACCTCTATTGGTGGAATATCATTTTATAAATGTACAGGGCTTACTAGCGTCACTCTTTCAAGCAATATTACTACGATTGATGGTTTATTTTTTGGTTGCACAGGTTTGACTAGTATTATAATTCCTAATGGGGTCACTAGCATTGGTAATAGTGCATTCCGTGAATGTACCGCTCTTAGCAGCATAACAATCCCTAATAGTGTAGTTACAATTGATTATTTTGCATTTATGGAATGCTCAGCGTTGGTTAATGTAACTTTAGGATCGAATATCACTAGTATTGGGCCTTCTGCATTTTACAAATGTTCTGGCTTGACAAGCGTCATGATCCCTAACAGTGTTACCAGTATTGGGGATGGTGCATTTGGAAGTTGTAGCGCACTGACAAGCATCACCATCCCAGACAGTGTTACTAGCATTGGTGATGCTGCATTTGAAAGATGCACGGGCCTTACAAATGTTACCCTCCCTAATGGCATCGATAAAATTAGCAATAGTTTATTTTACCTTTGCACGGGTCTGACAAGTTTTATTGTACCCAACAGTGTTGTCACTATAAGCAATGGCGCATTTTTTGGTTGCACTAACTTGGCAAGTGTAACAATCCCCACTGGTGTTACCACTATAAGCAACTCTGCCTTTTATCTATGCAGTGGCTTAACTAATATAACATTCCCCAGCAGTGTTATTAGCATTGGAGACTATGCCTTTTATGGGTGCCAAAACCTAATAGATGTCACCATTCCCAATAACGTTACCAGCATTGGAGAATCTGGCTTCATGGGATGTTCTGGGATTACAAGTTTCACTTTTTCCAACAGGCCCACAAACATAAGTGATAATTTGTTTTGGGGGTGCACAAGTCTAATAAATATTACCATTCCAGATTCTGTAACTTCTATTGGTCGATATTCATTTTACTCCTGTATCAGCCTAACTAGTGTTATCATTCCATATTCCGTCACCAGAATTGGCGATTATTCATTTGGAAGTTGTAGCGCACTGACAAGCATCACCATTTCTGGCAGTGTCACTAGGATTGGGGATGGTGCTTTTATTTTTTGTACAGGTTTGAATGCTATTACAATTCCTAATAGTGTTACGACTTTTGGTAATAGGGTTTTTGAAGGTTGCTCAGGATTGGCTAGTGTAATCATACCTGAAAATCTCACCAGTATTAGCAGTAGTTCGTTTTATGGATGTGCAAATTTAACAAATATAACAATTCCTGATAGTGTCATTGTCATTGATGTACAAGCATTTGAAGACTGTACAAACTTAGCAAACATCACTATTCCCAATAGCGTTGTAAATATTGGTGACAGCGCCTTTAAAAATTGTACTGGCCTAATAAGTGTTAATTTTGAAGAAAATGTTTCTGCTTTGGATTATTTTGATACCACTAGTTTGATTAGTATTAGTAGTGTCAGCAGCATAGGTGATAGTGCGTTTTCCGGCTGTACAGGATTAACAACTATTACAATTCCTGATAATATAACTAATGTTATTGATAGTGCGTTTTCCGGCTGTACAGGTTTGACAACTATCACAATTCCCAGCAGCGTCACTAATATAGGGAACTTTGCATTTGAAAACTGCTCCGCAGTAATTAATCTTTACTTTCTAGGGAATGCGCCGACCCTTGGTGGGCCTAATGTTTTTACGAACGTATCTGGAACAATTTATTATCCTTCGGGTGCCACTGGGTGGGGTACCACTTTTGGTGGCCTGACCGCCGTAGCCGTTTTCCCCCCTTCGATAACGCCTAACAATAGTAACCTTAGCAGTAATACAACAACACTTACGATTATAGGTTCGGGTTTTGATTCCACTGCGGCCAATAACACGGTTAACTTCAGCAGCGGCACCGGCCATGTAACTTCTGCAACTTCAAACCAATTGATAGTAACCTTTGATACTGCACCAACCGCCCTTGGCAGCCTAACTGTCGTCGTTACCAGCAATGGTTTTAGCAGCGTCAGCGCAGTGCAAGTGGCTAATGTTGTTAACCCAGCAAACACCCCAACTTTTGGCACGCCAAATTCAAACGCAAATGGCTTCACGGTGCAGATTAGTAATTACGATTTTAACTTCACTTATGTTGGGACCGCCACCGCTGGTTCGGTGTTCATAAGTGGAACTGGTTTAGTTACGGTAACAGGACTATCGCCAAATACATCATCCACTGCAACCATCACCACCACCCGAACTAACTATGCAAGCGGCAGTGCCCAAGTGACTGCAACCGCGCAGGTTCCAGCGGCTGCAGCTCCGTTAGTTACAGGTACGCCTGCATCTTCCTCTGGCGGTTCCAGCACGGTTACCCTACATGACCCCGTTACCGGTGAAGAAACAGGGACCGCAATTCCATTCACCGGATTCAGTGGTCCCATTAAAGTTGTTTCGGGCGACTTCAACAACGATGGCATTGCAGATCTCATCGCTGGGGCAGGCTTTGGCGGTGGCCCAGCCATCGCAATCCTTAACTCCCAAACCGGCGAAGTCATGGAAAGCTTCTTTGCTTTTGACCCAGCCTTTACTGGTGGAGTGTTCGTTGCGGTTGAAGATGTAAACGGTGATGGAATCCTAGACATCATTGCAGGCGCAGGACCTGGAGGCGGCCCAGAAGTTCGTATCTTCGATGGCAGAAGCCTTAATGTTCTTCGATCCTTCTACGCTTATGATCAATCTTTCACCGGGGGGGTCAGCATTGCAACCATCGACTTCAACCATGATGGTATCTTAGATTTAGTTACCGGCGCAGGCCCGGGTGCTGCTCCTCATGTGAAAGTCTTCGATGGTGCTACCAACGCAATAATTAGCCAATGGTATGCCTTTCCCGTAACCTTCACCGGCGGTGTCTTTGTTGCAGCAGGCGATATCGGCAATGATGGCAACATTGAAGTCGTGACTGGCGCTGGTCAAGGCGGCGCACCTGTTATTGCAGTCTGGGATCCATACACCGGCGCATTACTTGCCCAGTTTTATGCCTATGCAGAAGACTTCACAGGCGGCGTTCGCGTTGGCATCAACGATGGCAACAGCGATGGAATTGCAGACATTATCACCGGCGCAGGCCCTGGCGGTGGCCCACAAGTAAATGTCTTTAGCTTCCCAGCCTTGGATTTGTTGTTCTCCTTCTATAGCGGTGATCCAGCCAACACCGGCGGTGTATTTGTAAGCTAACAGCACCAAGATTTTCAAAACATACCCTTGTACTTTC
>JAPLNF010000154.1 GCA_026692965.1 Planctomycetota bacterium
AAAAGCCCTGTTACATACCCAAGGCCTCATTGACGATGCCAAGGGCAAGGGCGGTCAAGTACTTACCGGTGGCAAGAAATCCGACAAATTCGAAAAGGGCTACTTCTTCGAACCTACCGTGATATCTGGCCTTAACCCCACTTGCAGAATCCTTACCGAAGAACCTTTTGCTCCTGTAATGCCCATCATCGAATTCGATAAAATTGATGATGTTATTGCTGCTGCAAACAACACGCCCTATGGGCTTGCTGCCTATGTTTTCACAAACGACCTAACCACTTCGCTGAAGATGGCGGAAGGATTGGAAGCAGGAATCATCGGCATCAACGACCCCGTGCCAGCAACGCCCCAATGCCCATTTGGTGGCATGAAGGAAAGCGGCTTGGGCAGAGAACTAGCTCAGGAAGGCATGGAATCCTACTTGGAAACCAAGTATGTATCCATCAAGCTAAGAGATTAGTTTCTTCTATAAATATAAAAGCTTCAGGAAGGCATACGCTTTCTTGAAGCTTTTTTTATTGATCAACTTTTATTCGAACTTTTACTTTTTAAGATTTGTCGTCTTTATTCCCATCTCCAATGCAAAGTTCAAAACGATTTCTAAAATCGTTTCTTTAAGCCTTCTTTCCTGTTCATCATTTTGAATATCTGCAAAAGCTGATATCTCAAACTCCAATCCATTCTCACCTATTTTTAAAAACGAAATTGTCGTCTTGTTGGCAATAACCCTGGGAGTTACAACAAGTTTCTCCAACAACTTAACATGCAACAAACCTATTTTTTCGACCTCGGTATGAAGATCAATACCAAATACGAGACGCAACCTTCGTTGCTTGCGAAAACCATAATTGTCGATGATGGCTGTCGCAAGGTTGGCATTGGGTATCAATAAAAGAGAATCTTCTGCAGTACGAAGTTTAGTAGCGCGAAAACCTAATTGCTCAACCGTGCCTTCTTTATCACCCAGAATGATCTTATCACCGACACGAAAAGATTTTTCACTGATGAGAAGTAATGTGCCAAAAAGATTCTTGAGAGAATCCTGTGCAGCGAGTGAAATACCAATTCCAAGGATACCAAGCCCTGCGAGGAATCTACCCAGCGATTCTGCCTCACCAAAATTCTTAATCAAAAGAGAGATGGCAGTAAGTATGACAATAAGCTTTATGCTTCTGCTAATAAAAGGAACCAGCATGTCTGCAACACCCTTGTATTTGATCATGGATTCAGAAACTTCATAAATAAGCGCGATAGTATCAACCAATTGCAGGAAGAACCAAGCAACGACAAGTGTTATTAAAATTTGTTCTATAGTGTAAATAAAAATGGCGATATTATTAGGAAGATCAAGCCAAGGAATAAAAGAGTAAACAAGGGTAAAAAAGATCAGAGCTTTTAAGGCTCGCAAATTACGCCTCATTCTTGTCTTAAAAACACCCTCACTTGATTTTGGAACAAAATGATGAATTCCAATTTTGACAAAAAAAGTAGAAAAGATCGCAACGAACAAACTGAGAATGGTAAAAATAAACCCTACAGCCCACTGATAAATACAAAGCCCGAAAAATATTTTGTGATACTTGGCAGGTACATTCAAACGAAACCATATACCAGGTTCTGACCAAAAATCAGCCTTCAGCCTGACCAAATTTAATTTTGCCAAATCAGGTCGAACAGGCATATCAATAACAGCATTAAAAATAGATTCAATGCGCCTTACCGAACTCGAATCAAATCTCCATTCAATTTTTCCCTGACCATTATCCTGAGGCGAGATAAAAATTTTTCCCAAGGGTCCACGATAAAGTTCATAACTAACCAACTTAGAATCAGTGGGAATTTCTTGCAGATAAATCTGACTGAGCCTGTCGAAAATAAATTTTAATTTGAAGGCAAGCACAGGGCCTAACTCATGCCGGGCTGGAACTGGTATTTCGGAAAGATCCAATGCCCGACTAGCTTCGCGATCATTAAAGAAATTAACAGCAGCTAAAAAGAAAAATATGGTGTTACGAGGATTGGCCAGATCGTGGGTGTAATTATATTTTGCTTGCTCTTCAGATGAAAGCTTTGAAAACATGGTGGGAATATTGGCAACGGTTTCAGGGCCAAAACGCCAGCATCCATCATGTTGCCTGAGAATCCCAAGCTCGAACCCCGGAGGGCCATTGATTACTTGGGTTGGACTACTCCAAGAATCTGCAAGGTTATTAGAGTCGGTGCTGATTTTACGAAGGATAGCATCGAGCATGACTGCTCTTTTAGGGCCGAGGTTTTCCAAATCTTCAACAGGAAGCATACTTAAATCAAGAAAGTTGTTGAGGTTCTTTTGCTGACTAATATCAAATTCCGCCATCATGATCGCAAGGTAAAAATTTCTAAGAAGCTTACGGGGGGTAGAAAGTTCTTGTGGTACGGAATCAGGTTTTCCGGATTTTAACTGAAAAAGTGAAGGGTCAAAATTATCAGGAACTGGGGGAACAATTTTACCCATTATTTTATAGCGAATATCAATGGGCTTATTTTTGATATCTTCATACATCAAATCAACCGCACGAATTGTATCCTTGGTAAAAAGCCAAGCATCTTTCCCGCCGGGTATATAAGCCCTTTGTACAGCGATCATACCTTTACTACTTGCGTTCCAAATATATTTAGGCCCGTTTGGATCTTCCGGAATTTCCTGGGTGAATAAATAGCCCTTACGCTGAATGATCGCAGCAAGTTTCCAACCGATTAGGGCCCCCATAGTTTTTATTTTGTCTGGGGGAAATTCAGAAAGATCAAGATGATGCGTAGCAGTTATAAAATCACCATTGCAAGCGTGCATCATAAATTCACTCATCGTATTATTTGGGTCGTGCAAACCAGATTTTAATTGATTAGCAATTAGTTTCCTTGCTTGAGTTCTACTGGCAGAAATAATGCGCATGGATTTGATTCGTGAAACGGTCTCCCTATCAAAACGCCAAAGGCCGTCATTGCATTTTTTCAAACTAATGCTAAGAGCTTCATCTTTAAAAACAACAAGCCGATCCTGACCAGGTAATGCGTTAAAATCACTCAAAGGAACAGATAACTCATCGAGAATATCATTAAGGTCCAAAATCATACTGTTTAAAATATCAGGGGATATCGTTCCCGGTTCAAATTCTAGGCAGGAAGAAGCCTCTTTCATCAAACCCGGAATTACAGGGTACGCTTCTGCTGCAAAACAAAGGGTATTAAAAGTGTTTACAGGATTTGCTAACTTACTAATCAAGGGTTGGTTTTGATATTGTTTTAATGCTTCAGGATCTGGATTTGCATAACCCAAAATACTTGAAAGAAAAACACCTACAAGAAATACTGAACTATTCATGTAAACATTCCTTTGTACAACAACATGGCCCTTCCTAGGCTAAATTGAGTCTAGCAAATTCATTGAATTATTAAAATACGAGCATAAAGCTAATTAAAAATGCAGTTTATAGCAAGAAGACAAGGCTAGTTGCTAACCTAGTCCCAAGACTTTAATTTGTTCATGAGATTCTTCACTTCTGTTTTTTTCTTTTCAAACAGGGTGAACATTGCCAAGATTACGCTTCCCAAAATAATTACTGCTATCCACCAAACCCATGTCTGTTCTTTATCCACAGCCGCGTGCCATATCATGAAGAAAATATCCATCAGAAGAAATGCCATCCCGAAATAAAGAAACCCTTTGGTTTGTGTAGCCATGCCTGCCAAAATCCCCATAACACACCAGAATGCAAGGGCAATGGGTAGCCAAACAGAATAACCAATGCCTAGGATCAAAAGATCCGAAGCGGAGGAAGCGTAAAGGAAGGCAAGAGCGGTGTAGCGCAGGAATTGAGAAAGATTTTTATGCAGTTTCGAGCGTAAAGAAAATTCTAAAATAAGAAGGAAGATTGCAGGAGGCACAAGCCACATTTGCGGATGTTGGAAGAAAGAAAAACCTTGGCTAGCCCATAACGACCAAAATCCGCTAACCAATCCTAAACAGGAAGCCAACATAAGGTAAAAAGAGTTCCTCTGCATTGCAACCCAACCCCAAACCAATGCTGCTAGAAACCACAAGAATGCCTGAGCTGCAAAATCACTTGGCAACCTCATTGCAGATTCCGCAAAAGCCTTCATGAAGAAAAACTGTTCAGGATACGCAACTAAAAATTGTTTAAACCAAAAGGATAACTGGGGTGCTAAAGGAATCAATACGCCACAAAGCATGATGGGCAAAGCGATGGCTTGTTTGTTCCTTCGGAAAAATAATTCAGAGATACCAGCAGCAATAAAAGAAAGGATAAGCACGCCAAGCGACCAATATTGCCCAAAGAAACCACCAAACCATTCAGGCGTGCAAAGTCTGCAATGCAAAAAAATTGAAACAAGTACAACAATAACACCCCAAGTGTATCTGGTGTTCTTCCAAGAAGTATCGCTGGCATTTCCCGCATCAAGAAAACAAACAAACCACAAACAACCGAGGCCCAACACAGCAACAGAACCCAAAACCAATTGAATCGCCCATTCAGGTTGCAGGCTTTTCATTGCATCAGAGTTGAAATAAATTGCTTCCAAAGCAAGTGTGCAAAAGATAGAAAGAAACGCAAAAATAGGGAGACGATCTCGGATCAATTTGGTTGCAAATTCCCAGACGCCGGTTAACTTTCCTAGAATCAATCTGCCAACTATTGCAAGCACTACGATAGCAAATTGTAATAGCGCAGCTCTTTGTGGCCAGCGTGAATCATCAAGAGGAGAAGGGAAAGCCTGCAAAAACAAACACCAAGATGCAGCAAGCAAGAATAAAAATTCCCTACGCACACTCCGAGAAGTACCAAGCCCTGCCCAGGCTAGAAACAAAGCAGAAGGTGCGACAAAAAAAGTTGCAAAAGCTCCTATGATTCTTTCTTCAAAAATTTCAGCATCCCACGAGATCCAAACCGAAAGCAGCAAAATGATACCTGACACAATACCTTGAACACCAGGTAACCAAAGAGGCTTTACCTTCAAAAAAGGCATTACAATAATGCCTGTAATAAAAGTCATCAGCAAAGCTAACGGGATACAGGTAGCTTGAATTAATTCTGCATAAAGCAAGTTTCTAGATCGAAGCCAGTAGGCAATCGCAACCAGCCCAAGGGTAAATAAACCCATATCGCCAAACTTCACTTTCTGTGTGAAAAATCCAACTAGGGCAACAAGTGTCAAGATAGAAATCGAATAAGATGCGAGAGGAAGATCCGTTAAGTAAAGCTGGCCATTCAAACAACCGAAATAAACAATTGAACCGCTTAGCCCCATAGCAACCCAAGCAATTTGCATTGCAGATTCAGTCATACGAATGGCAAGGAGTTTGATTCCAGAAATAGGCAAAGAGGAAACCAGAAACCAGAAAAATGAAATACTACCAAGGCCCAAACAAATTAGATTAACCATATCCAACGGGTGATGAAGGTGGAAAGCAATCCCCAGATAGATGCACGCACCAAGTGAAGTCAAAATATTTGCAAAGGCATACCCTGCAAGGTTGCGCCAACCTGCAATCATTGCCATTTCTAATGCAACTAGGCAAATAAGGGAGAATACAAGCCAGGGATTCACTGCTTCGATTGCACCCATTCGAATAGCAACAAAAAGTGATGCAACCAGAATAAAATTAAGATTCTTAGGCCAAGATTCTTCATCAATAAAAGTGGAAGTTTTCCCAAGGGATTGAAAAACAATTCCTAAAAGAGAAATTGCAAATCCAAATAAAATCCAAATTACGCAGATGGCTATTAAGGCATTAGTAAAGCTATCTTGCCTATCGTAATCAATCAAACCTGCAACTATCCCGAAATTCAAAACCGAGCCTGTGCAAATGATTCCAATTGGAAGGCCAGCACGCACCCGATAATAAAGGTTGGCAATTAAACTAAATACCATTGCAATACAAATGGTCTTGCCTGACATGGTGATTAACCAATTGGTAAAGAAAACTTCTTTACCTACCAAAACAAATTGAACACCTGTAGGAAGAAGCAACAGCAGCAAAGCAACCCAAGGCAATGAAATGTGACTTGCTTCAAGAGTTGACACCCTAGATTTCAACAACCATTCATTATTAAGAACCTTGATTCGTGACCATACTGCAGTCTGAATCGAAGCTGCGCAAACTATTCCTGCAATCATCAACGCATACCAATTAACGAAAGCATCACCTTTATTTTGATGATAAATCACAAGTGCGCCAAACAGAGAAGAAAGCCAGAATGCAATACTTGCATGCCTGTCGCTTTTACGAAACCAGCCAAGCAACATGGAGGTTGCGATCAAGAATACCAATCCAATCATTGCGTGAATAGTAAACCCAAGAGGCCATGCAGCCCAAGTAATCAGGAATAGCAGGAACAAACCCAAGCCCTGAAGAATTTCAGCCAACTCACTAAGGTTGGTGAACTGAATCCGCATCAAGCGCTGTTGAAAATAATCTTTTATGGGATAAGCAAAGACCCAGAGAAGCGAGTAAACCGGCCCTGCAATAACAAGAAATTTCAAACCTGCAAAAGTTTCGTTTCGTTCAAATACACAAGCAAGTGTAGCAAGGATTCCAAACCCTGCGATGAAAACATTACGCCAATATAAGGTGCCGAATTCTTGAAGTCGCAATGCAGTGCAGCCGCTTAAAACGGAACCCAGCATCACCATGCCTAGAATAGAACCTGCTTCTGAAGTGAATATATGAGCTTCATTTGCAGAACCATTAAGGCGCATCAATCCAAGGATGATTGCAACAGCAGCAAGGGAACCCGCACTTAAAGTTGCCCTTGACGGATAATCTGCGAATTTAAAATCAACAAACCGCTTTAGTAAAAACCACACCCAAAGAAAAAGTCCGCCCGCAAGGGCCATCATCTGGGGCAAAATAACAATACAACCTTTGTCCAACTGCCCGGCATTATGTAGGGAACGAACATAGCCCACACCTGCAGCGGCCATGACAAGCCATTGGATATGAAATAAGAATCGCTGATTACGCTGCGAGAACACTTGGACAAAAAGCCCAAGGATAAGAACCACGATGGGGGCCCAGAAGTTTCTTGCTTGAAAAGGAATCTGAGCGGAATCCTGCATGATTGACGCAAGATCTTCTGCAACTTTCCAGGCAAGGGTAAGTAATGCAAAACCAGCAATATTCCATCTTAAGGCGCGCTCGGGAAGATTGCCTTCCTGCACCCGGATAGTGAAACGATTACAAAAAGCATTCAGTGAATCATTAAAGGAAAGAAGAATAGAACCGATAAGGAACCACACGGACCAACTCAGATTCAAACCAAGCGCAATGTTTTCTTTTCCAAGATGATAACCCAGCGAGGTCGCACCAAAACCAATGAGTAAATGAAACAACACTAACTTTGGATAACTGGCTTCATCCCAAAGATAGATGATGCACGTAACCAACAAAATCGCATACCAAAGAAGAATGCCCTGGCCCATCATCAGGCTGGGCCAATCGCTTGCAGGGAGCAAACCCCAATTAGAGGTAGATGAAAGGAACCCACTGAATAAGCCTAATCCGAGTAATATTGCGCAAAGGGTTGCGAGTGTCCATTCATCAATAGATCTTCTGGTTTCGAACCAAATATCGCGGAAGATACGGCTTTTACGTGCCTCAAATCGTAATACACTCCAGACAAATGCGAGGGAAGAAAGCCAGCATCCCAAGGTTTGCAATGCCCAAGGGTGACTCAAATTCCCGCCTTGTTCCATAAACCAAGGTTGCATTCTTATGAAGTGCAAAGACAAACATCCCACCGAACCTGCCATTGCCAATTGGAAGGTTCGAAACCACGGACTGCTGCTAACCAACAACGCTCTCAGTAACGCAGCGAATGCAAACCAATCAAGATAAATTGCAAGAGGAAGATCCAGAACCTTTGCTTCAAGTACTGCGCCTGCGGATTCCACTACAAGGACCAAAGGCACAATCAGAAGCAGCCAGAATTCAGATATTTGGGCAGGCGTTTGCACACCCTCATCCCAAAGCGAATCAAAGAAAACAAAAAAACTATTTAAAAGATGCAACAAAAGTGCAAGCGTTACTGCAGCTAACAATCCTGCAGTAAAAGGCATGGGAAATAACAAGTGATGCTGAAAAAAGCTGTAGCCTGAACTCGACCAAAACAACAACCCACCAAGCGTCAATTCCATCCTGCCAAATTGCCAAGCAAGTAGAATGCATGCCATGCCCAACTCTAAAGCACCCAGGCTGAAGAAGAGGGATTTATCATCTAGGGTTTTTGAAAGGGAATACCAAGCGGGTAATAAACACA
>JAPLNF010000155.1 GCA_026692965.1 Planctomycetota bacterium
CGTGCGGTGGATGATCGTGCCCTTGCGGCCCCCGAAGCCACTAACTTTCAAACTTCCTCTTCGATTGTTAATGCCCTCTCAGAAACCTGGAAACAGGTTCATACCGAGCAGCTCCGTATCCTTGAAAAATTATCCCTCGCAGAGATTTTGCGAAGGGCCAACGCTGAAAATGTATCCAGCTATCAAATTTAAATTGAATTATGCTTCTGGGATTTCAGGATAGTTATCAAGAAGATTGCGCATGTTCAAAAACGCATCTACAAGCGCTGGATCAAACTGGGTATTCCTGCCCTTGCCTATTTCTTCAAATGCTTTTTCTAGTGAAAGCCCCTTGCGATAGGGTCTATCCGAAACCATCGCATCCATCGCATCTGCGATAGCAACCACCCTAGCGATACGGGGAATTTTCTCGCCCTTCAATCCATCTGGGTATCCTTTACCATCCCATCTTTCATGATGTGATCTTACGATGGGGATGATTTCAATAAGGTCGGGAACTAGCATGACGATAGCAGCACCTTTGGTGGTATGCTGTTTCATGATTTCAGATTCTTCGAGGGTAAGCTTGCTGGGTTTACGCAGGATTGCATCATCAATGCCGATTTTTCCAATGTCGTGAAGCGGGGTTCCCGTTCGGATTTTTTCCAGCTCATCTTCAGTCATCTTTGCTTCATGGGCAAGAAGCATAGCAATTGCAGTAACCCGGTGGGTGTGTCCCCCGGTGTAGATATCGCGAAGTTCTACAGCTTGCGCCAGAATTGTGACAGTGTTTAAAAACAGGTTACGTTGCTTATCAAGTAACATTGCACATTCGATACCAGAAGATACATGCGAAGCAAGAGCATCAGCAAGTTTGAGATCATCCTTGGTGAAGTCGGGTTGCAATGGGCCACGATCCAGATGCAGGATACCAAGTTTTTTTCGAGGTGTTCGCAGCACCACACAAAGAATAGATTCCATCACACCTTCAGAAATGCTGCCCGTTTGTCCCTCGATTTTTTTCGCATCATCTGAACCTTTATAAAGAATGGATTCCCCTTTTGCCAAGCATCTTTGCGCAATGGTGTCGCTATAGGGAATACGCAGGTTGCTGGGTTTTAACTTACTATTGGATTCGGAACCTGTTTCGATCGCTTTGAGCACAAGTTTATTCGTGATGGGGGAAAGTAGAGCGATTGCGCCTCGTTGGGCATCCAAGACTGCCACGGTGTCGGTCAGAATATTCTTAAGTAATTCTTCTTGTTTCTCAACATTTGCGAGATAATGGCCTGCTCGAAGAAGAGCGAAGATTTTTTCTCCTGCTTTGGGGGTTCTGTCACCCAAGACCCCGAGACTTTTAAACGATTCATCCCAATTAGAAGTGTATACCGACTCGATGTTAAAATCATCGGTGACAGCATCTTCCATGGATTTAGTAAGTGGGAGATCATTAATATTCTCAACCTTCAATGCAATTTCACCAAATTGCACGATGTCGTTGGGCAGAAGGGTAAATGTTTCTTTTGCTATTTTCTTCCCATTGATAAAAGTGCCATTGGTGCTGTTAAGGTCGCGCACCTGCCAGCCTATTTTTGTTAAAGAGATTTCAGCATGTTTTCTGCTGACAGAATTATCATCTAGAAATACTTTAAGGGTTTTGTCTCTGCCTACGAAGGTGGATTCTGAAAAGCTCCATGTCGTGGAGTTGTAGTTTTGATTTACGCCACGCAGGATTATGGTGGATGTTTTATTCATGGGATCACTTAGGGAAGCAGAATGACTTTTCCTGAAAGAGTTCCAGCACCTTTAAGTGTATTTTCTTCCAAAAGTTTATGAGCCTCAGCAGCTTTGGACAAAGGAAATGCCGCCCCAATATGAGATTTAAGTTTTCCAGATGCAAGCCATGCGTTGATATCGTTAGCACATCGCCTTTGCTCATCGGGTGTAGCATTAAACATTGCAAAGCCAGTAAGGGTGAGGCCTTTGACATAAAAAGGGCCGACTGGAAATAAAGGCTGCGCGGTTCTTCCTGCCATGATGATAATTCTACCACGGGCAGCCATCAGATCTACTATTTTAAAAAAGTCGGGCTCTCTTTGGGTTTCGAACCAAACATGAACACCTTGATTATTAGTGTAATCTTTCACTTCTTTGGGGATATCGTCCGTTTTGTAATTGATGACTTTATCTGCACCCCAGCTTCTGCATAAATCTTCTTTTGAGGTGGAACCAACTGTGGTGATAACCTTGGCGCCGATGGCCTTGGCCATTTGAACCACCATGCTGCCTACCCCGCCTGTGCCACCATTTACAAAAATCGTTTCGCCTGCTTTTAGATTTACATTGCGGAACAAGCCAAGGTGGGCAGTGATTCCGACCAAAGAGGTTGCAGCTAATTGTTGGTCATCAACGCCTTCTGGCGATGGATAGAGCCAATCTTCTTTGATAGCTGCAAATTCTGCGCTGGTGCCTTGTCTGCCTAAAAGCCCTTGGTTCGAACCCCAGACCCGATCGCCCTCTTTGAAGCGGGAGCAATCTTTTCCAACTTTTTCTACTACCCCTGCAAAATCACATCCCGATATAAACTGCTTGGGTAAAGGCATGGAGATGGTGCCTGCTCGAATATACATATCAATGGGATTAAGGGCGATGGCCTTTATTCGGATCAGATATTCGTCCTGCATAGTTTGTGGTGTAGGGATCTCGCCCACGATTATTTCATTACAGGGACCAGGCTTGTTGATATAAGCAGCATTCATTTTATGTTCCTTGAAGAATTAATCAGAGATTATTCTATAAGTCCATGCCCATCAATGAAGAAGATTATTCTGATTTGACTGGTAAAGAGCCATTTCTAAGCAATTCTTGCCATCTTGCTACCTCAACAGCGCGGGAGGCAGGCTGGGCTAAAGCCAGAAAGCTAGGTAACTCCTTTTCGGTTTTGGCGTAGTATCGCAATTGCAGGTACGCCAGCTCTCGGATTTTTGTATTCTCATTTAATAATAGTCCGATTAATTCTTCGTATTCTTGCTTTCGAGCTACATTGGGCTTAGGTGCCAAAAGGTTTTTAAGAATCTGAGATTGTTCAGGCGTGTACCCTGCTTGCAATAACCAGCCTTCTTTTAATGATGCATTATAAAGGAAGTCTGTCCCCGTCGGTTCCATCAACAACCATAATTTTAATCCTTGGATGCTATACAGCCTTAGCATGCTTTGTTGGACGGTATCGGTGCGCCATAGTTCCAGAAGTTTTTTCCCTTCCCCCAATGCTGCCAACGCTAGGCATCCAATGTTTCGCCTAGCATCATTACTATTGTTTGCAAGAATGTAAGCTAGAATCGCCTGAGAGATATCAAGATTGGGTTTTAATGCCAGCAGCAGTTCATCCAATGCAGCAGCCAAAGCTTTGTTGTTGGAAACATATTCAAGTGGGATGGGTTGGTTTGAAAAGATTAAATTGTTTTCTTGGGATGTCAGCCTTTTTGTTTCTCCTTGAGCGTTGATTGTATGTAGACTGCCTGCAAGAAATTCAGGTAGGGGCTTTTCTTTTCCTTCTTGATGAATGCTGCAAGATCCCTGCAAAACTCCAAGAAGAATCGTTTCTGTGTTTGCTTCGAGTACTAGTTCTGCATCATTTTTCAGATTAACTTCCCATGCAGTTTTTAAATCCCAAGAGCGTACGATGATTGTTGCAGGAGCTTTAGTTTTAATAATAGCTCTGCCACTTTTTAAAGCCATATCCACTTGCTTTACACTTCTAGCATAAAGCCGAAACACACAGGGAACATGCATGGGATCGAAGCTTGCGCCTTTGGTTTCACCCATAAAATTTATTTGCAATTGGTTATTTATCTCAGCGTTGATCGTACTACCTGGCAGGCATAAATAAATAAAAGACGTACTAAGAAATGTTGGATTTAGAGCTTTGGTAAAAGGTTGGTTTTGAAGGGGTTTGTGTAAGAGAAGAATTTTTTCGCGTGCTACTTCCTGCAAGCTTGCAATTTCTGTTTGAGTTTCGCCATCAGCTTTTCCAATCATTTTTAAAACTTTGGGCTCATCCTTTGGAATTGGGATAGCTACTTTGGTTATTGGAATTGAAGATTCAATTTTCTTCATCTCGACTTTTGGTGCTTCTTTAGGCAGTTCTTTTTTTTCAGGCAACTTCGCAATGGGGTTATTCTCTTGCTCTACCTTGGGCGCTTCTGAAATACCCTTGGATTCCTCAGGTGTTTTTACCATGGGGGGCATTATTTTAAGTAGTAGCATCCCAAGAACGATCATAAGCATGGGGCCACTTATCATTAGAATCAATTTGTTTTTCGAGATGACTTTTGATTGCGTCTGGGCTTTTGGCATAACAGACGATTTCACCTTGGGTCTTGGTGGAGTACTTTGTGTTGCGCCTACCTCTGTACCCAATTCATAAGATCGTATGGAAGTTCTGGTTGGAACGGGAATTGGAATTAAGCCGCTGATTACTTTATGACAGGTTGCAACATGCGCCAAGAAATGATCATCTGATTGTAAAACATCTTCCACTGCTTTTAGATCATCACCTTTTAGAGAACCTTCAAGGTAGGTGGAAACCAGATTGGCATTGGGCCAGTAGCCTTCTTTGCCATGGGGTTGTTGAAGCAAGGGATTTTTTAAAACTTGAGTGAGGCGATCGAGCATTTCGCGCACCCTCGGCTCCTCTTTAAGCAAGGTCATTAACTCGTGGGTTTGCGAGGCATCCAGTCGATCATCGAGGTAATTAAAGAGAAACTTATAATTAATGCGCATGCTTGCATTCCCAAAGAATTAAATTAAAAAATCGAGCCACCTTATTAGTGGGATCAATCATGAGATTTCGTACAAAAGTTTTAAAAAATTTTGTAGTTCACAACTGAGATTGATCCAATCCTAAATTTGGTTACAAGGTTCTCAATTATCAGGTGAAAAATACCAGAATGAGGCTGGAGAGGTAAATGACAAAAAGCAGGTTAATAACACTGGTTGTGTTAGGTTTGGGGTTATGGGTAGGAGCACCTAGTGTTCGGGCTGAACTTATTTGCTCAGAACCTTCTTTTAACGCGGGGTCTTTGCTTGCGGGCAAGCCTTTCAAGCATTCATTTGTTCTTAACAACACTGGTAAAGAAGCCCTTCAGATTCTAGAAACTCTGCCTAGTTGCGGGTGTTTAAGGCCCACCCTTTCCAAGACAATTTTAAACCCGGGCGAAGAAATTACTTTGCCAATAGAAATCCACACGCTGACCAAGCCCAAGGGCGCTCATCGTTTTAGCATCAACATTCGTTACAAAGAAACAGGGGAAATCAAGGAGCTAGCATTAGAAGTTAAAGCTTTGATTGAAGTGGAGGTGGAAGTTACACCAGCAGCATCTGCCATATTTACCGATCGTGCGATCTCTCATACTATCAGCGTGAAAGATACGCGTACCAAGCCCATGCGAATTGTTGCAGCAGATTCAAGCAACGCTCAGATTACATTTCAAATTAATCCCCCAACCCTTAATGAAAATAAAGAATCCGTTCAAGCCATCAGGGTTCTTATTTCAGATTTATTAACTCCGGGTAAGCATGACCTTTGGATACATTTGGTTTCTGATGATGCCTCTTATGCGGAAATGAAAATTCCACTGACCATTGTTAAACGCGATGGGAAGTTAGCGAGTGCAGCGCCTTCAAGGTTGTATTTGGAAGGTCGAGTTGGAATTCCTTTTGGGGCAAAAATGGTTCGCATTAATAAAGCAGGCACCGAACCTGTGAATGTTGATAAAGTTGAATGTTCGCATCCTGCATTCAAATGCACCTGGGCGCAAGGCCCGGGGGATGATGCAACGATCAGATTACTTTTAGATGAAAAGAAACTACTACCAGGCGAAACCATCGCAGAGCTTCGGGTACTTTTAAAAGGGAATCAAACTCAAAGCGTGCTAATACCCGTTAATATCCAATTAAAGTAAATAATTGTTACCACCTCACCTCTGATACCCGATGGTTTCAAACTAGCTCATCAACAATAAAGCTTTTTAGATGCGATAAGGCATTTGACAAATTGCATTGGTAAAGCGTGGGAAAATATCGGGATTATTCTCCTGTAGGTATTTTCTTCCAAGATTGTTTTGTCTCTAATGTCGTTATAATCGGCCCTCCATTTTGAAAAAATTTCAATTTTAATTAAAGTTTAGACCGCCTGTATGCCGAGCATGGTGCACATTATTTCTGAAAGCATGTTAGCCATTGGGGTTGAACATGCAAACCTATCTGAACTCATATGCAAAAAAATACTATGGAAACATTCTGGTCGTTCATTGTTTCATTCTGGGTGGATGGTGTAGGCATTGGTCAGGCTCCTCCTGCGATTTTAGGCAGGCACCAATTCGAACGGGTCAACCGCAAGCTGCATGGCAACTTGGTTGATTACACCAACAATCACGGAAAAGATCGTCGTATTTACTCTGCTGCTTTGGGGCAGAAAAGGGATATGTATGTTTACCTTCCCCCCGGATACGACCCTGCAAAGAAGTATCCCTTTGCGATGTTTTTGCATGGCGCTGCACAGGACGAAGAATTCTTCTTCCAAGCTCAGGTGGATCAGTTTGATCAGGCCATCAAAGATGGAAGGTTGGACCCGGTTATTCTTGTGGCGCCTGATGGCAGCATGAATGGCAAGGCAAGTTTAAGTAAGCCTGCAACCTTTTGGGCAAACTCCCGCGCGGGTAACTTTGAAGATTATGTAATGGATGACGTTTATAATTTCATGATGACCAATTATTCCATCAGGCCGGAGCGGGATTTCCATGCAATATTAGGGCCCTCAATGGGCGGATCTGCTTCCTTTGCTTTAGGCATCAAGCATCGGGATCGTTTCAAAGTTGCGATAGCGTTCATGCCTTTATTGAATCTTCGATATGTGGATGGCAACGGAGATTACAAGGGAAAATACGTACCTGAAGCATGGTCTTTCAGGTCTCGTATGAGAGGGCTTGAACCTTTAGGCACTAGAAAATTTTTCGTGCTGCGATTTGGTACCTTATATCGGCCTCTTTTTGGCATGGGTAATCAGGCCCTCAGTGGTTTAAGTGCGATCAATCCTTTAGAAATCATGGAAGCCTATGATCTCAAAGATGGGGAAATGGATCTTTATATTTCCTATGGTGGCAAAGATGAGTTTCATATTCCGAATCAGGTACAAAGTTTTCTCGAGGTTGCAAACAAGCGGGGCATCAAGATCACCGTTGATTACGACCCGAATGGGCAGCATGACTTGAAGAGCGGTAACAAAGCGGTTCCCAAAGCGCTTGAATGGGTTCAGACTAGGTTTCACCCTCTGAAAAACATAGCGGCTTCTGAGTAGATGGTTTTGTTGCTCTGGGGATAATCTCTTCCCTAGGGCAACTTTTTTTCTCTCACCTTTCAAAATTCATCCCATCTTTTTTCTTGCGATACCTTAAAGTTGAACATTGTTGCATTGCTTTGAAGCTGTAATAATAATGCCTACGGTAATGTTTAACTTACGGATCATCTTTCATGCTTAAATCTTCGGGCATTATTTTGCTGATGTGCTTGCTTGCTATGCCTTGCATCGCCCAAGATCAGCTTTCAAAAGAAGACACCCGTTTGTTCATGAAGAAACTTGCAACATTCGTTGCAGAAAAACACATGCGAACTATTAAAGGTTCGATGCAGCATGGTATGACTTACGAATATAGAGATATGCGTAAAGAAAAAGCCCCTGCCTGTTTTGTTCAAGGCGAGGCCTTAGATACCATGCATGATGGCGCTTGGTTTGGCGTAGCCATGGTTAATGCTAGCTTGGCCACTGGCGATCCTATTTACCGCGAACTTCTTGAAATGAATGTCCTTCCTTTTTATTGCAGGGTGCTGAATCACTCCGATAAAATTTTCTCGAACAAGATAAACCACGCAAGGCCTGCATCTCAACAAATCTGGGCACAGCAGAAAGAATGGCTCTTTCAAGAAGGGGAAAAAGGATTCGTTCCTTATTGGTGGGATGATGGCGGCTCGGTTAGCTTAGAGCGATTGCGTGATAAAAATCAGCTACCTGCATTTCCCTCGTTTGATCAGTTTGTCAGTGATAAAAAACCAAACCCGGAGTTTATTCTTTCAGGCTTCTCTTTGGGTTCTTCAAATCACCTTGCCCAAGATTTAGGTGCTTTGCTCCAGCTCTCTTGGCTTTATTACAGAGAATATAAAGGTAACGATGGCGACTGTTTCCGTACGGAACTTTCTGATGCTGCTCAAAATCTGCAGGCCTGTAGGATGCGACATCATGGCCATATTCCCATGTGTGATGCGCCTGCCGCGCTTGTGCTTTCAGATCCTGCGTTCATGCGTTTAGTGCCTGATGCCTCGGTTTTAACTCTGGCACTTTTGAATAATCATTACAGGCAAGCACTTGAAGCTACTATCTCTGATCGCAAATATGCAACCCCTGGTTTTGCAGACGATCAACAGTACAAATATTATTCTGCTATAGCGAGGCATGGGAAACTGCCCCGGGCTGCTGCATTTAAACTTGTTTACGATGCCTTCACCGAACCAAAGCTTTATCGTTATTATTCAGATGATGCCTTAGTTGCAGCGGGGATGAATCGATTTGATTTACACCCGATTAATTTCCTTGCGGGGAAGCCTGCTGATTATCGTTCAGATAAGAAAGGCCCTTCAGGAAAGCCTAGGCCGATGGGTTCAAGATTCGGACCACAAAATATGATTCAATGCGCTTTGGCGTTGCAAGCGTTCAAGCAATTCCCCGATCTTTGGGATACCTCGATCGAGACATTTTATAAAGGCCTTGCAAGGGTAAATATTCATGATTCACTTATCAGCCCAAGCAAGAATGCTGTACCCACTAACCTTAAGTTAGGAAAGCATGTTGTTTCATTGGAAGCCACGCCGACTTCTGTTGGGATCAAAACGACTCTCCCAATTAACATCAAGAAAATCACGATTACCCAAGTAAAAGATTCAAAGCGATTTGGATGCGATTTGATTATCAAAGATGATGGGAATCTAGAGGCAAGAAGTTTTGCAGGGGTATTGCTCAGCGGAAAATTTTCTGCAACACTTAATGGTGGAAATAGAACCATTGATTGCATCATTCCCACCACGGTGGACAAAGCCCAATCTCCTTGGATGAATTCCATCGAACTGGAAAAGTATGCCATTAAAATCGAAGGTGATGAAGTAGAATTTATCTTGGCAAGCAGCCAAGCGGATGTTGTAAAAAGTCTCGAGCGGGAAGTTGCGGAGGGGATCTTTAACTGGAGTAAAGTTTTTGCAACCAAAGGGTTTATTCCAACGGGAATCGAAACCGGGGCAGATTGGGATCATTATTCAGATACCGGCGGTTATGCCCATTTGATTTCTGCTTGTGCGCAATATTTGAATTATCTAGATGGTAAAAAAGATTGGGAAGTCTTGCGTATCCCAATCTTGATTGAATCCAACAAGTAATAGGAGTTTCTCATGATCTTGAATTTAATATTAGGGTTGCTGCTGAATCAGACGGACGATGTTAAGAAACCCGTGGTAACCCGCTGGAGTTTTGAGAATGTAGAAACGGTTTTGTTTGAAGGTGAACTTTCATACCGGGCCAGTGGCGAAAATATGAATGTCAAGGAGTGGGGTATTTTCACCTGCAAGGCACCCGAGCTTCCCACCCAGAAAAATGTACAAACGAAGGTGCTGGTGTTGAATGCCAAGACCCCGCCAGTTACGGTGCGCGATTTCAGCCCTTTTATGCGAACCGTTTATTTGAATCGTCTTATTGTGAAAGAGCCCATCAACAAAGATTTGATAGATGTGAAGGTAAGTTATCAGGCAGAGTTGACCGCACGGAAATTAGTACCTGCTACCGATGATATGCCTGTGGTAAAAGTTGAACCTTTGAAGGAACAGGAAAAAAATCTTTATCTGATGGAGTGGGGCGATGTGAAATTCAAAGATAAGGAATTTCAAATTTGGATGGAAAACAACAAAGTGATTCGCCAAGAGGGAGAGCGCGACATTGACTTCGCACGCAAAGTATTCAGGCAGATAAATTACAAGGTCGATTTTGATTTTACAGACAAGATGGACCGGAAATCAACTGCGGTAAGCGTCATGATGAAGTCGGATGCTGGTGGCATCTCGAATTTATTTGTTGCGATACTTCGCGCCAACAAGGTGCCTGCAAGGTCTTTATGGGGCCGCATGATTATGAGTGCTACAGAGATTGAAAAACTTAAAATCAAAGAATACAGCCAGATGAGTGTACGATGCGAGTTTTTTGCTGACGATATTGGTTGGGTGCCAGCGGATCCGGGCTCTGCGCTTTACAACAAGAAAACCAAGATTGATCCTGACACCTGTTTTGGAATTGATTACGCAGCATTTTTTACACAGCATGTTGATCCAAATATTGATGTACAAAATCCCTTGAGCAACAAACGCATCAATTTAATTGCATTGCAAACCCCTGCTTATTGGATCACGACTCAGTCTACGACCATCGGGCCTATTAAGGTTACGCAAGATTGGAAAGTCACTAAGCGGGAGAAAAAAATTGACCCTGTGAAGTAGCAACATAGGTTGATGCTTTTATCAGAAGTTAACTTTTTAAGAATCTATTTTGGGCGTAGGCACCGTAGATGTAAAGCACTTCTTCGCCTTTGTTGATATCTCTGAGGGCAATTAGATAAACCCTCGAACCCTTGATGATTTTTTTAGCGTTGGGGGTATCTGAATGATTGGCAATGCCCCCTAACCCCGTGGGGATCAGCAGATATTTCCCGATACGAAACTTGTAGGCATCTGCATAAGTGGTGCAACGGTCTGCAAGTGATTTTGCAGGCACTAACACTCCTAACACTTCGAGCTTGTCGCCTTTTGCAATTGCTATCTTGGCAAACAAACCCTTACCAGCACCCTTGATGGTGGATTTTGCAACATAGAATCGTGCATCGGATTCATTGCTGATCATGGCAATCCTTGTGGGGAGTATTATGCGGCATCAAGCTATGCTGCCTGGGGTTGTTTACTTTTTTTCACAGGGGGTTGGTGCTTCCATCTTCGGTGCAGCCAGAAGTATTGCTCGGGGTATTTGCGGATCATCCGTTCGAGTGCGCTAGTGTAGCGCTGGGTGATTGCATGAAGGGCATCGGGTCGGCCTTCGTATTCTTGGGGGTCGATAATATCTTCGCAAACGACTTGGTACTTCATGGGTTTACCCACTCGGGGCACCCCTACTACAGCCATGGGCACATTAAATTCCATTGCCAAAAGAGCGATTGCTTTGTGTGTGGAAGCGGGCCTGCCAAAGAAATCAACAAACTGTCCTCTAGGGCCTGCATCTTGATCTGCAAGGGTTGCGATGGTGCCCCCTGCAGCAAGGATGTTGGTCATCTGATCGAAGTCGCCTTTCTTGGCGAGTAATTTTTGGCCTGTGCGTTCGCGGAAAGATCGTAGGAAGTTTTCGAGGTGGGGATTATCCAGGGTTCGTGCGATGGCATGGGTGGTAAAGCCAA
>JAPLNF010000156.1 GCA_026692965.1 Planctomycetota bacterium
ACCAAATTTACGATAAACCGCTTTGGGTCGACCACAAATCTTACAACGAAGTCTCACCCGAATCTTATCCCTAGGAAGCATGGGATGATTTTTAGGGTCTTTCTTATTTTTGTCTAGTCTCGCCATATCTCTACGAAAGCGAGCTAATTTTGCGTCCGTTGCCATGTTAACTTTTTCCCGTAATTATTCCTTGAAGGGCATACCAAAAGCACGAAGTAGGTCACGCGCCTCTTCATCACTTTTAGTAGTAGTAACGAAGGTAATATCCATACCCTGTACAAAATTCAATTTGTCAGGATCAAGTTCTGGAAATACACCCTGTTCAGCAATACCCATGCTGTAATTACCCTGGCCATCGAAACTCTTGGGATTCAACCCACGAAAATCGCGAATACGAGGAAGAGCCATGCTTACCAAGCGGTCAAGAAATTCATACATTCTTTTGCCGCGCAGAGTTACTCTGCAACCGATGGCATTTCCTTCTCGCAAGCGAAAGCCGCTGACCGCCAATTTTGCTTTGGTGATCTGAGGGCGTTGGCCTGCAATATGAGCAAGTTGGTCAGCAGATTGTTCCATTCTGGATTTATCTTGCAACGCTTTACCCACACCCATATTGATAACGATTTTAGAAAGCCTTGGTAGGCTAAATACATTAGTCCTCCCAAGTTTCTGGGAAATTAGGGGGACTATCTCTTTATGATATCGTTCAAGTAACCTTGCCATTGTTCACTCACCGGGCTTTCGCCCAAAAACATATAATAAAAATAACCAATCAGAAGTTCATTAACACTACTTGGCTTTGGAAATCGTACCTAAATCAGCTTTACACTTCTTGCATTCTCGGAATTTTCTGCCATCCGCTGCAATCTTTCGACCGTAGCGAATACCCTTTTTGCAATTAGGGCAAAAAAGCAAGACATTAGAAACAGCAATCGGTGCTTCGACTGAGAGCCGGCCACCCTGGGGATTTAGCTTATTAGGCTTCACATGTTTGTAAACACGATTCACACCTTCGATAACTACCCGATTTTTGGCTGTTAATACACGAAGGACTTTAAGGGCTCGGCCTTTGGCGGCATCATCACCCGCAATCACTTCGACAAGATCATCTTTTTTTACATGCATGGCTTAATCTCTTATTCAGCAAATCATAAGGAAGAAGTTATACAACTTCGGAAGCAAGACTAACAATTTTGGCAAAACCACAGTCGCGTAATTCTCGAGCTACAGCACCGAAAATACGAGTACCACGAGGATTCATTTCTGCATCAACAAGAACCAAGGCGTTTCTGTCGAATCGGACGTAACTGCCATCGGACCTGCGGGTTGTTTTTTTAACTCGAACGATAACAGCTTTTACAACCTCACCTGGTTTAACTTCACCACCAGGCATTGCTTTTTTTACACTGCATACGATGACATCGCCCAAACCTGCGGAACGCCGTTTGGTGCCACCAAGCACTTTAATACACATGCATTCTTTTGCACCGGTATTATCTGCAACATCTAAGTAACTATACATCTGAATCATAAGATACCCAATATTTTCTGAGTTAGATAATAGATTAAAATCTACTATGCTTGGTCTAAACCGGTTGAGCAATATCCTTAACACTAGGAGATGCTGATTGGCCCTTTTTAACAATGCTTGACAAGCGCCAAAACTTTGTCTTCGAAAATGGCCTTGATTCTACAATTTCAACAGTATCTCCGATGTGAGATTCATTGTTTTCATCGTGAACATGGCAAGTAGTACTTCTACGGATATATTTTCCGTACTTGGGATGTTTTACCAAGCGGGGAATTACCACTGTTCGGGTTTTGCTACGCTTATCGCTGGTGACAACACCAACCATAACACGTCTTCGACCACGGGTGTTTTGCGCCTCCAACATTTTCTACTTACTCCCTGAACTTAAAGCGCGCTCTTTAAGAATCACACGCTCTCGTTGAAAAGTTTTAACTCTTGCAATTTCTTTTTTAGCTTTACGAATCTCACTAGGAGTTTCGAGACGATCAGTTGCAGATTGAAATCTAAGGTGAAAAAGATTCTTCACCAAATCTTTCAATGACACTTCAAGCTGCTCGTCACTCATCCCTTTATAGTCTACTGATTTCATAATAATTTACCTCAGCTATCAGGAATAACCTGATAATTATCCAATACTTGGCCTTCTAGTTACAAGCCTGCATCGAAAAGGCATTTTATAAGCAACTTTGCTTAATGCTTCCTTTGCAATAGCTTCAGGCAGTCCACCAATTTCATATAAAATCATGCCAGATTTTACGACAGCAGCCCAATATTCTGGTTCCCCCTTGCCTTTACCCATACGAGTTTCAGCAGGAATGGAAGTAATGGACTTATTAGGGAAAACCCTAATAAACAACTTTCCTTCACCATGAATAGCATGCGAAGCCGTAATACGACCCGCTTCTATTGCTTGTGCAGAAAGCCATCCAGAATCTAGTGACTGTAAGCCGTATTCACCATAGCTTACGGTATTGCCCCGATGGGCGTTACCTTTTATTTTGCCGCGTTGGCTTTTTCGAAACTTTACCCGCTTTGGCATCAGGGCCATCGATAGTCTCCTCAGTCAGGAA
>JAPLNF010000157.1 GCA_026692965.1 Planctomycetota bacterium
ACCTTTGTAAGGTTGGGGAACGGGTACTTGTTGTTGCCAAGCTTGGATGCCAACCATCATGGGGTGATCAGGAAAACCGTTTGAGCCCACAAAAAGATGGGTATCGTCTTTTCGTAATTCCAAAGAGTTTTGGTAAGGCTCGAAGTGCTTCATTATTTCGGATGGGGGCGAGGTGTCTTTGATTTCTTCTGTGAAGCAACCGAAGAGGCAGATCATGAAAAGCCCTGCAACAATCGTCATGGGATTAAACAGTTTATTTGTCTGATAAACTTTCATAATTGCGATGAGTAAAATAAGAACGAACAAAGTTGCAAGGAAGATGGTTGAGACGTTTAGGGGTGGATTAGTAGTCGCATCAAAGTTAGGTAGCAAATTAAGTTCGTTAACGTTGATGGGGTGAGCATGGCCATCATGCGCAAAAGTATGTGTAGTTGAAATCATGAAAAGTAAGAAAGAGCAAATGGTGGTTAGATAGAGCTTCATGATAAGTTGTGCCTTGTAAACTTGTAGACTTTAAACAAATAGTATAACCGCAAAAGATTAAGATGGGATTAAGTTTATCTGGTGCAGTTTGAATTGCATTGGAAATCAAAATGCAACCCTAGAATTAGAAAAGAACTAGATAATTAGTTTTATATTATTGTTAACATTTTAATTTACTGTGGATAAAACCTAGTGCAGTTTAAGAAAAGTATACCTAATAGCTAAAAAAGAACCCACTCATCGGCATAGTCGAAGGTGGGTTCTTTGCGTTAAATTAGCGTTTCGCTTAACTTAAATTTTTTGATACTAACAAAATTATTATTTTTTTCCTTCTTTTTTACCAGTTTTGCTTTTGGCTTCACCTTCTTTGCTTTTGGCTTCACCTTCTTTGCCTTTGGCTTCACCTTCTTTGCCCTTGGCCTGAGCTTCTTTGCCTTTGGCTTCACCTTCTTTGCCCTTGGCCTGAGCTCCTTTACCTTTGGCTTCGCCTTCTTTGCCCTTAGCCTGAGCTTCTTTACCTTTGGCTTCGCCTTCTTTGCCCTTGGCCTGAGCTTCTTTACCTTTGGCTTCGCCTTCTTTGGCTTGAGAAATGCCTACGGCTGACTTGCCAGAAACGCCTACACCAGCCTTGTCAGAAATGCCTACGGCTGACTTGCCAGAAACGCCTACACCAGCCTTGTCAGAAACGCCTACGCCTGATTTGCCAGCCTGGGTGTCATGACCAGTATGAACCTGCACGCCAGAGACTGATTTGGTTAATCTTGCTGCTCCTGTTTGTGTTACTTTGGTCTGCCCAAGTTCAACGTTTTTTAGTTTGTTGAAGCTGTTAAGGTGTGCAAGGCCAGCATCAGTTACTTGGGTGCTATTCAAATTGAGAGATTCAATATTTTTCAAGCCTTTTAAATTTGCAATGCCATTGTCAGTTACTTTGGTTTTTTCCAAGTTTAAATGAGTTATTTTGTCCATAGATGCAATTTGAGCTAAATGCCCATCATTAATAGGTTGATTAGAAAGATTAAGATGTACATCGCCATTAAGAGCTTTAATTGGTGTGAGATAGTCAGCAGTAAAAGTTTGTAAATTTTTAGGGTAAGATATAGCTGTGTATTTTTGGATATCGTTAACTTCCAAAACTTGAGCGCCCATATTACGCAGAGTTTCGATAGCTTTTAATTCCGCAGGGTCTTTTGCAACTACTTTATCCTGAGCAGTTGCAAGAGTCAAAATTCCAATTGAAAACATAAAAAGTCCAAATATACGAATCATAAAAACTCCTTTAAAATTGAAAAATAATCATATATTTATGATATTTTTTAACGATATGCTGTCAAATAAAAAGTGTAAAAATTTAGTCAAGTTGAAAACAATACCCTCTTTCATGAAAGCACTAAAATCGATTCTTCTAGAACTTTTTTTCTAATTAACATTTTAACCTCCGGTAAAGGTGTAAGACCGAGTATGAATTTCATTGGAAAACAACAGCAACTAAGAATCTCGGCAACATGAAAACTGTAAATTTTACTCAACCATTACCCCCTAACTAGATGAGGACAAATTTTGGTTGTTTATTTGAATAGTTGTAATCCCCTTCTTTTTTAGGAAAGGCTTGAATTCCGGTGCGAAATCTTTGTTGGGCCACCTTTAAGAAGATGTTACCATAGGGCTCTGATTTTTAATGACCTAAGAGTATTGTATTATGAATCGATTTTCCGCAGTAATCACAGGGATGTTTTTGTTTTCGTGCATAGCTAATGCCGGTAATGTCGAAACTTTTGCAGGCACTGGGGTTAAAGGATTTTCAGGTGATGGCGGCCCAGCTTCCAAGGCTCAGCTTAACAATCCTTTCCATATTGCTCGTGGGCCCGATGGCGCACTTTATATCTGCGATGTAGATAACCACAGGGTTCGCAAGGTTGCCAAGGATGGGATCATTACTACGGTTGCAGGAAGCGCAAAGAATGGCTATGCAGGCGATGGCGGCCCCGCAACTGCTGCTTCGCTTAACCAGCCTTATGAAATCGCTTGGGATAAGGCAGGCAATCTCTTCTTTGTAGAAATTGGCAATCATGTGGTGCGAAAGGTGGATGCCAAAACTGGAATCATCAGCACGGTTGCGGGTACGGGGAAAGCGGGATTCGCTGGCGATAATGGCCCTGCTATCAAGGGGCAACTTAGTGCGCCACATAGTTTGGCTATCGATGCTTCTGATAATATTTTTGTATGCGATATCATCA
This sequence comes from Planctomycetota bacterium, assembly GCA_026692965.1. GTDB lineage: Bacteria > Planctomycetota > Planctomycetia > Gemmatales > Gemmataceae > UBA969. The sequence continues at coordinate 2,718 of JAPLNF010000157.1, forward strand.
ATCATCGGCTTCGTAAGATTGACATGAAGACTGGGATGATAAGTACCTACGCAGGGAATGGCGAAAAAAAGACATCTCCTGATGGTTCGAAAATAGTGGGATCAACTCTTAATGGGCCGCGGGCTGTTTGCATTGCTCCTGATGGCGTTTTCTGGCTTGCATTGCGTGAGGGTAATGCTGTGTTGAAACTCGATCCTAAGTCAGGCATCATCAATCATATTGCAGGCACGGGGAAATCTGGTTTTACCGGAAACGGTGGCCCCGCAAAGCTCGCTACCCTTGCTGGCCCCAAGGGCGTCAGCCTAGATGCTTCTGGGAATATCTATCTTGCAGACACCGAATCCCATTCCATCAGAATGATTGATATGAAAAAAGGAACTTTGGAACTGTTGGTGGGCGATGGTAAAAAAGCGGATGGCCCTGATGGTGACCCGTTCAAATGTAGACTTGCAAGGCCCCATGGTATTTTTGTTGATGCTGATGGTTCGGTATTTATTGGCGATAGTGAAAACCATCGAGTTAGAGTGCTAAAAAAATAGTGTTTCAGGACCTATTGGGGTGTTCTAAAAAGTGTACCCTTGCGGTAATTTGTGATACTATACATTTGGAATGCTTGTTTTAAATCCCGCCAGGTTGGAGTTTGTTCATGCTATTCGTTCTTCCCCTTTTGATCAGCACCCTGAGTCTGGGATATGCAGATGAATCCCCTGTTGATTTCAATCGCGATATCAGGCCGATACTTTCGGAGAATTGTTTTTATTGCCATGGGCAGGATGGCAACAAGCGCAAGGCAGATTTACGACTCGATCAAAAAGAATCTGCTTTCAAATCAGGGGCCGTTGTTCCGAAGGATGCCGCTAAAAGCGAACTGGTAAAAAGGATTCATTCAGATAAAGCAGTAGAGCTTATGCCTCCTGCAAAATCGAACAGGCGGTTGAGCGCAGAGCAGAAGAAACTTCTCGAACGATGGATTAATCAAGG